>CALHFG010000144.1 GCA_938029215.1 uncultured Acidimicrobiales bacterium | reverse complement strand
CGGCCGCCGCTGGCCAACACCTCGCCGCTGGCCAGGTCGCACAGATGGCCGGCGATCGTGGTCGAGCCCAGATCTACCGCCACCCCGACGATCCGATCAACAAAGCCGGGCCAGGCGCCAACCACCGTGCCCGCGGGGGAGTGGTGGCCGCCCCGCACGGCGACTGTCATCTCACCGTCGCGGGCTGAGGCCGCGTGATGGAGCTGCGAAAGAGCCGAGGGTGCTACCGCTACGTCCGGTCGATCCCACTGCGTCGCCAGCGCCTCAAGAATGCGATCATCGACCGCTGGAGCCGAACCCGGATCCTCCTCGGCTCGATCCTCCAGCTCGGACCCACCCAACTCGAGGTAGTGCAGCGTGACGACCGGATCGATCTCCAGGTCGTCGATATTGACGCTCTTGCGCACCACCTGACGGTGGATCTGGCTCGCCTCCGGAACATCGATGACCACTTCGCCGACCGATTCGTCAGCGGCGTCCGCAGCTGATGCGGAGCCGAGGATCTGGGCGGCACACCCGAGGCGATGGTCGGGTGCGAGCGGGCGCTTGCCCCGGTAGTCGGTTTCGATGGCGGCCGGACCGCTCAGCCCGGTTGGATCGGTAGCCAAAACTTGGCAGCGGCCGCAGATCCCCCGACCGCCGCACACGGTGTCGAGATCAACGCCGAGTTGGCGCGCCGCCTCCAACACCGTGGTGCCGTGGGCCACCAGACCTCGCCGGCCCGATGGGGTGAAGACGACCTCCACTGGCGCGATGTCGGAGTCGGTGCTCTCGCGATCCGGTGGCAACGACGGGTCAGGCATCGTCGACCGGAGCGGGCTCGCTCTCGCTCATCTCTGTGTTTCCCTCGGTGCCCGCGGCCTTGCCCTCGGCCACACCTCCGGAGCGGACGAGGGCTTCGATGGTGTCGGCATCGTAGGCGGCGTTCACCTGTTCCGCTTCGGCTTCGGCCGCGGTCTGGGGATCGCCATCGAAGGGCTTCACCTCGCGGCGCCACTCGGCAACGTAGCTCTGGGTGTCGCTTTTTCCGGCCACCATCGCGGCCCGGTCGATCGCATGCTGGAAGCGGGCGTCGAGCAGTACCTTCACGCGGTCGTCGCCCGACGAGGCGGTGACCTGGGCCGGAATGTCACGCCAGAAGATCGTGACCAGTTCTGGCTTCGAAGCTCGGGCCCGGCGGCCGGCGCGTGGGCTCATGATGGTGCTCTCAATCGTTGGGGGGGGAGGGGAGGGGACCTGTCGCGACTCGGGGAAGGCGCCGAGGCAAAGGAAACCACTGCTTCCTCCAATTCACCAAAGCCGGAGGGGAGATGTTCAAAGCTCAGGCCGAGCCGGGCCGCAGCAGCCCGGGCTGCCGACAACTGCTCGGGGGTGGGGTCGGGCTGCTGGGAGAGATACACGACCTTGTTGTAGTTGCCGAAATAGGCGTCCAGGAGCTCCGGGTGCCGGTCTAACCCGAGACCGGCGATCACGACCCGATCGAAGTACCGAACCAGGTAGTCGGTCAGGTAGAACGTGCCCGGATCGGCATCGTGTAACGCGGCGAAGGTGTCGCGGCCAGCAAAAAACTCGAAGCAATGCTCGCCGGGAATCCGGACGGCGTTGTACTCCTCGGCGATTCGATCCACTTCACCAGCGGTGCCACAGTCGGCGTAGCCGATCATCACCTGATCGAACTGGTCGGCCTTGTCGTCCAGCCGTTGCCGGAGCCCACCCGGAATCTTGGCCGGGGTCATGTGCCACTGGGCTGGCAGACACTCAAGAGTGAAGTTGTCGAGCCCGTTGGCCGCGAAGATCTCCTGGAGTTCGCGCACCAGGGCTCCACAGGCCAACATCAGAACTCGGGGCCGATCCAACGCCGGTCCGGTGGAAGTATCCGCAGTCACGAATCGGAACCGGCGGGATTCTCTTACGACGCGGCGCGCTTGGCGGTTACCAGCGCGGTTGCGGTCTCCGCCGCGACCGATGCATCGCGGCAGTAGGCATCGGCCCCGATGGCCGAACCGAAGTCCTCATTCAGAGGAGCACCGCCGACCAGCACGATGTACTCGTCGCGAATGCCCTTCTCCTTCAAGGTCTCGATCACGATCTTCATGTACGGCATCGTGGTGGTCAGCAGCGCAGACATCCCCAGAATGTCAGGCTTGTGCGTCTCGAGCGCTTCGAGGTACTCGTCGACGTCGGTGTTGATGCCGATGTCGATCACTTCAAATCCGGCACCCTCGAGCATCATGGCGACGAGGTTCTTCCCGATGTCGTGAATGTCGCCCTTGACGGTTCCGATGACTACCTTGCCGACCGACTCGGCTCCGGTCTCGGCGAGAAGCGGGCGGAGGATGGCCATCCCCGCCTTCATGGCATTGGCGGCAAGGAGAACCTCGGGCACGAACAGGATGCCGTCTCGGAAGTCGATGCCCACAATCCGCATGCCTTCGACGAGCGCATCATTTAGAACTTTGTCTGGGCCCCACTCACGTTCGAGCAGGATGTTGGTTCCCTCGGCGATTTCGTCGGCAAGACCGTCGTAGAGATCATCATGCATCTGGGCAACGAGGTCCTCGTCGCTCAAGGTAGACAGGTCGATCTCGTCGAATTCTTCGGACACGGGGGCACCTCCTGGGAATGGTTTGACCCCTTGGATAGGGGACGGAACTGCACCGACTCGGTGCCTGCGAAGCCGTGTCAGGTGTCACGATGTCGCCGAGGACTATTGTGCCACAAGATTCCTTCCGATTTCCAACAGATGGAAAGTTATCGTATGGTGGAAAGCGTCAACGCATCGGGCAGACTTCGGTCCCGATGCGTGTCGGCCGAAGGAGGCGAAGTGGCAACTGCAGTTCAAAGTGTGGAGCGAGCCTTCAGCATCCTTGATGCCTTGTCGCGGGGCCCTTCGACCCTCAGCGAGTTAGCACGGTTCGTGCAGCTGCCGATCTCGACCACCTCCCGGTTGCTGGCGACGCTCGAGGGATTGGATGCCGTCGAGCGAATCGACAACATGAACCTCTACCGCATCGGTCCCGGGATCGTAACGATCGCGTCGGGTGTGGATGCGAACCGCAGCCTCGCCGCCCTTGCAGGGGATGAGCTGCGTCAGCTGGCAGACGAGTCAGGCGAGGCAGCCGGACTCTCAGTGACCTCGGGTTATGTCGTTCACTACATCGCCGAGGAGCGCCCCGAGACCTCGGTCCAGCTGAGCGACTGGGTTGACACTCGCCTGCCGATGCATCTGGTGTCGTCGGGTCTGGTCGCGCTTGCGTCATGGCCCGAAGATGCGTTGGAGAACTACCTGTCACGTGATCTCGAAGGCCGAACCGCCCAGTCGATCACCAGTGCCGCAGCCCTGCGCGAGCGCATCGAGGACGTTCAGCTCACCGGTATCGCCTGGACCGTCGACGAGCTGGAAGTGGGGATTACATCTCTGTCGGCCCCCTTGATTGCCTCATCTGGCGACGTTGTAGGTGGAGTAAACATTTACGGGCCCTCGTTCCGGTTTCCTGGTTCACGGGCGGAAGAGTTCGAGAAGATGGTCCGCGCTTCTGCGGAGCGAATCAACCTGCTGCTCTGACCGGGCTAGTGCCGATGATCGCCCTGGGTGTAGTGCTCGGCCAGCGGGTCTCCGCCGAAATCGAGCGACAGGTCGCGCCACACTGTGTGGACGTGGTTTCCCGATCGTTGAGCATTGTCGTATTCGACCAGGAGGTCGCCGCCCTGGATTCGGTAGTAGTGGGGGAGGCCAGCGTCGATGTCGCCCGCCCAAACGAAATGCAGCCCGTCGAACTGCGTTTCGACTTTTGCCATTTGTTCATCGGCGAGGTCGTCGCTGATTCGGCCCACATAGGTCTCCAGCACCGCGCGCAAAATCTCTCGTTGGTCCGCGTCGAGATCCGAAGCCGGAATCCCTCGGGGTCGGGCCGAGAACGACAGTGACCGAGCGTGCTTGGCTGTGAACCCCAGGGCCTCGTCGGTCTTGCGTTGCATGTTGGCAAGCACGGCGTCCAGTTCGGCCTCGAACCGTCCCCGCCAGATAACAGGGAGCGGCAACGACTGATCGCCCTCCGACAGCGTCGAGCGGTTGCTGCCGATGATGTCGGTGGGGGCCACGGGGGACCCGATGGCTTGGCGAAGCTGCGTCGGGTCTAGGGACCGTACGAGTTCCCGGCCCAAGTCCTCCACGCCACCCAGGGGACGATGTAGGTGTGGGCCAAGTAGCGCGACGCGTGCGGGGTCGGCGCCCATGAAACACGGTGTGGTCGAAACCACCCGTCCATCGACGATGGTGAAATGCAGCGAGAGATGGTGACCACCGAAGCGCCATCCCCACGTTCCTTCTCCGGGCTCGCCAAACACCGCGACCCAGTACAGCATCGGGTCTCGACCTCGCTCACGGCCAAAGTCGGTCGTGAAGCCGTCCGTGTAATCAAGAATATTCTCCTGACCCAGAATCAGGGCAGCGGTGTTGTACCCCGGACCGGAAAGCGCTGCAGCCAAGAGCCGATGTACCAACCGGTGCTGGCGAGAGGACATCTCGGAGAGGGGCAGGCCGCCGTGATCGGTTGGCGTATAGAACCACAGCCTGCGTTCGTCGTCGGAGGGGAACGACCATGTTGCTGCCACACGTTGGTCGGGGCTGAGACTGTCGAGAAGCTCAGCTACCCGCTCGGCCATACGTTCTGCCGCCAGGTGGGTGTCAGTCATTCGCCTGGCCGATGCAATCCGAAGATGAACTCGGGATCTCCCGGCGTCCAGGAGTTCTCGACCTGGGACCGAAAACCGATTCGTCGAGTGCGCTCCAACAACTCATGCCCCAAACGTACTTGCGGAGGCTCGAACGCGGCGAGAGCTCCATCGATCGTGTCGTGCTGGTCAAAGGCCTGAGCTAGCACCCACGCATCGTCGGCTGCCTTTGCCGTCCCGGCGGCTGCGTGGGGACGAACCGCAAAGGCAGCGTCCCCCAGCAGACAAACCCGATCGAACACGATCCTGTCGACCTCGATGTCATAGATGACCTGCAGAAACGGCTGTTCGGTTGCGGCAACAACCGAAGCCAACAGCGCCGGGAGGCGACCGGCCGCTTGGGCTTTCATTTCATCGACATGGTGTTGAGCTACGGCTCCGGGGGGAACCGATAGCTCCCGTTGGCGGCCGTTGCGGTCGGTCAACAGGTTCGATAGGTCGCCGTCTTCCATATAGTTGCGGTACCAAACAAAGTTGACGAGCCGATCTCCCGGGGCGGTTGAGCCGCTCACGCTTGGGATTGGGTAGATCAAGATGTGGCTGTTGGCGTACACGTAGTACGTAATCGCGTCGCCGAGGCGCTCGGTGACGGGTCCGGGCAGTTGCGATTCGGGCACCATGCCTCGCCAGGCGACGTACCCGGCGTAGCTCGGGGTCGAATCGGGCATCAGGCGAGACCGGAACAGCGAACCGATCCCATCGGCGGCGACGATGACATCGCCCTCAAACGTGGTGCCGTTGGAGAATGTCGCAGTGGCTGAACCAGGATTGGATTCGAAGTCCACACATTCGTGGCCTAACGCATAGCGATCGGTGCCGAACGCGTCCAGCATCTTCCGGTAGACGGCGTTCCACGAACTGAAGAGGTAGGCGTGTTCGTGCTCGTGCGCCACTGAGTCGTCACGATTCAGATATCGAATATGACTGGTCTCAACGCTGATGTCGGCCGGGTTAACAGCAGTCCGCTCATCCAAATACCGGTAGGTAGCTTTGAGAAATCCAATGCCAGCCCCGCGTTCTTCGAGTTCGGATGATGACCGCTCGAAGACGGTTACGTCGTGGCCGGCATCACGCAAGAGGCAGGCCGCGCTCAACCCACCGAGTGAGCCTCCAATTATTCCAACTCGGGCGGTGACCAACGGCGTGTGTCTTAGCCCGGCACGCCGAAGGTTGCGATTCGGTCGACCGAACACTCGAACAGAACCCGGGTCTCTTCGAACGAAGGATCCCGGATGGCGTACTCGTCACCAGCGTCGGGTCCCATGTATTTCTGCCAAATGCGGTTCAACTGGTCGGTCACCCATTGGCCCTCGTCGGGATCGCTCTCGGCGATTTCTCGTTCGACGGTGACCTTCAGGCTCATCCAGTGGTACATGTTCTCCGGGTTCATGATGAGAATGGACACCTGGGGATTGTTGCGAATCCAACTGGTTTTCTTGCGATGGCTAGCAACGTTGATCAGGACCTTGTCGCCCTCGTAGTCAAACCACATGGGGGTCAAGTTTGGGCGACCGTCATTGCCCATGACTGCCATCACGCAAGCCAATGGTTTATCCATGAGCTGTTTGTAGGTCTCGTCCAGATCGCTGATGGAATCGATTTGATCGCGATCGCCAACCGTGAACTGGTTGGCTTGCACGCCCTCTCGAAGATCCAGGAATTTCGACACTTGTACCATGATTCCCCCTGTTGAATTCGTTTAGGTCAACCTAGCTACCTCGGGTGACCGAGATCAAATGTCGGTACGGGGTGGGGTCGACGCGAGCGTCGATCAAGCGGGGACGGTTCCAATTCGTTCCGAGCGCTGCCGCCACCTGGTCCGTTGTTTTCGCGATCGCTGAATCCATCCCCATTGCCTTTGCGACCTCAGCAAAATTCGTGAGGTTGTATCCCACGGCATCGCGGTTGCCATCGTTGGTCTTCTGTTTGATTTCGATCAGGCTGAGCGATGCGTCGTTGAACGCCACGACCGTAATCGGCAAATTCAAGCGAACGATTGTCTCCAATTCGGCCAGGACCATCCCCAGTCCACCGTCTCCTACGAAGCTGAGGACCGGTTCACCGGGCCGGGCGAGCGCAGCACCGATGGCAGCGGGCACCGAGTAGCCCATGGTCGCTAGTCCGTTGGAGATCAGCAGCCGGTTTGGTTCGGCTACTGGCCAGAACGGCATGACCGCCAAGAAATGTGCCCCTGCGTCTACGGTCGTGGTGAGCTTGGCAGGGGCACAACCGGCTACAGCTTGGACTAAATCCACCGGACCCAACTCCATCGGCGTGGGATGGAGTAGATGCCTGCAGGAATCACGGTGGTGAGCTCCTGCGTTTGCTGGCCAGCGGTGGCTGCCCTGCAAGAGCTCAGCCGACAATGCTGCAACGTCGCCGACTGCCTCGAACGCTCGTGGCATGTAGTTTTCTGTCGTTTCCGTTGGTGCAATCGACAGAACCGGGACGGTGTAAGGCCAGGCTGTTGGGATCGGCTCCACGAGGTCTAGTCCAACGGTGATGATGAGATCGGCCCGCGACAACAGTTCCCGCTCTGAAGCTCCGTTGGTAAAAAGGCCTCCGCACAGAACATCCTCGGTTCCCACGATTCCGGTGGCTTGGTAGGTGCTGAGGACCGGGGCTCCGAAGGCAGAAAGCAGTGGAGACAGGGCGTCGGCCGCGTCCAATGCGCCCACGCCCAGAAGGATCACGGGATAGTTGGATTCGGCTACAACTTCGGCCATCGCGGCCAGGAGTTCGGAGTTGCGTTCGGGCGGCGACTGTGGCCAAGAAGGGTCGAAGAGCGTTGGACCTCCGGCCGCGGCGTCGTAGTCGACATGAACAGCACCTCGGGGCCAGCTTGTCGCTCGCGAGATCGCGGATGCGAGGTCGGCGTCGTGTGTGTTTTCGCCGAACGTCAGGCCCCCAACTGTGACTGGCGCGAACAGTGCACGCTGGTTGACTCGCTGATGGGCCACCCGGTCTCTCGTCGCCGACGGCACGGTGTCGGTGACCAGCACCAGCGGTTGGCGATCAAGAGTTGCCTGTGCGGCGCCGTTGACGGCCGCGGCTGCTCCCGGTCCGCGTGTGACGATGGTCGGTGCGACCTTGCCTGAAACGTGGCCATACGTGGAAGCCATGATGCATGCTGCCGTCTCGCCATGAGCAAGAACAAAGCGGATCCCCTCGGCCTGCATGGCCTCGACCACGTCTAGGTTTGGACCGCCGCCAGGAACCCCGAACGCCATGTCTGCTCCGGCGATGCGAAGCGCCTGAGCGAAGCGGCGAGCAGCCGAGTTTGCCATGTTCGATGTATAGCAAACGGAGTGTCGACCCAAACAGTTGACCGACTGTCCATCCGAGGATGGTTAGCGCATCATCGCCATGGCTTCGGCGTGAAGCTCTCTGGTGGCCGCAGCGATAACCATGCCGCCCTCTAGCGGTGGGTCGCCGAAACGATCGGTGACGATGCCACCAGCGTTCTCGACGATTGGAACCAACGGGAGGATGTCGTAGGTTTCCATTTGGTTCTCGACCACCAGGTCGATGTCGCCGTTGGCCAGAAGTGCGTAGTTATGGCAGTCGCCGCCGAATCGGCTGAGTTTCACCGATCCCTCGAGCTCCCAGAATCGTTCACCGTCGATGCCTTCGAACATGCTCGGATGGGTGCTGACCAACGTGGCGTCGGCCAAAGAGACGCAATGGGATACAAAGCCGTTGCGGCTGGAGTTGAGGACACTTCCCGATGTGTCGCCCAGGGCCCAGTGGGTCTCGTCTAGAACGGGAAGATGGACCCAGCCTCCCACGGGTTCGCCGTCTTCGAGCAGGCCGAGCAGGGTGCCCCACTGAGGCTGCCCGCTAATGAAGGCCCGGGTTCCATCGATGGGGTCAATGATCCAGGCCAAACCCTTGGTTGGGTCGCCGGTGACGCCCTCTTCTTCGCCGATAACCGGCAGTTCGCCAACCGCGGCCACCAGATCCTCGCGCAGTAACCGTTCAACCATTCTGTCTGCTGCGGTGACGGGGTCAAAGCCCTCAGCCAGCTTGTTCTCAACGATCAGGTCGGTGGTGTCGACCCGGAAGTACTCAAGCGCCTTGCGGCTGCAACGGACCACGATCTCTTCGATCGTTTCGGCATCGATATCACTCAAATCCACACAAGGAATCTACAGGTGTGCCAACTGTCCGGTGGTCCGTTCGTGGCGGAACCCTTCCAGAAGCTCCCGGACCGTTGGGAGGGGAGTGGCCAAGGTCCGGGAGGTCCAGCTTGCATCGAGGGAGGTGTCGTGCGGGAAGACCTTTCCCTCGAGTTCGGTGGCCGGGGGGTCGGCGAAGTCAAGCAGATCGGGGTCGAGGTCGAACACCTCGCATGTTTGCATCGCGAGCTCCCGGCGCGTCACCGACTCGGACCCGCAGCAATGCACGATCTTGCCGTCCATGTGCGGGGTGACAAGTGCGGTACGCATCACCTCACCACACATCGATGCGAGCGACGGCGACGCCTTGCTGTTGATTAGCGGCGATTCCCACACCGTGAAGCGTTTGCCAACTTCGAGTGCATCGACGATCGACGCGACGAAGTAGCCGAATCCGGGATCTTGTGCTCGCGGCGTTGTTGGCCGGGCCCAGTGGGGGCCGTTTACGCCGCTGACCCGAGCGATGGTGGCTCCTCGTTCGATGGCCACCAGTTCGGTGGCCGCTTTGAGGAACCCATAGAAGTTGGTCGGGTTGGGAATGTCGTCTTCGGTGTAGTTTCCGCGGGTGCCATCGAATACCCAATCGGTGCTCACGACGACACAGGGGATACCGGCCTGCTGGGCCGCTTCGGTGTAGTAGCGGCTTGCTTCCACATAGCACTCCCAGGCGTACCGGCGATCGCCCCACATCCGGTCCCAGTCGTTGAGGATCGCGCAGTGAATTACGGCGTCAGGTTTGTGGTCGAGGATGTGATGTTCAACCGCAGCCCGGTCGGTCATGTCCACCCGTTCAGCGATCACGTCGTCACCGTGGCGGTCGGTCAGAGTCTTGGCGATGTTGCAGCCAACAAACCCACTGGCACCGGTAAGAGCGATCTTCATGAGGCCAACCTAGCATTTTGTCAACGCCATTGACAAATAAATCTTGACTACCAGTGAAGCGTCCCTGGTGCGCCCTTTACCGGTCCAGTGACCTGCGCTGTCATCCAGCCACCATAGAAGCTCCCGGGGTTGGGATGAACCTGTTCCTCATCTACAAAACATGCGTCGAGGGCCTGTGCGTAGAAAGCCCAAAAACCCGCAATCGGGGCGAAACCCGGTGTCGGTTCCCGGTAGGTCCAACAGGCGTCGGCCGCAGGAAGGTCGCCAGCGATGACCGAGCCATAGCTCGCCATTCCCTTCCACTCGCAGAACGAGCCCTTCGGGCTCGACTCGATCAATTGTTGATCAATGAACTCCGGCGATACGTAATACGCCGGTGGTTGACTGGTCTCCAGGACCCGATATGCCCACGGCGCGTCGACAATGTCCAGTCCGCCGTGCTGTACTCGGACGCTCCACGGGACTCGTTCGAGCGCCGGTGGACGCGGGAAGTCCCACACCGATTCATAGCGCTTTCCGTTGGGGGCGTCGCCTTCGGGAGTTGGCTCTCGTTTCATGAGAACCAATCATCGTTCAGGATTGGCCGCGGAGGCCACCCCAGGCCAGGGCGGTGAGATCCTCGGCCAGCTGGGTGGCATCGAGCTCGGGTGCATCGGCGGCCAGCCAATAGCTGGCCATCGACTCCACCATGCCGACAACGCCGTAGGCCAGTGCCAACTGGTGAGACCGGCTCATGCCCTCAACCACAATGAGCTCGGCAATCTGATCAGCCATGGAGTTACGCCAACCGTGAGCAATGCGTTGCCATTCGTCATCGTTGGAGCTGCCTGCGGCCAGCAGCACCTGGAAGCCGTAGGGGTTTGCGGCGATGAAGTCGACGGCGGCGTGCACACCGGAGCTGACCTGCCCCCGAGGACCCTCGCCTGCCATCGCGGCGGTGAATACCGCAGTGGTGAGGTGATCGCTTACGTCGGTGAGGATCGCCCCGTACAGATCTCGCTTGGAATCGAAGTGCTGGTACAGCACGGGCTTGGTGACACCGGCGGCTCGAGCCATGTCGGTCATTGCGGTGTCGTGGAAGCCCTTGGTGGCAAACACTTCCCGGCCAACGGCGAGAAGCTGTTCGCGTCGGGCCGCAGCGGGAAGGCGTTCCCCGTCGGTGGGCGCAGCGCTATCGGAGCGGGAGCCGCTCGGGTGGAGTTCGGTCACTGTCGGCCCGCCGCCCGGTCCTCGCGATCGGCGGCCTTAACGCCGTAGTGGAACACCATTGCCGGCGCGAGGGCTATCGAACCCAAGATGATGCATGCCAGCACGATGCCGGTGGTCAGTCCGTTCAGCGTCCCCAGCAACAATGCCATGATCAAAACGGTGCTCGCGATGCCGAACAGGGCGGTTCCACTTCGCATCCCGTAGCTCACCCACGTGCGAACTTTTTCGCGTTGGGCACGGACTGGATCGTCGGCGTATTGGCGGCCTGAGATGGTCATGGGCTCCATCCGAACTCTGTAAACAACGACTTCATCTGATCGCCCACTACTTTCACACTTAGAAATTCGCTGGCCACGGCGTGGTTGTGGGCAGCCTCCTCAGCATAGGCGGCCGGGTGGCTGACGGCGTGGGTGATCGCCGCCTGGTTGTGAGCCTGCAACCATCGGAATCCCAGCTGACCCAGTTCCTCGGCCACGGCGTAGTCGCCGACGACTACAGGGCGGCGATGGATCGATGCCTCCACGGGGACGTTGCCGAAGCCTTCCCACGTGCTCGGAAAGACCACAAGGTCCGACGCTGCGTAAAGGTCGGCCATCGATGTCGGGGCCGACCGTACAACCGCCAGCTCGGTTGAATCGAGCAGGTGCGCCAGCGTGTCGGCGTACCCCTCCTCGGCGGGACCCGGCAGCCAATACACCGCCTCGCGTCCGGTGGCGGCGGCTACGGACGTGCAGATGTTCAAGGCTTCCGGGACGTTCTTGCGTTCGATTGCTCGCACCGGGTGGCTGACGAGGAGGGCGGTCTCGGGGTTCACATCGGCTTCGTCGAAGATTCGGTCCCGTTCCCAGAGGCGTCGACCTTGGGGCTCTTCAACATCAAACGGGTTGTACAGGGTTCGCGTTTGGAATCCACGGTCGGCGTACTGCTGGGCCGTCAGCTTGTTGATCGTGACGTGCTTCCACGCGGGGTCATCAACCGGGAGTTGGGTGATGTGGGCGAAGCGGTCACGATGCCACGGCGGATCGTGGTGGTGGATCAGGGCGGGTCGTCCCCGCAGCACGTCGGCAACGACCCCGGAAGCGGGCAGGTTCATCGGGATCGTGAGCAGGTTTTCCACGATCACGAGGTCGACGCCATCGAGTGCGGCCTCTACCTCACTGGACTGAGGGGGCTCGGCCGCGTCGATTTCCAAACCAGACACGAGGCGATCGACCGGTCCCTCTCCAGCGACGGTGACGATGTCCCACCCATGATCGGTGAGGATGCGCGCCCAGCGATCGGCGACGATGGAAACCCCGTCGGTTCCGCCAAGCCGAAACGAGATCATCGCAATCGTTCCCATCGCATCAGTGTCGCCGCATCACCGGCAAAAATGTTGTGCAGGGAGAATTTGCGGTGCGTTCACACTGCGTCATGCGGCAATTGTCTGAGCGCTGATCACGCGAACGCGGGCTTGCAGTTGGCACAGTGTCTTGGTGGAACTGGACGAACGCTGCCGAGCTGTACTGGATGCTGCGTGGCACAGCGATCCAGGTTTTTGTGTCCCCAATCAAGACACCTACCCACATCAGTGGCTGTGGGATTCGTGTTTCCATTCCGTGGCATGGGCAGCTTTGGGCGACGATCGGTGCGTGCAAGAGCTCGAATCAGTTCTCGCCAGTCAGCGGGGCGATGGCTTTGTGCCCCATATGACCTACTGGTCAGATCCTGAGGCGGGCAAAGACTTCTGGGGTCGACCGATGGTTTCCACAATTACGCAGCCGCCGATGTATGGCCATGCGCTGCGGTTCGTATCCGAGGCCGGGTTCGATATTTCGGCCAGCGTGATTCGCCGGGCTCAAAGGGGTCTGGAGTATGTGCTCGGTAAGGTTGCCGATCACGGGATGGTTTCGGTGGAACACCCGTGGGAAACCGGCTGTGACGACTCGGCTCGGTGGGACGACTGGTGTCCCGGTGGCTACGACCGCGACCGATGGCGGGAAGTCAAGCACCGTCTCGTGACCGAAATCGCCGAGGGGGCGTCGAGCTTTTCGTCGTCGTCGGTTGGTTACAACGCGCTCGTGGCCTTCAACGCTGCCGAACTGGAAGCGTTGGCGGGCAGGCTCAAAGGGATAGACGAGCTCACCGAGTCGGTGGCTGTGCGTTGGAACCCACGGCTACGCACGTGGACCGATCCCGGAGGAGGCTCGGGCACGGTACGCACGCTTGATGCGATGCTCGCGCTGTTGGTAGACCCTCGTGAAGAAGCATTTGACGATCTGCTCGATCCCGATGCGTACGGGGCGCCTTTTGGCCCCTGTGGCGTGCATCGAGGCGAGCCGTCTTTCGACCCGGACACCTACTGGCGCGGACCAAATTGGCCCCAGCTCACCTATCTATTGGCCCTTGCGGGTCGCCGCGCAGGTCGTGACGACGTGGCCGACGCACTGATGGACTCGCTCCGGCGAGCCGCCGTTGCTACGGGGTTCGCAGAGTATTGGAATCCCGATACAGGGCAGGGTGGAGGCGCCGCTCCGCAAACATGGACCACACTCGCCTGTGTCTCGCTGTAGCGCCTAGTGGCGCCGCGAATCGATCACGCCGGTGTCGAACCCAGCCAGATGTAGCCCGCCCGCAAATCGAGCATGTTCAATCTTGGTGCATGCATCCATCACCACGTTGAGGCCGGCCGCCAGTGCGATTTCGGCAGCTTCTTCGCTCACGATGCCTAATTGGAGCCAGAGCGTCTGGGCCCCTTTGGCTACCGCTTCGTGTGCAACCGCAGGACATGCGTCGGCCGCCCGAAAAACGTCGACGATGTCGGGGACAACGGGGACCACGTCGAGGCTCGGGTAGCACTTCACCCCGTTGATCTCGTCTTCGCGCGGGTTCACCGGGTAGAGGTCGAAGTCGCAAAGGCTGCTTTGCAAGTAGGTCATGACGAAGTTCGAAGCACGACTGGGATTGCTGGACGCGCCGATAATCGCAATCGACTTGGCGTTGTCCAGTATCTCCCTGCGCTCGAGTGCGGACGGTTGCCGAAAGGTGCTCATAGGACTTCCTGGGCTGCGGTCAGTGCTTCATCCAGATCCCACAGGATGTCGTCCAGATCTTCGAGCCCGATAGAGAGTCGGATCATGTCGGTGCCGACCCCGGCGGTCTCGAGCGCTTCGGTGCTCAGTTGTTGATGGGTGGTAGAGGCTGGATGAATCACGAGGGTCTTGGCGTCTCCAACGTTGGCGAGATGGCTGATGAGGGTGAGCGACTCGATGAATCGTTGGCCAGCCTTTCGAGCCGTATGGGGATCGGGCGCTTTCACTCCGAAGGTGAAGATGGCGCCCGGCCCTTTCGGGAGGTACTTCTTCGCCAGCGCGTGCGAGGGGTTGTCGGGCAAGCCCGAGAACGCAACCCACGCCACGCGGTCGTCGTTGTCGAGCCACTCGGCCACCGCCTGAGCATTGGCGACGTGTTCGCTCATACGCTGCGGAAGCGTTTCGAGACCCTGAAGCAACATGAACGCATTGAATGGCGTCATGGTGGCGCCGACGTCGCGCTGTTGCTCAGACCGCAGTGCGGTGCAGAAGGCATACTCGCCAAAGTTCCCCACCCACGAGAGCCCGTTGTAGCTAGGCACCGGCTCGGTCAAACGAGGAAAGCGGCCACTGTCCCATGGGAACCGACCTGACTCAACGATCACCCCACCGATGCTGGTTCCGTGCCCGCCCATGAACTTCGTTGCCGAATGCAGGACGATGTCGGCACCGTGTTCGAGCGGCCGGCACAGCCATGGAGTTGCAAAGGTGCTGTCGACCACCAGCGGCACGTTGTGGCGATGGGCTACATCGGCCAGCGCCTCGAGGTCCGCGACGGTGCCGCCCGGGTTCCCAATGATCTCGGTGTAGACGGCCTTGGTGTCGTCGGTAATGGCCGCTTCGAAGGCCGCCGGATCATCGTTGGCTACAAAGGTGGTGGTGATGCCAAAGCGCGCCAGTGTGTTCGTAAACAGCGCGTAGGACCCGCCGTAGATTCCCGAGGCGGCAACTATGTGATCCCCCGAGCCTGCCAGCGTGGTTAGGGCCAGAAACTCTGCCGCTTGACCGCTACTGGTGGCGACGGCGCCAATACCGCCTTCAAGGCTTGCTACCCGCTCTTCGAACGCGGAAACGGTTGGATTCGATATCCGGCTGTAGATCGTCCCGTACTTCTGCAAGGCGAACAGGTCGGCGGCGTCAGCGGTGTCTTCGAAAACAAACGATGTTGACTGGTAGATCGGCACCGCCCGGGCCCCGGTGTGAGGGTCAGGCCTTCCGCCTGCGTGCAGCGCGCGGGTTCGAAACCCCCACTGGCGATCCTTGGATTCGGTCATGAACTCAGCCTAGGAGACATGCTCTTCTAACGAACGAGCGGTCGAACTCATTCCCGCTGCTAGCCGAAGCGTTTCAGACTGCGTGCCTTGGCCTTAGCCGCCTCTGCCTCTCGGTTGCGGGGTGGAGCAGAGGTTTCGAGCGAGTCGACCAACTGTCGAGTGGCAACGGTGATGGCGGCTACTGCCGCGTCGAACGCCGGTTGGTTCACCTTCGACGGCGAACGGGTGCCACTGATCTTCCGGACATATTGCAGGGCTGCGTCGGCGACTTCGATGTCGGTCGCCGGCGGCTCAAAGTTGTGCAGTGGCTTTATGTTTCGGCACATGCCAATAACGTAGACCCGTGATTCGTTGCCTGTCGCTCCTCTTTGGTGTCTTGATTGCGGTCACGGCCTGTTCCAGTGGGTCCTCCGCCAATTCGACCACCACGACCTCGCTCGTCAGTGAGGATGTCGAGACCACCGAACCGGTCATCACGACCCCTCCGGTGATCCTGGATGTTGCCGAACACCTGGCCCTCACGGCGGGGCAGTGTTGGAGCGAGTTGCCAACCCCGCAACCACCCACCTCGATACCGTCATCGGAAACCGTCGCCGTGGTCGATTGTGCAGGCTCGAGCGTGGGCATCGTCTACAGCAACGGCTGTTTGGCTGTGGAACCGCCCGAAACCAGGGAACCGGTCTTCGCGACGCCCTGTCCGGGCCGTCCCGATGACCGCTGGCCAGGGCTTCGGGAGCTTCGTCCGGCCGCAGTTGCCGCCTGCCTTCCCCAGTTCGAGGGCGGAGTGGGGGAGCGCTACGCAACGTCGGAGTTGGAAGCGATCGAGTTGCTGCCCACCGAGGAGCAATGGGCGCTCGGTGACCGACGATTCGTGTGTATCGCGCAAAAAATCCTGCCAGCTGAGTAGACCTGCTGGTTTTGTTACGGCTGCTTTGCGTTAGTCTCTGCGAACAGTGTTTCTGGTTCTTATCGCCGCAATGGCGGGGGCCGCTCTCGCGATCTTGTTGCGGGGCGGATCATCTGCCTTACTTACCGATGTGCGCGCCGCGCCAGCGTTGGTGCTCGGCCTCGTCGGTCTCATCGTGGCTGAATGGTTGCCCGTACCGGGCCGTCCCGGCATCTACATCGTTGCCACGGCTCTCATGGTCGTGGGTCTGCTGCAAAACATGCAGATCGGTGGAGCGGTTGTCACGGCGATCGGGCTCTTCCTCACCGGGTTTGTGGTTCTCATCAACGGTTTCTTGCCGCTTTCGCTCGACGGCGCCGATGCGAAGAACATTGACGCAACGGGGCTTCGTCAAATCGAAACCGCTGACACCCGGTTGGCATCGCTGGGTGACATTGTTCCGATTCCCCTCGGGCCGTGGGTCGTTTCCTTCGGTGATCTGATCGCCACGGCTGGAGCGTTTATCTTCACCCGCAACCTGCTAGGCCGGGACGAGCGCCAAGAGGAGGATGCCGCAGAGGAAGAGGGACTCGATGCAGACATCTTCCTTGCTCAGTTCCTGGAGCTCAACGGAGAACCCGCACCGCCGGTGCGCTCGGCCCGAGACCAGCAGTCGGTGATAGATCTACGGACTCCGAGCGAGCCGCCGCTGCCGACGGTTGCGCCGCCGCCTCCGGTCGAGACGGATCGGTTCTCCTAGAACGCTGGCAGCATCCGGTCGAGGTGGGTGAAGCTGAAGAAGATCAGCACAAGAACCACCGGCGATGCGACGAGATAGCTGGTCCACTTGCTCCAGCGGCGGGCGGCAAACACGGCAAGCGCCGATGCGATCGCAGCGAACAACGACCACAGGATGAATGGCGTGAGCTCTTCCATGTGCCATCCGAGTGATTCGTCGAGCACCTCGGCGTTGGTGCCTATGACGTTGCCTTCATCGGTCTCGGTCCCAAGGCTGTCGGTAACGGTCGGGTCGAACGGCTCTCCGTCCTCGTCGGTCGGCGGATTGATGCCGGTTGCTTCGTAGGCAAGCTGTTCATTCGAAAGTTGCTGAGCGATCTCTTCGTCCAACCCCGCGAGAGCGACCGTGGCCGCCGGGGCGTTCACCAGCTTCGCCTGCACAATAATTCGCTGACGAGCGGAATACTTGGGGTGACAGGCTGTGAGCGTCAGCCGGTTGTCTCCGTAGTCTTCCAAGACACCGACATCGAACGGGGTCACGATCGAGTGGCCGATGCCTGAGCTCTGAGCCATTACTTCGTAGTGGAAGAGTCCTTGGAATGTTTCGACCACGATTCGGTCGCCAGGTACGAGCAAGTCGATGTCGCCGAAGGGTGCGCCATAGGTGGTTCGGTGCCCAGCGATCGCTGCATTGCCGGCCTGGCCGGGGAGCGGAGTGCTGGCGTAATGACCCGGACCCTTACGCAGATCGTCTCGGCTGGTGCCTGCGATGATGGCCTTGTCGACGCCGATGGTGGGAATACGGATGACCCCCAACGCTTCGCCCTGTCGGGGGAGCAGTTCTTCGGGAATCGACTCCACCGGGACCGGCGGTTGGGTGGTCGTCGGTGTGGTTGTGGAGGTGGTGGGCTGGGAGTCGTTTGAGCCAATGACGGGGTCATCGCTGTCGGACGCGTCGGGAACGGTAGTGGAAGGAATCGAAGTCGTCACCGGTGCACCGACCTCCGAAGCCGTGAACCCGGTGCGCTCGGCGTAGGCCGCGAAGGCATCCCGCCGAGATTCAAAGTCGCTGGTCAGCGAGGTCTGGGCGCGTTCTTCGGCAATGCTGGTACCCCAAAGCTGAAAGCCGGCGAACGCTAAGGTGAGGCACCCCAACGTGATGAGGGTGCGGCCTACGCCGCCGATGATGGATGTGGTTCTGGGTGACATCAAATCTCTCCGTCAGAAGGCTCCCAGCTCCTGACATGTTTGTATCGGCACGTTCTCCCAACCTCTCAAGGTTTGTATCGCATTCTCCAGACTGTGGCGATTCAGGGCACTGAATCACCGGGCGTTGCCTGATCACCGGGGCTTGGGACGCTCCTAGACTAAAGATCGATGAGCGAGGGCCCTGTCGTTGAGCTAGAAGGAGCGGTCGCTCTCGTCGGCGGGTTTCCCGCTTTGGCCGGCGCCGACCTGCGGCTGCGTCCTTCGGAGGTGGTTGGGGTTCGCGGTCCAAACGGCGCGGGCAAGAGCACCCTGCTGCGTCTGTGTGCCGGCTTGGTGCCGCTGAGCCGTGGGACTGGACATGTCATGGGCCATGATCTTGCGTCTCGGGACGGTCGACGCCTAGCCCGCCGATCGATTGGTTTGCTTGGCCATGCCACGGCGCTCTATGACGATCTGACGGTTCGGGAGAACATCGAATTCTGGAGTGGTGCCAACCGTTCTCTGCACGCCGACATTCGAGGTGCGATGGATCACATGGGGCTCGCTGATCGTCTCGCCAACGTTCCAGTCTCGGGGCTTTCGGCCGGTCAGCGGCGCCGAACGGCGATCGCGATCCTCCTGGCTCGACGCCCTCGCGTGTGGCTATTGGATGAACCCCACGCTGGCCTCGATACCGCAGGGCGAGACCTTCTCGATCAGTTGATCTCAGATGCCGCTGCGGCCGGTGCTTCCATACTGGTGGCAACCCACGATCGTGGTCGGATCGACGATGTGCTCACCCGGACCGTGCATCTAGAGGGCGGCATGTTGAGCGCGGTGCCCACATGAGCGACCGCACCGTGATCTCCGATGCCCGTTTGGTCCTGCGAAAGGATTTGCGGATTGAACGGGCCTCGAAGGTGGTTATCTCTCAGGTGGTTCCATTCGCCATCATGACGTTGGTGCTTTTCGGTTTCGGAATATCACCCGACGCCCGGGTCGTTCTTGGTGAGGGCGCCAGCCGGTCGGTGCAAGCACAGGTGGCACCGGGTTTGATATTCATCGCCATCTTGCTTTCCGCACTGTTAGCTCTGAGCAGGAGTTTTGGTGTCGAGTCGGCCGACGGGACCCTGGATGGTTTGCGACTCGCCGGCCTCGATCCCGCCGGGATCTTCCTGGGGAAGGCCGGTGCGGTGCTGGTCCAACTGCTCTCCGTCGGGGTGGTCGTTACCTCGGGAGCGTTCCTCTTCTTCTCCGTTCAAGTCGATTGGACGATCGCTCGGGCTGTGCTTCTGGTCACGACGCTCGGCGCGGCTACTGCCGGGATAGCCGCTGCGGGTACGATCTATTCAGCACTGGCCGCTGGTTTGCGGGTTCGGGACACCCTGGTTCCGTTGCTGGTCGTTCCAGTGCTAGCCCCGGTATTGCTGGGGGCTGGTCAGGCTGCTGACGCCGCATTGTTCGGTGCCACGGTTGATGGTTGGCCCTGGGTCGGTGCCTTGGCTGTCTTCGCCCTTCTCTACGGGTGGGTGGGGATCATTTCGTTCGACTCGCTCCTGGAGGACGCGTGAGCACTGCACTAACCGGTCCCTCAAGCTCAAAGGCCAGTCGGGTCATTGGTTTGCTGGCGCTGGCTTCCACCGCGATCCTTTTGCTCGTCGGGCTCGTGCTTTCACCCCCCGAGGTCGATCAAGCTGATTCGGTTCGGCTGATGTATATCCACGTTCCCTCGGCGATCGCCAGCCTGTATCTGGCGTTCGGGGTGACCTTCATCGGCAGCGTCATTTACCTGCGCACCCAGAGCACGTTCTGGGATCTCATGGCCCACGCTGGTGCCGAGATCGGAGTGATGTTCTGCGCATTCGTGCTCCTCACAGGCATGCTGTGGGGTCGGCCCACATGGGGCGTGTACTGGCAGTGGGATCCGCGGCTCACCAGCACGGTGATTTCGTTTGTGCTCTACCTGGGTTACCTGGCTGTGAGGAAGATGGACCTCGACCCGGCGGTTCGGTCGCGACGCGCTGCGATTTTGGGGATTATCAGCTTCGCCAATCTGATCATTGTTCGTTACAGCGTGCAATGGTGGCGAAGCCTTCACCAGGGCAACACGGTTGGGCGTGACACCCAGATGGATGGCCTGATTCTGTTCTCGTTCTTTTGGGGCATCCTCACCTTCACACTCATCTTCACCTGGCTGCTGATTCACCGCTTCCGACTGGCGTGGTATGAACATCAAGCCGGTGCCACATCGCTCGACGATGCCATCGCGGCTCGCCGGGCGGAGCGCACGCCGCCATTGGCCGGGGAGGCCCTCTGATGCATTGGCAATATGTGATTCCTGGCTACGTGATCGTGTTCGGCGGACTGGCTGGCTACATCTGGACGCTGCTCGCCCGTATCCGGGCGGTGGCCGAGCAGGTACCCGAAGAGAAGCGAGCATTCCTTGACTGATCACCTCGACCTCTCTCCTCGCGGCGATGACGCACCGGTTACACCCCGTAGCGGTTCGGTTCGCAACAAGATCATCGGAGCTGTCTTCGTGGCGGTTCTTGCGGTGGTTGTCTTCCAAGGTTTGCGAAACGCACGGGTGTTCTTCTTGAACGTCGACGAAGCGATCGCCCAAAAGACCGACCTTGGCGAGCGAACGTTCCGAATGCAGGGAATCGTTGTTTCCGAAGAAGGGAACGCCAGTGACGGCGCGTTCCTTTTCACCGTCGCCTTCAACGACGCAACCGCCAACATCCAACACATCGGCCCCGAGCCCAGTGACCTTTTCGACCTTGGCGAACCGGTCGTGGTGGAGGGACGTTGGAACGGCGACGTGTTCCAATCCGATCAGATCTTGGTGAAGCACGACGAGTCCTACGTTGAGGACAACCCCAACCGGGTCGACTACGAGCTCGACCCCTCCTAGGAACTCACTTGCTCTCCGCCTTTGGAACCGCCTTTGTACTACTTGGGCTGATGGCCTCGATCGCTGGCATGCTGATCGGCTCGGTGGCCCTCGTTCGTGATCAGCGATCACCAAACGGTTCAGCCACCCTCAAACCGGCAATGAAGTCGATGCGGCAGTTCGCATCGATGGTCCCTGCAGCCGGCATTGGTGCGTTCATCGTGATGGAGATCGCATTGTTCCGGCGGGATTACTCGGTGTCCTTCGTACAGCAGGTAGGCAGCGACTCGATTCCGCCCATTTTCAACTTCGCGGCGCTGTGGAGTGCCCTTGAAGGGTCGCTCATTTTGTGGGCACTGACCCTGGGGTTGTACATCGCGGCTGTCTTGTGGAAGTTCGCCGACAAGAAAAACGACCCCCTGCTGGGCTGGGCGATGGTCGTGTTGCTCGGAATTTCGACGTTCTTCTTTGGTCTCCTGGCTCTTCCGGCCAACCCGTTCCAGCGGGTGTCGGTCGCGGCCGATTTTGTCGGGCGCGGCCCGAACCCACTGCTGCAAGACCACGTATTGGTCGCTTTTCATCCACCGATGCTCTACCTCGGGTATGTGGGGTTTGCGGTGCCCTTTGCCTTCGCGATCGCGGCACTCATCACCGGCCGTCTAGGTGAAGGATGGCTTGTTGAGACCCGACGCTGGACGGTGATTGCGTGGGGTTTTCTTACCTTTGGCATCGTCCTGGGCGCATGGTGGAGTTACGAGGTTTTGGGTTGGGGAGGTTATTGGGCGTGGGATCCGGTGGAGAACGCGTCGCTGCTGCCGTGGCTAACCGGCACGGCATTTTTGCATTCGGTGATGGTCCAAGAGCGGCGAGGCATGCTGCGGGTCTGGAACTTGTCGCTGGTCTGCGCGACGTTCTGCCTCACCATCCTGGGGACATTCCTCACCCGGTCTGGTGTCATCGACAGCGTGCACGCCTTCGCCGACGGTGCCGTGGGGCCTTGGCTGCTCACATTCTTTGCGATCGTCACCGTGGGGTCGGTCGGATTGATCGGCTGGCGTGGCGACCGGCTCCGTTCGCCGGGCGCCATCGATTCGCCGCTCAGTCGTGAGGCCAGCTTCCTTGCGAACAACGTGCTTTTTGGCGCCATGGCGTTCGTGGTTCTTCTCGGGACGGTGTTCCCGCTCTTCGCCGAGGCCTTCGACGGAAGCCGGTTGACCATCGGTCGGCCCTATTTCGACTCCCTCGGGCGCCCTATTGCGATCGTTACGTTGTTCCTGATGGCCGTTGCTCCGGTCCTGCCGTGGCGAAAGGCCAGTACCGAGCTGTTGAGTACGCGGCTGTTCTGGCCCGCGGTCGCCGCCGTTGGCGTCACCGCATTTGCGGTGTTGGTAGGAGCTCGTGGTTTCTGGCCGGTCATGACGTTCGCGTTGAGCGGCTTCGCTGGGGGATCGGCTGTTCGTCAGGTTGTTCTCGCCACCCGTCGCCAAGGCTGGCGAGGATTCGTTGGGCGAACCAACGGTGGCATGATCGTGCATCTAGGAGTGATCATTCTCGCCATGGGTGTGGCCGCGTCGGAGAGTTACAAAACCGACCGCATCTTTACCATGTCGCCGGGCGAAACCGTGTTCGTGGAAAGCCACAGCTTCACCTACGAAGGCCTGGGTGCAGATCGGACGAGCCGGCGCGACCGAACCTTCGCCCGAGTGTCGATCGATGGCGGTCAGGTCTATGAGCCGGCTCGCACCCGCTACACCCAGCAGGGAATGGTCGTCGGAACTCCGTCGGTAAAGCCTGGAATCACCGAGGACCTCTACTTGGTGCTCGATGACATCCCCCAAGATGATCCGCAAGCTCCCATCCGGCTCCGCGTCATTGTGCGTCCGCTGATCACCTGGATTTGGGCTGGTGGTGTCCTGATGGGAATCGGCACCCTCTTAGCGGTCGTTCCCGGTAACCGGTCGCCGTCGATCCCCACTGCTCAACCTGCGGGCGATGGCGCAGCATCCGGTTCCTCCCCCGATCGCAGTCGCTCAGCTCTGAGCCGTGCGTTCACGAGTCTCCGACGACGACTCACCCGCACGCCCACCGAACTCCACGCCTCCCAGGGTGGACTGTGACCATGGAAGCCGCCAGAACGGAACCAACCGGGTCTTCGTCGATCCGCACCATCGCCATCGTCATTGGCGTTGTGGTCGTCGGCTTGATCGCCCTGCTGGCATTCGGCGGCGGCGATCAGATCACCGAACGCAACGGGACGCTGGGCAAAAGGGTTCCGCTGGTTCAGGGGATGCCGCTTGAAGGTCTCGCTGGGACCAGTGTCAACAGCGACGGCGAGCCCATCGCCTATAGCATCGACGCCGAAAACGGAAGCTGGGTTCTGGTCAACTTCTTCGCAACGTGGTGCGCAGGTTGCATCGTGGAACACCCCGAGCTTGTGGCTCTGGAAGGGTGGGGGCAGTCCAACAATCTCAGCTTGGTCGCCGTCGTGTTCGACGACGCCGACACCGCGGCGATTCAAAAGTTCTTCCGCGATCGGGGCGGAAACTGGCCTGTGCTCCGCAGCCCTGGATCGGCTATCGACTTCCAGATCTCACTCATTCCCGAGTCGTTCCTGGTGGCCCCCAGTGGCCTGGTGGTCGAGCACTACGTTGGCGGGCTGTCGGCGGCAGACGTTCAGGCCACGATCGACGAGTTCAGCACATGAGTCAGTTCGCAGGGACCCGGGCGTCTTGGGCCTTCGTTGTTGTGGCCCTTGTGGGGTTGATCGCGTTCGCTTCTCTCGGGGGTGACGACGACCAATCCGCTGGCGAGCGGGCGGAGGCACTCTACGACAAGTTCGCCTGCCCTACCTGCGATGGTCAGAGTGTTGCCGAGTCCAATGCCGCAGTGGCCGCCACGATTCGGGAGTTCATTCGTGACGAGGTGGCTGCGGGAACTAGCGATACCGACATCCGCAACGCTCTCGTGCAGGGCTATGGCACCGAAGTGCTCCTCAATCCGCCGGCTTCGGGAATCGCAACGCTCGTTTGGGTATTGCCCGTCCTTGCCCTCGTTGGTGGGTCGGCGGTGGTCTTCAACGCCGTGTCGAGAAACAACCTTGGATCGGCCGATCCCACGGCCGAAGACGAAGCCCTCGTCGCTGAGTTGCTGGAGTCTGCGTCCGACGAAGTTGACAACACTGGTTCCGATGGCTGATCGGAAATCGCTCGAAGCCGAGCAGTCTTTTCTTCTTACCTCGATCGCTGACCTCGAGGCAGAGTTCGCGGCGGGCGACATTGAAGAGCCCGACTACCAGGAGCTGAAGGCGGATTACACCGTCCGTACAGCCCGGGTTGCCCGACAGCTGCGGGGTGTGGAAAATGAGCCGCCCCCTGCGCCCCGCTCTCCGTCGCGGCGACGGGCCTGGGTGGCAGGCCTCGTCGTGTTTGGCCTGCTGGCGGGTTGGTTGTTGGCGACGTCGGTGGGGGAGCGGGGTCTCAACGGTCAGATCACCGGTTCGATCGAACTGAGCCCTCGCGAGCAGGTCCTCGAATGTCAGACCATGGGTTTCCAGGGGCAGCTGGTCGAGAGCTTTGGTTGTTTCGACGAGGTCTTGGCCCGAGACTCTGAGAACGCTGAGGCTCTGACGTACCGCGGCTGGTTTGGCGTGCTCGCCTCCGGTTCGGCTCAACAAGCCGGCGAGGACGACATTGCAGCAGAACTCCTGGCCACCGCCGGAGTAAACCTCGACCGCGCGGTCGAGTCCAACCCGTCCTATCCAGATGCCAGGGCGTTTCGCATGGTGGTTCTTGAACGCCTCGGGCGGATCGACGAAGCGTGCGAGGATGCCGAAGCTCTCATCGACCTTCAGCCGCCCGCACAGATCGTTCAGCTGACCGAACCGGTGATTGCTCGCCTGAACTGTGCTCCATAGATATCGGAGCGACGATCGAATCGGCGGTTTTGCATCTACCGCCAGTCGTCGGCGAGTTGTGCCAGGACATCGCCGTGACACGGCTGCGGAGCACACCAACAACCCAGCCGTTTGCCGCGGAGTTCACCGAGTGCACCCATCAGATCGGACTGTGTCAGGATCCACTCTCTGAATGAGGCGATCGAGCGTTGGCGTTCCTGGTCGGTGTCGTCGGCGAGCACAAACGGGTTCCCCCACTTGCTGGAGGCGATGCCGAGCTCGGGTACCGCTCGTCCGATGTAAACGTCGTAGTCGTCGTGTTGGTTGTGGACGACTGTCGTGATGCCCATGCGGCTGGGACTCTAGTCCAGCAACTCGTCGCTCCGTACTCGGGATTCTTCGGCGGCAATATGTTCGGGCAGCACTCGGCCAAAGAGCTGTTGAGTGCGCTCTACCCGGCCGATAACCCCGGGCTGTTCGGTGTAGGCGAAGATGGCGGCGTGACGCGGGCCCGAATTGGCACCGACTCGCGACACTCGATGAAGCGAGTACCGCCCTTTGAAGATCTGTAGATCACCGGGGCGCAGGTCGAGGCTCACGACTCCTTCTCGATCTCCTGCCAAGACACCGGCAATGCGGTCGAAACCTTCATCATCTGCGGATCGGATCCCGGGGTAGTACTCAAAGAGACCGCCGTCATCGGCTTCTTCGACCAACACCGTCACCGCAAAGTCGTTGGTGTC
>CALHFG010000143.1 GCA_938029215.1 uncultured Acidimicrobiales bacterium | reverse complement strand
CGAACGTTCCCGCGCCTCAGAGCTTCTCACCATTCGGTCGATCGCCCCCGAGTGGATTCGCTTCGCCAACGCCGAACTGGCCAAGCAGACCGACGATCCGGCCTAGGCCCTCGGTGAGGTAGTGGAGATCGTTGCGCCCCTGGTGAGGCAGAGAGTTGTCGCTAGATGCTGGCGAACGCTCGCACGGTGAACGTTCCGCAGCCTTCGATCTTGGGTGGCACAGCCGTGAACTTGAAGCCGCCCTCGGGGAGCCGATCCAGTCCGGTGAGGTGCTCGATGATTGGGATTTCCGAGCCCAACAAGAGTGAATGGACGGGTCGTTCGCCGGTGCCCTCGGTGGCGTCGATGTTCAGTGTGTCGATGCCGACACACGCCACGCCAGCGGCGACCAGGCGTTCGGCAGCTCCCGCCGTGAGGGCGGGGTGGTCAACGAAATATCGGTCCGTGCCCCAATGATCCGAGTGCCCGGTCCACACGAGGACCGCTTTGCCGCCGAGGCCGGAAAGATCGATGTCGTCGAGCTCTATCGCCTTGATTCCACGCCGGTCGATCCGGACCCCATCTACATTCGCGACGCGTTCCAAGCTGAGTCCGGTGAGGTCGTGGCCGTCGGCATATCGGTGGAAGGGGACATCGAGATAGGTCCCGGTGTTGGTGCACATGGTGACCAGGCCGATCTGGAACGAAATTCCGGGCCCGTAGATTTCTTCGGCAGCTTCTCGGGTCAGATGATCGGCCACCACCGGCTCGGGTAGTCCCGGGTAGGTGGTCATCCCATCGCGGATGATGTGGCTGAGGTCGATCAGCGACACGACTACTTGAGCCGGTCGTTCAGGAAGCCGAATCGATCGCGAGTCGACTGCACGACTGCAGGATCGACGTCTCCAAGAACCAGCGTCTCTATTTGTGCCGCGCTGGTGAGTGTCTCGCCCATGGGTGAGGTGAGCATGGTGTCGCCAGCATGGGCATAGCCGTTGCCGTCTTCTCCCACGCGATTCACCCCGAAGGTGTACGCAAGATTTTCCACGGCTCGTGCCCGGAGAAACGTTTGCCAATGAAGTCGGCGGCTCGCAGGCCAGTTGGCAACGACTACGTAGAGGTCGGTCGCCATCGCATGATCCCAGAACCCGTAGGCGAATCGAAGGTCGAAGCAGATCAGAAACGTAACCCGCACATCGTTGATCGTGAGGGTGAGAGGCTTGGTGCCCGCCGCGTAGTATTTGTCCTCGCCTGACAGCGAGAAGGGGTGAATCTTGTCGTACGTGCCGGCCAAGCCGTCAGGCCCATAAACCAGCAGTCGGTTCACCGGTAGCTCGGAATTCACGGCCGGATCGAAGGTGGCGACCGAAGCGGCGAGGTGAATAGGGCGGCCCGCCAGCGCCGACGCGGCTGCGGCCTGCTCGGCCAAAAACGATGCCGATGGGCCGTCGACCGGTTCAACGACGGCGTCGGTGTCCATCGAGAAGCCGGTGCTGAACATTTCGGTAAGGCAGATGAGGTCGCCTCCGGCATCGACGGCCTTGTCGATCCACGGGCGAACCCGCGTCATCGTTGCCCCGGCGTCGTGCCAGTCGATTTGGTGCTGAACGCCGACAACCCGCATGGCATGAGCCTAATAGAGGCCGGTTGGGCATTACCATAAGCCGGTGCGTTCCAAGCCCTCCTCGTTCCTTCTGATCATCGCTGCGCTCTCGGTCCTTGCGGCCAGTTGCGGAATCTCCCGTGACGCCGGCGACATCGCTGTCGTTACCACCGAGGCCGTGAGCGACGACTCCTCAACCGATGGTTCAGCAACGCCGAGCACGGTCGAGGTTCCCAGTCCCGACTACACCGCACCTGACTATGGCGACATCGATGTGGCCGCCACGCTCACCTTCGCCGACGGATCTACCGCCGAGGTGCCGGTCGCTGACGTTCGAGCCATCATCGACCAAATCGATGGCAACCCCGAAGCTGCCCAACTTGTGTTCGACGGCGGACTTCCTGGAACGTTTGATCTCGACATCCTGTCGTCTCTGATCCAGGTGAAGGTTCTTGAAAAGGCGTTGGATGATGACGGGGTGACGGTTGAAGACGGCGCCCTGGAGGCGGAACTCAGCATTCTCGATGGCCAGCTCGAAGGGCTCGTCTCGGCTCAGCCCGACCCCGCAGGCGCCAAGGCAACGATTCAAGCAGGTGTCAGCGAGTATCTCGAATTGATCGCCACTCAGCGGGTAAGCCAGAACGCGTATACCGAACTCTTCGCGGCGGAGGGCAACGTTGAGGTTCCCTGCTCCAGTCACATCTTGCTCGAGACCGAGGCGCAAGCATTGGACGCCATTGAACGCCTCGACGCCGGCGAAGACTTTGCCGAACTCGCAATGGAACTCTCCACCGGCCCCAGCGGGCCACAGGGTGGCGATCTTGGTTGTTCTGACCCGAGCGGCTTCGTGGTCGAGTTCAGGGATGCGGTAGTTGCTGCTGAGATTGGCGTTGTGACCGGCCCGGTGGCAACACAGTTCGGTTGGCACGTGATTCTGGTGACCGGAACCGATGAGGTGGCCGCTGACCCCGCCGTTGCCCAGCAGCAAGCCTTCGAGGGCTACACCGCGATCCAGACCTCGACCCAGGTTGTCGTCGACCCGGCCATTGGCCAATGGGACCCGGTCGCCACGCGGGTCACCGCACTGTAGGCCCCGATGATTACCGTCGTCGGACTCGGGCCCGGCGATCCTGCCCTGGTCACAGCTGAGACCACCAAAGCCATCGCTGCTCATAACGTTCGGTTCCTGCGAACCCGTCAGCACCCTTCTGCTTACCTCATGGGGGACTGTCCCAGCTTCGACGAGGTCTATGAACAGGCCGACACCTTTGACGATGTGTACAACGAGATCACCGAGCGGTTGCTGGCCGCGCACGCCGAGCACGGCGATGTTCTCTACGCCGTGCCCGGCTCACCCCTCGTCCTCGAGCGCACCGTGCGACACCTCCGATCGAGCGAGGCGCCGCTGAAGGTCCTCGCTGGGGTGTCGTTCCTCGATGCGATCTGGACTCGACTAGGCATCGACCCGATCGAAGAACGGGTTCGGCTGATTGACGGTCACACGTTCGCCTCCGATGTTGCCGGCGAGGTCGGGCCGATTCTGGTAGCCCACACGCACAACAACCGAGTGCTCAGCGACGTGAAGCTTGCGATCGACGCGGATGACGATCAGACAGCCGTCATTCTTCAGGCTGTGGGAACCCCGGATGAAGTGGTGATGGAGGTCGCGTGGTCCGAACTCGACCGGGCGCTGACCGCAGATCACCTAACGTCGGTCTACATCCCGAGAATCACTGCCCCGGTGGCGATCGAACTCATGCGCAGCGTCGAACTGGTTCACCGCCTACGGCAGGACTGCCCATGGGACCAGGAACAAACCCACGAAAGCCTGCGCCGCCATCTGCTGGAAGAGACCTACGAAGTTCTTGAGGCCATCGACGGTGTCGATACCGAGACCCTCGACGGATATGTAGATCTTGAAGAAGAGCTTGGCGATCTTTGGTTTCAAATTCTCTTCCATGCCGAGCTCGCCACCGAGGCTGGTCAGTTCACCATCGCCGACGTCGCCCGTGGGATCCACGACAAACTTGTCTCGCGTCACCCGCATGTGTTCGGCGACGCAGTCGCCGCCGATGCTGAAGCGGTGCTGTCGACATGGGAACAGGCCAAGGTTGCGGAAAAGAACCGCGAGTCGGTGATGGATGGAATCCCTGCAGCGCTTCCCGCGCTTACCTTCACCGAGAAGATCTTGAAGAAGGGTTTAGCGACCAAACCGGTCGACCTTACCGACGACCAGCTGCGGGCCTTGGCCACGCCGTCTACACCGGTGACCGATGCGGTCATCGCCCAGGCGCTCATTGCGATGGTCGAGCTCGCGCGACGTGCGGGAGTCGACGCCGAGGGAGCTCTCCGCGCCGCCAGTACCGACGCTCGTGATCGATTCAAATCGATTGAGGGAACCGACGTCGCTGAGGCGTGGATTCTGGGCTAGGCGACTACCACTGTGGCGGCGGTGGAGGCGGGTTGTGTTGAACGCGCCGTGGTGCTGCATGCCCGCTCTGCTGGTGCGGTGGAGGCGGAACGACGCCCCGTGGAGGAGGTGGTTGGTGGCCGTATTGGCGAAGTGGGCCCGACGACCAACCTCCAGGAGCGCCCGATGGAGGTGGGGGAGTGGCTGGGGGAGCCTGAGCCGCTGGAGGGTTGGGCGTCGGCACCAGTGGCAGCTCCAGGCTGAGACCCGCGCCGGGCACGATCCCGTCGCGAAGTGAGGTGCCGTGCTGGGGTGGCATGGTGGACTGACCCGCCAAACGCAGTTCGACGTTCTGACCCAAGATCATCTCGGTCACCCACTCCTCCCGACCATTGCCGCCATGGGCGAGACCGTCATAGATGGCCATTGCTTCATCGAAGACGAACACCAGCGGCTCGGCTCCTCCGGTAAGAACAGCCGCCACACCGTTGAGTTCTCGGCTTACGACCAGGTCCTGAAGCGCGGCAGCGACAGACTCAAAACTCCATGCGCGGCGCACCGCGATGGCGCGAAATTGTTCATCGGCCGCTTGGGCGTCGCCCGCGGTGCCAGACATGACCAGCGCAAGTGGACCCGTGACGAGCACATGCCCTGGTCCGGGGATAATCATCGCACCCTGCTCCATGGGCTAACTGTAGTGAGCCTTTGGTCTCCTATATTCAACCAATGAGTTCTGTCTTCGATCACCGCGACCCCGCCCAGGTAGAAAACAACCGCCTACCGATGCACGGTCTTGGGGTGCCAGACGCTGCAGTCTCGCTCGATGGGCAATGGTCGTTCCAGTATTGGGAAGGACAGGCACCCCCCGTTCCCAGCACACCCGATCAACTTCCGCCGGAGTCGCTTGACCTTCCCACCTCATGGGTTCTCCACGGATACGGCATTCCGATCTACACCAACGTACAGATGCCGTTCGACATAGGCGAGTACCCGACCATCCCGCTGGGAGACGAAGGTGCGGACCACGTTCGCATCGTCACGGTGCCCGCCGAGTGGGACGGTCAGCGAATCATCCTCCGCGTTGGGGCGGCGGAGTCAACTCTCGAAGTCTTCGTCGATGGTCAGACGGTCGGGTTTAGCACCGACAGCCGACTCCCGGCCGAGTTCGACCTCACTTCGTTCCTCACCCCAGGGGCCGATCATGTGCTCAACCTTCGTGTGCAGCGTTGGTCGGCCAGCACGTGGATCGAGGACCAAGATATGTGGTGGATGGCGGGGCTTCACCGATCCCTTCACCTGTATGCCCAACCAACCGAAGCGATCACCGACGTGTTTGTGGCGACAAGCCGGCTGCAGGGGCAGATCCCCTCGGTCAGCGCTGACCTGTCGATTCAGGTCACCACGTCTGCTCTAGACGGACGAACCGTGGTGGCCACGCTGGCATTCGACGGGACCAACGCGCTCACTCTCACTGGTGAGGTGAGCAACGGCTCAGTTTCCCTAAGCGGCACCGTAGACAACCCCAAGCTGTGGAATGCAGAACAACCCCACCTCTACGACGTATCCATTGCTCTGTTAGACGAAGACTCGACCTTGGACCAGCGTTCGCTTCGAACCGGCATCCGAACCGTCGAGGTGTACGGGGGAGAGTTGCTTGTCAACGGCAACCCAATCACTGTTCGTGGCGTGAACCGCCACGAGGTCGATCCGGACAACGGACGTCACCAGAGTGATGACGACCTGCGAGCCGACCTCGAGCTTCTCCTAGACAGCAACGTCAACGCGATTCGGACCGCTCACTACCCAAACGATGAACGGTTCTATCACCTTTGCGACGAAATGGGGTTTTACGTTTGGGACGAAGCAAACATCGAATCACATGCGATGGTTGACCTTCCCACCAACCCAAGCCTCGACCCCCACTTCGAGACGTCGTATCTGGCCCGTGGAAACCGCATGGTCCAACGCGATCGAAACCACCCCAGCGTGGTGGTGTGGTCGCTCGGCAACGAGGCCGGTTGGGGGCACCAGCGGCAGATGGCCGACAGCGTCCGGCAGTTCGACACGAGCCGGCCAGTGGCCTATCACCCTGGCGAACACGATGAGTCTCTCGACATCATCGGACCGATGTATCCCAGTTTCGCGGAGCTGGAACGGCTGTCGAGCCTTCCGGACGAGCGGCCGATCATCGCGTGTGAATACAGCCACGCCATGGGCAACAGCAACGGCGGTCTTCATCGGTACTGGGACCTCATCTACTCAACGCCCCGCCTGCACGGAGGGTTCATCTGGGACTGGGTCGATCAGGGCATTCGTCGGGTCGAAGACGACGGCACCGAGTGGTGGGCCTATGGCGGCGACTTCGGTGACGAGATCAATGATCTCAACTTCAACCTGAACGGACTGGTCGATGCGGATCGCACGCCCCATCCGGCCTTGCCCTATGTGCGTTGGGTGTATCGGCCGGTGCATGTCACCGCCGCGAACCTGGTGCGGGGCCAGGTGAACATTCACAATCGTCTCGACCACGTGTCGTTGACCGGCTGGGAGGTTCAGTGGTCCATCCGAGAGCGGAACAACGAACTCGCCAGCGGTGCGGTCGAAGCTCCCAACGTCGGCCCTCATCAGACAGCCCCGCTCGATCTTCCAATTCGTCCCGCGGGGGTTGCCGCCGATACATCCGATCTGCGGCTGGTGGTGTCGCTCGTCGATCCCGGCGGAGTTGCGCGGGCCGTCGATGAACTCTTCGTTCCCACAGGGCGAAGCACGGCATCGAGTCGTCCGGCGGGTGAGCCCGGCGAGGTGACGTTCGAGATGACCGAAGACGGTGGCGTGCGTCTGCTTGGTGGCTCGACCGCGGCCACGATCGGCAACGACGGAACGCCCACCTCGCTCACCATTGGAGGCGTCGAGCTGCCGCTTTCGTGGAGCCGGATCGGTCTCAACCGGGCGGCTACCGACAACGACAACAGTTCCTTTGGCGATGAGCAGATGCTGCGCCGCCTTACCGAATTGGGATTGGTGAACGCCACCCCGACTATCCACAAACCGATGGCGATCGACCACACGGGTGCGGTGGTCGAATTGCTGTTCGCGGATCGTCTGGTTGTGCGGGTCCGGTGGACCGTGGCCGACAACGGTGATCTCGCTGTCGACTTGCACACTTTGCCCGTCGGAACCGTTCCCCCGTATCAGCGACTGGGCCTCGAGTTGGAACTTGACGCTGGGTTCGACCATCTCACCTGGTTCGGTCCCGGCCCGAACGAGACCTATCGCGATCGGGTCGGCGGACAGTTGCTCGGGCAGTACAGCGCCACGGCTGCAGAGAGCTACTTCCCGTACGCTCGACCCCAAGAATCGGGCAACCGAACGGACGTGCGATGGAGCCGGGTCCATGATGGGTCCGAAACCGGTGGTGTGCTGGTTCTGGGGAGTCCCCGATTCGATTGCTCACTGATTCACGCCCGGCACGAAGACATTGCATCGGTAACCCATCACCACAAGATTCCATGGCGTGAATCGACCGTGCTGCGCGTCGACGCGGCTCATGCCGGACTGGGAACCGCGAGTTGCGGGCCCGGTATCGACGAGCGCGATGAAGTACCACAAGAGGTACGAAATCGTGTTGTATTCCGCGCTGGCAGTGGTGATCCGTGGGCGAAATCACCTCTAGAGCAACCTCGTCAGTGGCTGCACTAGGGCCCATGTCGTACGATTAGGACCGACTGCAGGGTGCGACGACCCTGGGGTGGAGGTCCTATGCGAACGTGGCGCGTTCATTTGCGAATCCCATTTCTGGCGCTAGTTCTCCTTGCCATCCTCGCCCCACCCGTCAGTGCAACCAATACTCCTTCAGCCCCGCGAAACATCACGCTTTCCGTAGCTGGTGACACCAAGCTGGAGCTCCGCTACGACGCGCCCAAGGACGATGGCGGCGACCGGATTCGCGGCTACCGCGTTCGCGTCAGTGGTCAGATCTTCGAGGTGGGCCGAAGCCGCGACCTTGAGGTCCGCAACCTCCGCAACGGCGAATACACCGTAGACGTTTCGGCACGGAACCGTCACGGATGGGGCCCGTGGGCTAGCTCGAATGAGGTTCGTCTGGGTCCGGCGCCCACAACGACGACCACCCGGCCTCCGGCTCAGATTCCCGGCAAGGTTCGTAGCGTCAAGTCGTCGGTCGATGACGATGGCAACATCGTCCTCTCATGGAACAAGCCTTCCAAGGGTTCAGTAGACGGTTACGTGGTCCGCGTCGCGCCCGACTTCGAACGACGCCTGGCGTCGAATGAGCGATCCACGACGCTCAGAGGATTCAACCCCGGGTCCTATGAGATCTTCATTTCGGCCGTTAACTCCACGGGTGAGGGACAGTCGGTGGCGGCCACGGCATCGGTTGATGGTCCGCCCGAGGTCCGGGTGGGTCCCTTCCGCAATGCCACCCAGTTCGTTGATCAGCAGTATCGGGATCTCTTTGGCCGCGAGGCCGATGCCGACGGAAGAGCCTTCTGGGCCAGCAGGCTCACCGCGGACGCTTCCAACGCTCCCCAAATAATTGATTCGATGACAGGTGCTCCCGAGTTCCAGCCGTCGTACCAGAGCATCCGGCTGTACTTGGCGTACTTCAATCGGCTGCCCGACAATCAAGGCCTTAACTACTGGGTTGACATTCTCAAGCAAAACCGTGCCCCTCTGGCCGATGTTTCCGACGCCTTCTCGGCATCGCAGGAGTTTCGCAATACCTACGGCTCCCTCTCCGATCGCGACTTCGTCGCTCTCGTCTACAACAACGTGCTGGTGCGCCGTCCCGATCAGGCAGGTTTGACCTACTGGGTCCGGCAGCTGGCCCTCGGACTCACCCGCGGCGAGATGATGATCCTCTTCTCCGACTCGGCCGAGTTCGTGAACAACAGCAACCCCGCCGTACAGACCGCAGCAATTTTCAATTCCATGCTCGACCGCAGCCCATCGGCGGACGAGTTCCAGAAGTGGCTGGCCCACATCGGTGCCAACCCGAACGACCGTCTTTCTTTGATCGAAGAGATCTTTGGAAGCGACGCCTATCGCAATCGAATTACCTAAACGAGGTCACCCAACCGTGTTCAAGAAACTCCTCATTCCCTTCATCGCTTCGATGTTGTTGGTCGCCTTCGCCGTTCCGGTGGCAGCGGCCGTGCCCGATGCGCCTACGGCGCTCACTTTGACTCCCGGCGTCGACTCGATCGACGTGTCATGGACCGCGCCCGCAAACGATGGCGGCGCTGCGATTACCGGGTACATCGTGGATCTGACCGGAGATGCCACCGCTCAGCAAACACCGGCCGGAACTTCAACGACCTTCGCTTCGCTGGCCCCGGGCAACTACAACATCAGCGTCGTTGCGGTCAATGCCGACGGGAACAGCCCGGCGCTTACGGGCTCGACGACTATTGACCCTCCGGCGCCCACCGCCCCCAGCCCCGCCACCAACGTCACCGTGGTCGTCACCGGACAGTCGGTAACGATCTCCTGGACTGCACCCACCGATGACGGTGGCGATCCAGCGATCGCCTACACCGTCTTGTCCGGAGCGGGTGGAGGCCAGACCGAGAACACCTCGTTGACCCTCAACAATGTGGCGCCCGGTACCTACACCGCCACCGTCGATGCGTCTAACACCGGTGGAACCTCGACCAGCGCGGCCAGTGCCCCTTTCACCGTCCTCGCCCCGGCAACCCCGCCGAGCGCACCCCAGAGCGCCACCGCAAGCGTCTCGGACCAGACCGTCACGGTCACCTGGACTGCACCACTGGATGACGGTGGCGACCCGGCGATCGAATACTCGGTGGAACTCACGGGTCAGGCAACCCAAACCGGACTCACCGGGCTCAGCACCACGTTCCCAGGACTCGCCCCGGGGGCCTACACCGCCACGGTGATCGCATCCAACGGTGCGGGCGTTGGTGGCAGCGTCGGATCGAACACCGTCAGTGTTGCCGCCCCAGCCACCGTTCCAGGCACGCCCCAGAGCATCAGCGCCGCGGTGTCCGACGACGATGCGACGATCACGTGGTCGGCCCCGGCCAGCAACGGCGGATCGCCCATCACTGGGTACTCGGTCTCGGTCGACGGCGCAGCGCCGCAGATAGTTGCGGGAACCTCGATCGCCCTCACCTCGCTCACACCGGGCAGTCACACGGTCACCGTTGCTGCGGTGAACGCTGTAGGCACCGGTGCCTCGGGTTCTACATCCTTTGTCATCGCAGCTCCGGCCACGGTCCCCGGAGTGCCCCAGAACCTGAGCGCCACCCCATCGGGGACGAGCGCTTCGATCACCTGGGCCGCACCGGCAAGTGATGGTGGGGCGGCAATCACCGGCTACTCGCTCGTCGTCGACGGTGTGGCCCAACCCGAAGCTGGACTCTCTGCCACCCTCAACGGTCTGACGCCGGGTAGCCATTCGGTCACGGTGGCGGCAATCAACAGCGTCGGCACCGGCACCGCAACCGCGGTAGTGAACTTCATCATCGAAGAGCCGATTACCGCTCCGAGCGCACCGCAAAACCCCACCGCGTCGGTCACCGACCAAACCATCACCGTCTCCTGGACTGCATCGGCTGACGACGGCGGTGACCCGGCCGTTACCTACGAGGTCACGGTCCCCGGTCTCACCCCTCAAAGCACAACTGGAACATCGGTGCAGTTCGTGGACGTCCCCGCTGGCGATTACGTGGCATCGGTTCGGGCCTCGACCCCTACCGGCGGTCAGAGCGCTGCGGTCTCGGCCGCTTCGGTAACCGTCGAAGCGCCGGCTACCGCTCCCGGTCAACCCACCGAACTGACCGCCACCGTGAGCGGGCTTAACGTGCTCGTCTCCTGGGAAGCTCCTGCGGCCAACGGCGCGCCGATCCTCAGCTACGCCGTGACGCTCAACGGAACGCCCAGCACCGAAGCAGGCTCGCCGATCAACTTCGACGACCTCGCCCCTGGCAACTACACCGTGACCGTTGCAGCCACGAACTCTGCCGGGACCGGTGTGCCTGCCAGCGAGACCTTCACCATCGAGGTTCCGGTCACGCCACCGACCACGCCAGCAAACGTGAATGCAAGCGTTAGTGGTCAGCAGGTCACCGTTTCGTGGACCGCTTCAAACGATGGCGGCGACCCCGCAGGCGTCGAGTACAACGTTTCTCTCAACGGAGCCACGCCGCGGGTCGTCACCGGAACCAGCACGCAGTTCGATGGCGTGGCTGCTGGTAGTTACACCGTGACCGTCACGGCTACGAACTCCGAAGGTACCAGCGCGGCTGGTTCAGATACGTTCTCGGTCGTGTCGGCTCCGTCCGCACCTCGCAGCCTTGCCGCGGCCGCAGACGGATCGACGATCCTCGCCACCTGGGATGCGCCAGCCAGCAACGGTAATCAAGCGCTCACCAGCTACGAGATTGGGCTGGAACGAAACGGCAGCCGTCTTGAAACAACCTCGGCTGGAGCGGGCGTCACGTCGATCGGGTTCGAGAATCAGTCTCCCGGCACGTACACGATCAAGATTCGGGCGATCAACGCAACGGGCCCTGGACCATATGCCGAGATCGACGTCGAGGTTGGTAGCACGGCGCCATCCGCTCCGACCAACGTGACCGGTTCGGCCGATTTCCAGACCGTCACCGTAACCTGGGATCCGCCCCTTTCGGCGGGCAACTCTCCGCTGTTGGGGTACGAGGTCACCGTCGGGACGGTGACTCAATCGGTTGATGCTGGTACCCGGTCTGTAGTGCTGGCCGACGTTGAGCCTGGCACGTATGTTGCGCTCGTCACCGCGAACAACTCTGGGGGATCCGGACTCGCTGGTGAGTCCGCGTCGTTCAAGGCCGAGACGGTGTTCTCGCCGTTTGAGTCATCGGCCGACCTTATCGGCCAGCAGTATGCCGACTTCCTCGGCCGTCAACCCGATCAGGCCGGCCTCGACTACTGGACCGGCGTGTTGGGGGCCGACCGCAACCAGGGCCCGGTGGTCATCGAGAACTTCATGCGCTCGGCTGAGTTCGCTCCCCGGCGCTCGGTGGCTCGGTTGTACCTGGCCTTCTTCGATCGTGCGCCCGACCGTGCTGGCTTTGACTTCTGGGCGAACTCGCTCCGGCAGGGCGGTCAGCTCAACGACATCGCCGCCGCCTTCGCCGACTCGACCGAGTTCCGGAACACCTACGGAGAACTAAACGACGCCGAATTCATCGCGTTGGTCTACAACAACGTGCTTTTGCGCCAGCCCGATCTCGAGGGGTTCCGTTTCTGGCTTAACCGGATGCAGGACCCGAACGTGAGCCGAGGCGACCTGATGGTGGCATTCTCCGAGTCCGCAGAGTTCAAACGTAACTCTGGCCCGGCGGTCGATGTCATCATGACCTACCGCGGAATGCTCGACCGTGCGCCCGATTCCGCCGGGTTCTCGTTCTGGGTGAGCGCAGTCGCTGGTCGTAACGATGCGTTGCAAACCCTTATCTTTAACTTCCTGGTGAGCGAGGAGTACTCCAACCGGGTCCGTTGACCGAGTACCCTCGCTGCGTGAGTTCAATTGCACAGCTACATGCCCGCGAAGTTATGGATTCTCGAGGGAACCCCACCGTGGAGGTCGAAGTAGTCCTCTCATCAGGGGCTTTCGGTCGAGCGATCGTCCCTTCAGGGGCCAGCACAGGCCAATTTGAGGCCGTCGAACTTCGTGATGGCGGCGACCGTTACCGCGGCAAGGGTGTCCTTACTGCGGTTGGAAACGTCAATGCGGCGATTGCCGAAGCGGTTGTTGGCACGGATGCGTATGACCAGCGCGGCCTCGATCGCCTGCTTCTTGACCTCGACGGCACACCGAACAAAGCCAACCTGGGTGCCAACGCACTCCTTGGTGTTTCCCTGGCCGTCGCCCGAGCCGCCGCCGACGATCTGATGCTCCCGCTGTACCGCTATGTGGGCGGTGCGAACGCTCACACGCTCCCCGTTCCCATGATGAACGTTCTCAATGGTGGCGAGCACGCCGATAACAACGTGGACTTCCAAGAGTTCATGATCATGCCGGTTGGGGCCTCGAGCTTCACCGAGGCGATGCGCTGGGGGATCGAGACCTACCACGCACTTGCGAAAGTTCTGAGTGAACGCGGCCTCTCCACCGGTATTGGTGACGAAGGCGGCTTTGCTCCCAACTTGGCCAGCAACGAAGATGCGCTCAAGCTCCTGCTCGAAGCGATCGAGGCTGCGGGGTATGTCCCCGGTGACCAGATCGCTCTTGCGATGGATGTCGCTTCCACCGAGTTCTTCAAGGGCGGCAATTACGTGCTGGCCGGTGAGAACCGAACGCTCTCACCGGTCGAGATGAGCGACATGCTCGACGACCTGATCAACCGCTATCCCATCGTGTCGGTCGAAGACGGTATGGCCGAGGAAGACTGGGACGGCTGGGCTGCTCATACCGCATCCTCGGCGGCCAAATGCCAGCTGGTCGGCGACGATCTGTTCGTTACCAATACCGAGCGACTCGGCCGCGGAATCGACGACGGAATCGCCAACAGCGTTCTCGTGAAGGTCAACCAAATCGGCACCCTAACCGAGACTCTTGAAACCGTAGCCATGGCGGGTCGAGCCCGTTATACCTCGGTGATGAGCCACCGTTCAGGCGAAACTGAAGACACCACAATCGCCGACCTTGCAGTGGCCACCAACTGTGGACAGATCAAGACCGGAGCTCCGGCGCGTTCGGATCGTGTAGCCAAGTACAACCAACTTCTTCGCATCGAAGAGGACCTGGGGGATGCCGCCCACTACCCCGGTATGGGAGCCTTCAATAGCTGATGGCGCCCGCTGGTCCCGCCGCCCAGCAGCGTGAGGTTCTCTCAACGCTGGCGTTCTGCACTGTGTGCCTCGCGCTCATAGTGGCCTTGGCAGTGCTGCCCGCGCGAACCTGGTGGAGCCAACGTCAAGCCCTGACCGCAGCAAGCGAACGCAAAGCTGAGCTGCTCTACGAACGAGCCCAACTCGAAGCCGAACTTGAGGTGCTGGAAACCGACGCCGAAATCGAGCGTCTGGCCCGGGCTAACTACGACCTGGTCTTTCCGGGCGAAGAGAGCTTCCGCATCCTGCCTCGCTAACGGGTGGAGTTGTCCCCCCGTCTCCGGGGGGACGAACCCGAGGTTCTAGAGCAGTTGGAAGCGCACTCGGCGGTTGTCGGCGAGTTCAGGCCCGAACTGGGTGGTCTCGCCGAATCCGTTGGAGGTGAGTACCTCGGCGCCTACGCCTCCGTCGACCAGGAACTGTCGTACGGCGGCGGCTCGGCGTTCGCTGAGTCGTTGATTCGCCTCGGTGCCACCGCTGGTGTCGGTATAGCCCTGGACTTCAAGCCGGATGTCGGCGCTGGCGCCTTGGAGGATTTCGATGGCGCTTTGCAGCGTGGGGAGGCTTTCGTCGAGGATGACATCGGATCCAGAGCGGAACTGAATCGGGTTCAGATCGAACAGTTCGTTGAGGTTGGTGGTGACGACCTCGGCAGTGGGGCCAGCGACCTCAAGCTGGTTGTTGACGTCGGTGACGCCGGCAACGGCCCGGACCGCGGCCTCGGCAGCGGCCTTGGCTTCTTCGGATGCCACCGAGCCAGTGAGGGTGACCACCCGGGCGACTGGGCTGGTGTCGAGGTTGGTTTCGACCGGTGATGAAGGCTGGTCGATTCCGAGACCGGCTACGACCTCGTCGACCTCGGGCTGGAGGACCCGGAGTTCGTTGATGACGGGCGGGGTAACACCCTCGACCGCTTCGGCGGCGGCGATGACGCTGGCCGCTTCTAGGTCGTTGCTTACCAGGCCGCGGACGGTGGCGGTGGTGCCGTCCATAACAACCTCGGCGCCATCAAGGCCGACGCCGGCGCCGTTAGCGGCGGCCAGAACCTGCTGCTCAAGCACCACGAGACGGTTGTCCACTTCGGTAATCCCGGCGACGCCGAGTGCCTCTGCTTCGGCTTGTTCAGACTCTGCGGTGGTGCCAACAAAGCCGTTGAGGATTGCGACGGTTCCATTTGCCGAACCGTTGATCCCGCTGAAACTACTCACCGATGCGGCAACGTCGGGAGAGAGATCGACGTTGTCTTCATCGGTGAGAGTGACTGTGGTAGCCGTCGTGACGACCGGCTCGGTGTCGTCGTCACCCTCGTCGAGATCGGTGCTCGCGGTGGTGGGGGTGATGTCGTCGACTTGATCTTGAACGTCGGCGGTCACGTCGGCCAGTGGAGTGTCGTCGCCGAAGAGACGCGGGAGAAGGAAGAACGACGCGAGGATAAAGCCGAGGACGGTGAGTCCCAGCACGATGATCTGGCTGTCTGCCGCCAATCCCCATGCAGGAATCAGTTTCTCGTCATCTTCACGGTTCTTACGTCTTGATTCGGTGGTGTTATCCACGATTCACTCCCAGCGGTCGCCTAACTGCAACTGACACTAGCGGTGCCGAAACGCCTCGGTGTGGTTACAGGTGTTCCGCCCATCGGTTGCGGAGAGTGGATGGGTGCACACCGCGAGTGTCAAGGCCGGGTAGAACCTAGGGGAAACGCATAACTGCAGGCATTTCCTGGTCTCTATACCCATATTGATAGTCATGGTTTCTGGCGCTATTCGGCCCAAGAACGCGCTTTCAGAACTCTCTCATTTAGGCCATTGAAAGTACGAGTGGAGCGCTAGCTGGCGTCCTCTGGCGGCGCCAGTAGTACCGACGGTGACGCGATCAATTCGGTGAGGATCATCTCCCCGGCACCTCGTATCGATGCGTCGTCAAATCGTCCCGACCGTACCGGTGGAAGGCTCTCTCTGTGCGCCGTCATGGTGGCGTCCTTTAGCGCGGCAATAACCGCCGCGGGGTTCGCCTCATGGAGGCTTTGCACGTGGCCCGACAAGACGATGACATCGGGATCAAATGCGTTGATCAGGCTCCCCAGACCGCGGCCCAGGATGGCACAGGTAGATTCGACAGCCTTGGAGCTGATGTCGTCGCCCTCGGCAGCTTTCTGGAACACTTCGACGGCGAGCGCGTTGGCATCTCCGTTTCGAACGTCGAGGCCCGCGGCTTCGGCAAGGGCGATGTGATTGACTGCGATTTCCCAGCAGCCGAAGGCGCCGCAGCGGCATCGTTCGGTGGGGTTGCCAAACGGAAGATGACCGAATTCGCCATGCCAACCCCGCCGCGACGGCGCAGGCTTGCCTTCGAAGGTGAAGCCGCCACCTACGCCGACGGTAGAACGAAGGTAGAGCATGGTGTGCTCTTCGCGGCCGGCCCCGAGTTTCGATTCAACAATGGCGCCCAGCGTGGCGTCGTTCTCGACGATGACGGGAAGCCCTTGGGAGTGGCGGAGGTGTTCGCCCAACTCGACGTTTTCCCAGCCGAGGTAGGGCGCTTGTACGACCATTCCCGTGTGATCGTCGACCAGGCCGTGCATTGCGACGCCGATGCCGGCACACCGGCGAGTAAGTCCGGATCGACGTTGGTGAATGACCTCGTCGATTCGTTCCATGGCTTGCTGGGGATCGTCACTATCCAGCGGCATTTCTGCGCGATTGTCGAGCTGGCCTCCGATCCCCATTTCGGCGATCTGCAGGTGACCGTGGCCAACTTCCACGCAAAGGACCAGGGGGCCGTCTGGGTCCGGTGCCACCTTGGTAGTCGGACGTCCTCGCCGGCCGGTGGGCGCAGCGACGGACTCGGTAATGAGTCTGAGAGCGCTGAGGTCGGTGACCAGCGCCGCCGCAGTGGTTCGTGTGACGTCGAGTTGTTCGGCCAGCTCCACCCGGGTCAGACCGAGCGATGCGGACTCGTGCACGAGGGCCAGGGCCCGGGCGCGGTTCAGCTCTCGCAGGTCGGCCGAGGTACTGGCGGTACTCACAACTCCAATCTACTGGCCATATTGCGGTGTAGTCATGGGAAACCCTGACCGACGGCCCAATTGCGAAGCGCGGCGTCGGGTTCGGTATCCTGATCAGCTGTGAAGGAAATATTGGCCGATCTCAAAGGGTGGCGTGCGCAAGGCAAACGCGTCGCGATCGCTCGCGTGGTCGATATTGAAGGATCGGGGCCTCGTCTTCCTGGAGCCTCCATGGCGGTGAACGAAGACGGCGACGTGGCGGGCTCGGTCAGCGGCGGCTGTGTTGAGGGAGCGGTTGTTCACGAAGCGTTGCAATGTCTTGAAGACAACTCCCGCAAGATCGTCACCTTTGGCTACTCCGATGATGATGCCTTTGCCGTTGGACTCACCTGCGGTGGAACTATCCATCTCTTCCTAGAACCGCTCGACTGGTGAGCATCTTCGACGTCCTCAGTGACGCGCTGGCGACCGAAACCCCCATAGCCCTCGCCACGGTGGTCGAGGGCCCGAACGCGGGCTCGAAACTATTGGTGCGTCCAGGCGAGGAACCGCTCGGCACGCTCGGGCAAGCCGACCTCGACCGGGTCGTAACCCGAGATGCGGTTGGCGAACTGGCCGCTGGTATCACCTCGGTTCGGAACTACGGACCCAACGGCGAAGCGCGCCAGGACGAAGTGAAGGTCTTCATAGAAAGCTTCGCGGCACCGCCGCAGATGTTGATCTTCGGCGCCGTCGATTTCACGGCTGCGCTGTGCCGCGTGGCCAAGGTTCTCGGGTACCGGGTCACGGTCTGTGACGCTCGGCCGGTCTTCGCCACGCGTCAACGATTCCCGCTGGCCGACGATCTCGTCGTCGATTGGCCCCATCGACTACTAGACAAGGTCGGCCCCGATCTTGGCCCACGAGATGCGGTCTGTGTCCTTACTCACGACCCAAAGTTCGACGTTCCCGCTGTCATTGGGGCGCTGGCAACAAAGGCCGGTTACATCGGCGCCATGGGGTCTCGCCGAACCACCAAAGAACGAGCCGATCGGCTGCGGGCCGAGGGCGTCACCGATGCCGAGCTCGAGCGGGTCTATGGCCCAATCGGCCTCGATATCGGCGCCCGAACACCAGAAGAGACCGCCATATCGGTGTGCGCCGAGATCATTGCGTTGCGATCGGGGCGTACCGCGCCGTTTCTCTCCGGGACCGAAGGCGACATTCACCGGACGGTCGAATGACGATTGCCGGCGTGCTCCTTGCGGCCGGGGCGGGAAGTCGGTTCGATGGAGACGGTCACAAGCTGAGCGCATCCCTTCGCGACGAGCCGATCATCGTGCACTCGTTGCGTTCCATGGGCGCTGCTGGTTTCAACCAGCTGATCGTCGTCGCCGGAGCAGTCGATGTATCTGCGTGGGTTGATCAGGTCAGCAGTGAAATTGGGCGACCGATCGAGATCGTGCAAAATCCAGATTGGGCCGACGGGCAGGCCACCAGCATCCAAGCTGCAATTGCGTTCGTCCGCGACGCCGGCCACTCGGCGATCGTGATTGGGCTAGCCGATCAGCCCGATGTCGGCGTTGCTGCGTGGCGAGTGGTGGGGGCGACCCATGGAGCCATCGTGGCCGCAACCTTCGATGGGAACCGACGGCCACCAGTAAAACTGGACAGGTCGGTGTGGGCTGACCTGCCGGATTCGGGTGACGACGGTGCCCGAGTGCTCATGCAGCAGCATCCCGAACTGGTTTCAGAGGTACCGTGCCCAGGTGACCCCTTCGACATCGACACGCTCGAAGACCTGGAGCGACTCCATGGCTGAGGACGCAAAAATGGTCGAGCGGCTGTTGGGGCGAGCACCCATGGGCCAATTCGTGGTGAGCGTGCGCCGGAACGACCGCTCACCAGTGGTCGTAGCAAATGCCCCGCTGTTCGAAAACGGACGGCCGATGCCAACTCGGTTTTGGCTTTGCGACCCTGACCTTGTGCACTCGATCAGCCAGCTCGAGTCCGACGGCGGCGTAAAGCGCGCCGAGCGCGAGATCGACCCCGTAGCGTTGCAGCGGACGCACGCCCTGGCGGCCGCCGAACGCGATGCGCTGCTTCCCGAAAATCACACCGGTCCAGCACCCTTCGGAGGCGTTGGAGGCACTCGGCAAGGTGTGAAGTGTCTCCACACCCACTTTGCCAATTATCTCGCCGGCGCTCCCGATGCTGTCGGTGAATGGGTGCGGGAACAACTGGCCGAACGCAGCCAGGGGTATGACCCGAGCGTGCCCGGGGTGGGATCGCAATGAGCGCACCCAAGATGCTGTTCGAACCGCAGTCTCATCGAACGACATTCTCGGTGGTTGGCGTTGCGCCTTTGCAAGACAACACCATCACCATCGACATTGGATACAAGAGTGCCAACGACCTCTATATCCCGTCGGATCCTCCAAGACCCGAAGAGCTGTCCGCGGCCCTTTCGGTTGTCGAACTGCATCTCGACGACGTGGTTCGCGAGCTCAACGCCGAGCGAAGTGCCGACGATGGCCGAAGCGCATTCGACATGACCGTCCGGGACGAGACCATCGTTGGGGTGGGCCCGATCTTCGTGGCGCTTGCCGCCGTCGAGCTGGGCGAACTGTCGGCTGAGATCGACGGCTTCGAACTCACGCGTGAGGCGGTTGAAGACGTCTTTCGCACCATCGCAACCGAGTCGAACGAGGACCGACGATTCAATCCCGGGCTGGATCCAGTCTGGAGCGAACAGATCGTCGGCGGCGCGTGCGTGGTCGTCGAGGCTTATAGGTGCTGGGATCTTGACAAGGTTGTTGTGTCCTACCCCCAGGAGGTTTCGTCGTGACCGCTACCGAAGCTCGGCCGCCGTCGCCTCAAACCAACCTGCTCGGTCGCAGAGTTCTCCTACGAACGCTTCGACCCGACGACTTCGCGCAATGGTCCGCAGTGCGGAGAAGAAATCACCACTGGTTGACGGTTTGGGAACCGTCGAGTCCACCCCAGGCGCCCGATCTCACCACCGATCGCAGCGCGTTTTCGCTTCGGTGTCATAGTCGGGATCGCAGCTGGCAGATGGGCACCGGCTACGGCTTTGGGATTTTCGTGGGTGGTCATTTTGTGGGCGAGATCAATCTCAACTCGGTCCAACGGGGAGCGTTTCAAAACGCCTACCTCGGGTACTGGGTCGACGAGGCGCAGGCAGGCAACGGGTACGTTCCCGAGTCGGTGGTGCTCTCGTTGCAGTTCGCGTTCGAGAGGGTAAACCTCCATCGAGTGCAGATCGCCATCGTTCCGCGCAACCATCGGTCGCTGCGGGTGGTCGAGAAGCTACATATCCGCCAGGAGGGTGTGGCGCAGAAATACCTTGAAATCAACGGCACCTGGGAAGATCATGCTCGCTTTGCCATGACCTCTGAAGACTGGGACGAGCGGCGTACCGAGCTCATCGAGGCGTGGCTGTAATTCTTGGCTAGTGCGTTTCGCGGGTGAGGTCGATACCGGTCGCCGGCATCGAGTTCGGGGCCACGTTTGCCTTCGCTGCGGAGATCGCAAGCAACACGATTTCGCCCAAGGTCCGGAGCGTTCCGTCGAGAGATGTGTGCACTCGCTCGTCGGCTGGCATTTCCTGTCGGAACGCCCACAGATCAACCCGCTCTTCGAGGCGGTCGGCCTCACGGCTGGGCACGCTGAAGAACCGGCGTGACTGTTCGAACGGGAAGCGGTTCTCTTTCAAGAACTGCGTCAGCAGCGCCGACCCGGCCGGGTCGTCAGCAGGGACAGGAATATTGATCCACATGGCGGTATCTCGGACATCTTCAGCCATGACTACAACATCGGCAACTTTTCCAAATACGTGAGGAACTTTCTGTCGTTACCCAGGGCTCACACACGCGTCGGTGTTGAAGCCGCACAACTAGGATGGGTGCATGGCAGGAGTCGCCCCCCGTCTCGTCCTGGCTTCGGCGTCGCCGCGCCGGGTGTCCCTTCTCGCTCAAGTGGGTGTGGAGTGCGAAACCGCGCCCGCCGATATCGATGAAACCCCTGTTCAGGGTGAATCGGCCGCAGCTATGGTCGAGCGCCTCGCCATTGGGAAGGCCTCGCACATCGCTGCGGTTCGGACCGACGATGTGTTTGTGGTCGGCGGCGACACCACCGTCGCTGTGAACGGACAGATCCTGGGCAAGCCCGAGAACCACGCCGACGCCGAGCGCATGCTGGGTGAGCTCAGTGGCCAACGACATCAGGTCATCAGCGGAATCGCTATCGTCGCTCCCGACTCCACCGTTGTCTCCGATGTGGACATCAGTTCGGTATGGATGCGAGCCCTGTCGTCAGCCGATATCTCGTGGTATCTGCAAACTGGCGAGCATCACGGCAAGGCGGGAGCCTACGCCATTCAGGGTGCCGCCTCGGTCTTCGTCGAGCGCATCGAGGGCGACTACAACTCGATCGTCGGCCTGCCGCTAGCTGCCCTGGACCGGCTCATGAGCCGGTTCGGTCATCATCTTCGGGACTTTCGGTGAGTTCACCGGCCTCGGACCTGTTTCATGGCCCTGCGCTCGTTCGTCGCGCCGTCATCATGTTTGTGGGCATGCTTTCGCTTTACTACTTTGCTCCCAACATCCTGGAGCTGATCAACTCTGCCCCCGAGCTGATCAAGATTAACCGTCGCTGGTTCTTCCTCATGATCTTGTTCGAGGCCATCAGTTTTGGATTCCTCTGGTGGCTCACTCGGATCGTTCTTCCAAAGGTCTCGTGGTTCGTGGCGGCAACTAGCCAGCTCGCGTCGAACGCGGCAAGCCGAATCATTCCTGGCGGAGCAGCGGTGGGCGGTGGTGTGCTCTACCGAATGTTGTCGGTCAGCGGCACGTCTCCTGGGCAGGCCGGTGCCGCTCTAGCTGCGACCAGCGGGCTTTCCACCACGGCTCTGGCGGCGTTCCCGGCGGCCGGCCTTGGCCTGGCATTAGCCGGTGCTCCGATTCCGGAGAGCTTGGTGCCGGCCGTTCTGGCCGGTGGGGTGTTGTTCCCCGTGCTGGTGGGTTTTGGAGTGTTGTCGGTCCGCACCAGTCGCCCGCTGCTTCGGCTCGGCCTCCTGGTGGCCAAGCTGGTGTCTGCGGTCGGCCGGTTGTTCCGGCGGTCGTGGCACATGGACCCTCGGCTGTTGGTTCAGGAACGCGACCGAATGGTTGAGGCGATGGGCGACAAGTGGATCTTGGCGATTGTCGCCGCCGCGCTCAACTGGGTCTTCGACTACCTGGTGTTAGTGACGGCGCTCGTGGCCGTCGGGGCCGATCCTCGCCTTTCGTTGGTGCTGCTCGCCTACACCGGCGGAGCCCTGCTCTCGATGATTCCGGTGACGCCGGGCGGGTTCGGGTTCGTCGAAACCGGGATGACGTACTTGTTGGTTCTGTCCGGCATCACCAAAGGCGATGCGTTGGTCGCAACACTGGCCTACCGGATCGTCTCGTTGTGGCTGCCGATTTTGGCCGGAGCCATCGCGTGGCTCGTCTTTCAACGGCGAGTCGGACCCACGATGCCGGCGGTCGCGACACCGACGGATCAGCCAGCCTGACTTCGTTCCTGTAGGTACACGATGCCGGGTTCGCACTCGTCTCGAAGCGGGCAGAAGGTGCAGGATCCACCCGGTGTGCGCTCGGCGGTGATCTCGCCCGTGTTCAACTCCACAATCCGACCGACCGCCTCGGCGGTTCGGCGAGCCGATGACCACAACAATTCCTCGGTCACCAATTCGGTGTGGGGCGTCCCCTGCTCCAGGTAGTAGCTCACCAGGAGTCTCGGTGGTGTACCGGTCTTCAGCGTGTCGATCAGCGCGTAAAAACGTAGATCATCGATGTGGGTCCGGTGAGAACGTCCCGTTTTGAGATCGATGGTGACCTTGCCCGCTTGATTGCCGCGGGCAAAGCCCAGCTGCAAATCGATCTTGCCCGAGAGCTGGATTAGCCCGTTGCCGAATTCAGCTCGGACCTTCGACTCGGTCACAGGACGCCACTGCCGTTCTAAGGGCGGAAACGTCTCCATGAACGTGGCCACCCGGTCATTCGCCATGGAAATCAGCTCGGCCCGCTCGCCTTCGCTCAGCCCTCGCAAGAACTCTCCCGGGCCATACATATCGTTTTCCAGCCGCGCGATCGCCGCCTCGACAAGGTCGAGCGGTGTCGGGTTGCCGCGATACCCGACGAGAAGCTCGACCGCCTTGTGCGAGACCATGCCCCGGATAATGGGCACGCTCCAACTGAACTCTTCTGTTCGATCGGCAACATAAAGCTGCTCACAGCTGTGCACCATGCCGATTGCCCGCTTGGAGACAAAGAGTGGGTCGTCGCTAGTGATCGCCGCGAGCATGGGTTCAAAGGCTTGGTCGAGTTCGTGGCGTAACTGCGCTCGCAACGAGGGCTCGAAATAGGGGCGATCGGTGGAGCCCAGCTGGTCCAGCACTTGTTGTTGGGCCGCATTGAGCGGGGAGGGGACAATCTCAGACATCGGTACTGCTCACTGTAGTGAGTGTCCGACGCGTGATCAGGCGGCGACTCGAAGGTGGCGACGAGACGCCTCGCCACCGGTCTGGACCGTCTGCAGCCACGCTTGGGCAGCAGCCCACAGGGCGTCATACAGTTCGTCATTGCCGGACGCCGCGGAGGTCAAGATGATGCCGTCGATCATGTCGGCGATCACCGCCATCAGTGGACGGTCTCGGACTGCGACGGCGACGGTAACCGATCCGTCACGATTGCGGGTCACGGATCGCTTGACCCCCGGGATCCGGGGAGGGCTACGGAAGCTAGGGGCCGAACCGCCGACGCTGGCCGCAGTGTCTACCAGAATTCGGCTGACGAGCGCGAAGTCGGTAGCGGTGGTTGTTGTGGTTCGTTCCGTGTCTGTCCCAAAGCCCATGATGAGTTCTCCTTGTCTCTGAGAACCAACCTACTGAAGGGGTGTGACAGTGGACGTTGTCCCAGCTAGTTGGCTCGGAACTCGGCGGAGTCGCTGAAGTGCAGGAGAAGCTCGGCGCGTGTGAGACCGTTGTCCATGAGATTGGTCCAGTAGTCATAGCCCTCTTGGTCGGGCTCACGTTCCAGGACGTTTCGATACATCCGGTCGATGAAGCCGTCGTTGTCGAGCTGACCGTAGCGGTTGGAGAATTCTTCGCTCACCGTGAACACGTAGGCGATGTCGATGATCGATGCGTCGACGGTCAGCCAGTATTGCAAGCCTTCCGCGTCGGGTGCCCGGAGGAACGCCGCGGAGTACAGACGGCCCACGACGCCGCGTAACTCTTCGGTTGGGGGAGCCGGGTCAGGCTCGGGGGCGGGTTCGGGTTCGGGGCTCGGAGGCGGCGCTTCACCCGACGGGGCGCTGAGCTGACCATTCCAGGGCCAGTTGCTGGCGGCGCTCGCACCCCGTTCGATGGCGCCAGCGTCGGGTGAGGATCCAATCGATCGCTGGTTTCCTTCGAAATCGACCGGCAGGTTGTAGGACGACGAGCCGTGATCGATGGCGGCGCTACCGGCAAGCGGGGTGAAGTTGGCTGCGGTGAGGCCGGCCGGGTCCACCGTGGCGCCCTGGAGCACCTGGGTGCCGTTGGCCAGATGAGTGTCGGATGCGGACTTGTTGGGGTCACGGGTTCCGACGGTCAGGTTGCTGTCGAAGGTAACCGGCGAGGTGATGCCGGCGGTGAGAGGCAGGACACCGGGGCGCGAGATGATGAGGTTGTTGCCAAACCGGACCCGACGCGAGTCATAGGCCATGACCTCAGAACCGATGGCTGCCACGTCTGGGGTTCGCATGTTCTGATAGAAGGTGTTGTTGACGACATCGACGTCGGCGCTCTTGTAGACCTGTGTGCCCCGCCCACCGTTGTTTACGCAGATGTTGGAGCCAAACAGGGTGTTCCCTGTGTAATCGGATTCGAGGGTGACGTCGACGACGAAACAGTTGCCATCGGTTACTCGGCTCCCGCCGCCGAACTGATCGGTCTTGACCTTCACCTCGTTGGTGTAGATGAGGTTGCCAATTACATAGTTGTTGTAGGCACCGGTGTTCGCCGTGCCGTCATTGCGCAGGCCGAGCAATGAAACGCCGCTGTGTTGATCGGGGTTCCAGTTGGCGTTGTTGTGAATGGTGTTGTGGTAGATCTCCAGATGATCGCCAGCCAGGAAGGTGATCAAACCACCGGCACCGAAATGATGGATCTCGTTTTGGACCAGGCGCATGTGGTGGGTCTCGCCGGTCATCAGGATGCCGATGCCGCGTTGGGAGTTTCCCGATCCCGAGTCGCCCTTCAGTTCGAGGCCCCACATTTCCACATAGCTGGAGTTGTGGAAATGCGCCCCGTTTCCGTCGCCCGCGTCGATCGTGGGAGAGGTGCCGGGGTACGCCGCGATTCGGGCGTAGGCGCCAGGTGATCCCGTGATGCTGGCGCTGAAACCGTCGTATTGACCCTCCAACACCCACAGCGTGTCGCCGGGCCCGATCAATCCCGCGCCCTGTTGCAGGGTGAGCACGGGTGAGGTGATCGATGTGCCGCTGTTGTTATCGCTCCCACTTGGGCTCACGAAGAAGTCTCTGCCCGTCTGGGCCTCTGCTACCACGGTGCTCGCCATGAGCGTGCTGAAGACGAGAATGAGCGCACCGAAGCAGCGCAGAAGGTGACGAGTCATGGTCCGATGAGCCCCCGAGTTGAGATTGTTGCCGTAAAACTCCGCACGGCGAACCTAGCCGCTTTCCCTGCCTCGATCCGACGTCGTGTCGCCAGATTCGTAGGCAGATTCACCCTCTCCTGGAGACCGCCTACCGAGGGCGGTTGGGTGTCTGCTGTGCGCAGCTGCACAACAGAACCCAAAACGCGAAACGGATCCGCAGCGAACGCTGCGGATCCGTTGATGGAAGAGACGGTGTTAGCCGACGCGGGTTACCCGCACGGTTCCGACCTTGCGACCTGGCCAATCGAAGTTGGGGCCAAGATCGCCAACACCTTCAATGCCGGGGTGGGCGCCGACGACGCCATTTTCGGCGAGGGCGGGATTGGACATGCCGGTGCCGGTTCCGGCGCCTTCTTGGCAGAACGGTGCGGGCACGATGTCGGCTTTGAGTTCGGTGTTGATCTCGGTGCCAGCGTCATAGTCACGCAGGATGTAGCGGCGGGTGTTGCCCAAGGTGTTGGGCAGGGACTGGCCGTTTACGCCGCCGAAGCCGTCGTTGGTGCAGATGAGCATGCTCACGATGCTGAGACGGTCAGCGTTGGACTGGATGGTAAAGGTTCGCGACTCGCCCGGGAAGATGGGGCCGGGTTCATCGCCCACCGGACCAGCGACACCGCTGGAGCCAATGCCAGCGGCAGCCACGGCGTCGGCGAGTTCCGCGGCAAGCACGGGAACGCCACCGTTTTCGGCAACGGCCTGCACGCCGGGGCTCGCGGCTTCGCCGCTGTTGAAGACGCTCAGGTTGGCCTGATGGGTGATCCAGTTCGGCGGGGTGAGGTACTGACCACTCGTGTCGTTGGTGATCGTCACTTCGTAGGTGGCCACCGCAGGCACGCGGGTGATCTCGATGAACGCAACCGGGTCATCCCAGTCGAAGTTCGGTCCCAGGTTTCCAACGCCTTGGATTCCCCGGTGGCGGCGAATCACGCTGTTTTCGGCGAGGGCGGGGTTGGACATGCCGGTGCCGGTTCCGGCGCCTTCTTGGCAGAACGGTGCGGGCACGATGTCGGCTTTGAGTTCGGTGTTGATCTCGGTGCCAGCGTCATAGGACGGAATGCCAAAGCGGCGGGTCTGCCCGTCGATCTTGGGTAGCTGACGGTTGCTGAGGCCGGCGAAGCCGTCGTTGGTGCAGATGAGCATGCTGACGAGGCTGAAGCGTTCCGCGTCGCTGGAGATCTGGAACGTCGCTGACTGGCGCGGGCGAATCGGAGCGTCGGCACCGACCGTCGAGTCGCCGAGTCCGGCGTCGTCGATGTTGGCCTTCAGTTCTCCGGCGAGCACGCCTACCCCGCCGTTTTCGGCCACAGCCTGTACTCCAGGGCTGGCGGCCTGACCACGGCGGAAGATGCGAACCGACCGGTCATGAGCTGCAAAGTTCGGTGGTGTGAGGTACTGGCCATCGGTGTTGTTGGTGATGGTCACCAGATAGTTGGCTTCGGTGGGGTAGTCCGAGTTGGCACTCGCCCCCGGAACCGCTGTGGCCAACGTGGCCAAAATGCTGAGCGCACCCAGCAAAATGAGACGGGTCTTTTTCATTCTATTTCCTCCTGTGAAGTTCCCGCTGCCGCCATGGCACCGGAGGGAACGTTTAACGTGGCATCGCCAGACACCCCTGTACCCGTGGTGCGAAACCGCTGGTTAACGCCTCCGTATTCCCAAATTGACCCAAATGCAGCCCAGATAAACTTGCCGTAAAACCTGATATAAAATTCAGCTAAAACTGGGATAAAAAGATGTCCCGAGCGGGGCTAGGGAAGATTCAGCGGCAGGATGTTTCGCACGAGATCGGCTTCCTGCGCTCCGCCCTGGGGGAACAACACATCCACAATCCGCGTGTCGCCTTCGGCGGAGCTGCCGCCGCCAATCGTCCACTGAGCTTCGGTCTCGGTGACGTCGCGAACGCGACGCACACCAGCACTAGGGAAGCCATCTTGAGAAAGCACAGCGACGCCGATGCCTGCGGTGGCCAGGTCGAGGCCGGGCGGGAGTTGGCTCTTCTGAATGCGTGCGGTGATCAATCCTTGTTCCCCGAGTACCGAGACCGACAGCCCAGTGTCGGACTCTTCGTAGCGATCGCCGGTGCGTGGCACGGCGATGGCTCTTTCCCAGCCCTCGATTGTGATCGCCGCTTCCCAGCCCGAGTCGTCGTCTAGCCGGGCGTTTCTGCCGTTGAAGAGTTCTTGATTGCCCGTTCCGGCACCAGGGTCGTAGTCCAAGTAGAGGTCGATCGTCTGCGTGCTGAGACCGATTGGTGAGTTCCAAGGATTCAGAATCGGCGCATCTACAAGGAACGAGAACACCCAGTCGTCGTCTTCGCCGGGGCCACTTTCTCCTGCGAGAACCTCGAGCAGATCGTAACTTCCGGCCCCAAAGAGCGGATCGGTGGGGTATCGGTAGGTGCCGGGTCCATAGTCGTCGTTTCGAGGATCGGTGATTTCACGAATCGGGTCAAAGCCGGTGATGTCGGGGATGGACGCCTCGGCCGGTCCTGCGGACGGGCTGAGTGAGGATCCGGTTTGGATTCGGACTTGCAGTCGCTCGCCTGCGGTAAGGGTGCCGAGGACCTCATTGGGGATGGACATTTCGAGTCCCGATGCCGACAGGGCTGATGGAATGCCCTGACAGCTTTCGGGATAGGTGTTGATGACCGACTCTGGTGCCAAGTCCGACGAAATGCACGCGCCGGTCGGCACGCTCCAGCGGATCAGGTACGAAGCATCAAAGCCGAGCAGAAAACGATCATCGATCGTGGTGCCACGGCGACCCTCGCCGCGCGGTGTTCCTAGGTAGACGTCCATGCCGTCGTCGTAACCGCCCTCGAAGAGAAGGCCAAGGTCATCGCCGTCTACAGCCAACGCCAAGGTTGAGATCACGTCGTTGTCGGGAGTGAAGTCGAACGTGATGGCATCGGCGAAGTCGGCCGGATTGCCGTCGACGGTGACGGTCACTGGCTCGCCCGAGGAACGAATGGGAACCACTCGAGGGTCGGGGATGATCGGCACCTCAACCCAGCGCGGTCGGGCTTGGCCAAGAGCGTCGTACATCTGGCCCAGTAGTTCTCGGTAGGCATCGTCGAAGTATCGATCGTCGCCACTGTCCTGGTCGTCGCCGTACCACCAGAACCAATCGGACCCCTGAGCTGACAGCATGGCGTTGGTCGCTCGCTCCAGTTGGGTCACGCTGGAGGTGCGTTGCTGCTGCGCAAGGTCCAGGTCGGTCCGAGCAAGCTGCAACAACTCCCAGGCACGAGCTTCCTCCGCCTCTCCGATCCAGGTGGCAAAGTTTGGCGAAAACCAGGCGGCGGGAAAGACTTGCTCGAGGTCTGCGACATCCTCGGGGTGGTCGTTCAGGTACGCCGTTGGAGTGGTGGTCGTGAGCCAAGGGGTGCTCGTCAGCCGTGAGTACATCGCCCGCAGGAAGTCCCGACCGTCGTTTGGGTAGCTCTCCCAGGCGTTCTCTCCATCGATGATCAGCGTCACCAACGGCGTCCGGTCCGACGTGCTATCGACCCCGGAACGGGCAAGCTGGGACCGAATGTCATCGAGTCGCTCGAGAAGATCGTCGGCAGCTTGGTCTGCGTCTCGGTTCGAGTATTCAAACCCGATGAGATCCGACAGACGAAGATCTCGGAAGAAGACGTTCACGTCGCCTTCGGTCGTTTCTACCCGGTATGGCCGATACAGGGAGTCGGCGTCCAGGACGGTGCCGTTGGAGTCCCGATCAAACGCACCGATGTCGAGCGACTGGGCGAGCACGTCTTCGCCACTTGCGATCCACTCGACACCGTTCTCGGCAAAGATCGGCATGATTTCCTGAGCGATTGCTCCCTCGCCTGGCCACATGCCGTTGGGGGTTTCGCCGAAAAGCTCCGAGGCTCGATCGAGACCGCGTTCTACATGCAGCTGAGCATCTGCATACTGCTGGAACGGTTCGCGGGGCAACACCGCTCCCGGATCCCCAAGCTGCGCGAGGTTCGTGTCGGCGATGAGCGGCAAGATCGGATGGGCGAGCGGGCTCGTGATGAGTTCGATCTGGCCGCTTTCCCATAGCCGAGTGTGGGTTGGGATGACCTCGCTGACGAGCTGATCGATAGCGTCGAGGACCGCGTTGGTATCGGCATCGGTGAACCCTCCGTCGTCGTTTCGCAGCTGGCGCAGGATGGCGTCGCCGTTCACGATCTCAGGGTCGATCCAACCCATGTGGAAGAGGGTTCGAAGATCTCGAAGGTCTTGGTCGGAGAATTCTCCGCCCGTGTCGCGCTTGCCTCGTAAGTCTTCGAAACGCTCTGACCGGTCGATGATGTTGGGGCTGATATCGAAGAAGCGGTCGACGACGATGCGGCGCTGCTCGGGGGTCAGGTTGACGGTGGGGATTCGAGCGGTGGCTTCGTAGATGTCGTTGGTTCCCGACTCCAGCGCAACCAGCTGATCGAGCAAAACCGGGGTGAGGTTGAACGTCATCCGCAGGTCGGGGTACTCGTCGGCGATCGACGCCATGTCGACGTAGTCCTTCGAGGCATGTAGGCGCGCCCACGGACGGCTGATCGAGCCGTCGATAATCGGGTATTCCGGCTGGTGCTGGTGCCAAATGAGCGCCAGTTCGAGATCGGGCTTTTCTTCCTCGGGCACGACCCGCTGACCTTCGGCGTCGATCTGATCGACCTCAGGAGGTTCGGTCTCGTCGCTGGTCCCGGTGGTTGTAGTGGTCTGGCGGGTGGTCGTCCGGGCTGATTCGTCGGGGCCGCTGCCTGTGCAGGCGCCAGCGACGAGCGCCAAACCCAATAACACCGACAGGATACGAGCAGACATGATGACCCGAAGCCTACTCACCCCGGTCGGTCGGGCTACGCCGGTGACCTCTGGCCCTTAGATCAAGCCTCGGATGGTCGTCACCAGTTCGGCGTTGACCGACCGGGTATCGGTTGATTGCCGATTCTCGAACCGCCTTCGACCGGGAAGTCGAACACCCTCCATGCCTTCCAGTTCGCTCAAGAACTGCTCGCTATGTCGGGACCAGTTTGGTCCCGCCAGCGTTTCAGGCGACATCGCCAGGATGAACTCGCCACCGATCGCCGGGCCGCCATCCTTGTTGTCAGCTTTGGCTGCTTCGAAGCTGAAGAAGTCGCCCACGAGCCCGGCGGCGAGGAGTTCGATCATCGTGGCGATCGCCGATCCCTTGTACCCACCGAAGGGAAGAAGTACGCCGCCATCGAGCACATCGTTGGGGTCTGTGGTTGGTTTGCCGTGTTTGTCGAGCCCGGTTTCTTTGGGGAGCTTGTGGCCATCGCGAGCCGCAACTCCGACATCGCCCATCGCTCGAGCGGCGGTTGCCATGTCGAACACATAGGGATCCTGGTCGCGTCGGGGGAAGGCAAACGAGATGGGGTTGGTGCTGAACAGAGCTTTCTTTGCGCCGAAAGGGGCGACCATCGGCGTGTGCACCGTGCACGCAAGACCGACGAGGTTGCGCTCTGCGAGTGCCTCTACCTCAGGCCACAGCGCGGCAAAATGAAAACTGTTTCGAATGAGGAGCACGGCGATGCCCATCTCCTCGGCAGCATCGGCCAGGAGCGGTATGCCGTATTCGATCGCCAACGGAGCAAAGCCCCTGTTGCCGTCGAGTCGGATTGCAGAAGGAGTCAGCTGTTGCTCGGTGGGTCGGGCGGTTCCGTCGACTTTTCCGCTTCGAAGCGACGCGATGTATCCCGGCAAACGGAACAAGCCGTGAGAAAGCGCTCCGTCTCGCTCAGCGGCAGAGATTGTTCGAGCGGCGGCGTCGGCGTTCGCCTCGTCACAGCCGTTTACCAGGAGGCATGACCGGGCGAGATCGTAGATTTCTTCGACAGAAAGCTCAACGGTCGTCATGGCGTCAGAGTAACCAACCTCCGCCCATCGCTGCCCGCGCTAGGCGACTCGTTCGAAGAACTGGTTTGTCGACGTCGACCTAGATGACCACCGTGAGCCGATCGCCGGTGTGTTGGGTGGGAAGTTGCGTGTTGCCCGGTGGAAGGCGAGGAGGACGAGCCATGAAGCGACGAGCGCCAGCGAGGAGTGAGAACATGGGTCGCCCGCACGAGCCGAAACACCGGAACCCCGCCGGAGGCGTCCCCCTGAAGGGGAATAAAAGTGCCCGGAGCGGG
>CALHFG010000142.1 GCA_938029215.1 uncultured Acidimicrobiales bacterium | reverse complement strand
GGTGTGTGGTCGACTCGCTTGGAAGTCCACCAGCCGTGAGGGCCGTCGTTACTGAACGCATAGGCATTCGCACGGTTGGGGTCTCCAGCAACTGCCACGAGCAATCGTTCGGGCCGGGTCACGATCGGCACGAGCCGGTTCGGATCATCAGACTCGGCGAACACGTCCGGCAAGAAACCATCGGCCACGAGGTCGACGAGTTTCTGTCGGCCGGCGGTGAGGTTCGTCCACTCTCCGATGAACCGTTCGAAGGTGACCGCCGGAATTCGGGCCTGGCCAAATAGTGCGGCCTGGACCTCGGTGAGGCCCCAGCCAGCTCGAGCGAAGGTCTTTGCCAGCAGCGGTGAAAGAACGAGCAGCGGCTGAAACTGGTCGGTTCCGAGACCGTGGACATGGGTCAGATCCCATGCTGAGACTCGAGCGAGGCCGTTGGCCAAATATGGGGTGATCTCTTGCGGCGTTGAACCGAAGACACTTCCGATAAGAACCCCACTGTTCATCCGAGCCATCGAGACCACGTCGTCGCTCCAATGGAACCCCAACTGTTCGGCAAGAGAGGGCCACACAACCATGTCTGCGATCGATCGAAGTTGCTCATGGTCTTCAGCGAGCACTGGCCGGGCCGGGTTGCCAAATGTGGCCTTGTCGTGCTCGTCGGAGGTGAAGCCACAGACGTTTCGCAGGTACAACCGGAGCCAGCGACCGACGCTGGTATTGGCTTGAACGCCCTCCCGTTGCGCCCCCGGTCCAGCATTGAAGCCCAATGCCGAGGCGTTCGGTCCATCCAAAACGATCAAGGCGTCAGCACCTGTGGTGTTGCCCGAGTGCTCAGATCCGTAGCTTGGGTCGGCCAGGATCTCTGCGATCGACAGCAGGATCGGAAGATGCTCCGGTCGACAGCCGGCCATAACCGCGTTGACTCCCACAGACCAGACGGTGAGATCTCGCCCCGACGATGGCGACACACCCAACGTCTTCCACGGGTCGTGGCCCGAGCCTTCGAGCAGCCGCTCTACCCGTGCGCGGGTAGGCGGGATGATCACGTTGCCGTCGGTCCACCCCCGGGAAACGAAGTGGGCGTTGATCTCGTCTATCGTCCCGCTTGCTACGACGTCGAGCGCAGTGGGTTCGGTGTTGCGGTTGTCATCGATGACGTCGTCAGCAGTCAGGCCCGCAACGATGTCGTCGACGGTTGTCTCGATGAAGTTGGTGATCATTTGTTCCACCGATTGGGCATCGACGTGTCCCACCGTGACTGCGAGCGGGAGGCCGTCGAACCCTAACCCCCGAGCGGTGGCGCTGGCTTGTCCTGCGAACCCTTCGCAAACGATCGAAACCGACGGGATCTCGGCTGACTCTGCAGCAATCGCTGCCCGCATCACGGCGGGCGTGCAGCTACCTCAACAGCCCATCCCGGAGACGACGGCATCCACGCCTCTGTTTCGCAAGTCATCCGGGAGGCGGTCGACACGCTCCTTCTCGTCGGCCCCGTGGAGGTTGCCAAACTCGGTGTAGTCGATGATCTCGATACCGCCGAAGCGGGCGGTTAGTTGCTCGGCGAGGACAGGAAACAGTTCGTCACCCCGGAACAGGTAGTCCCACAAGAACGCCACCCGCTTGTTGCGTAATGTGTCCAGTCGAGGAGCTCGGCGTTGCTGCTGGACGCCGCGTGCCGATCGTGGCCAGACGACGTCATAGCTAGGTTCCATGGGACAAGTATGCTCCACTCGCCGCCGATTCCGAGCTGGTTCGGTAGTCGGTTCTCGTCAGGTTCGAAGGTCTATCGGTGCGAGCTACAAGAGATGGTCGGCGTGGTCTGCCGCGGCATCATTCTCGTCCCAGTAGCCGATGAACACACCTTCTCGGGCATCTTGCCCGAGCCGTTCCGGGTCATCCGAGGGTGTTCGCCGTGTCACCTCATGGGTCCTGGCCCGAAACCAGTCGAAGAGTTGTTCGTGTAGGTCTGTGCGGACTCCTCCGAGCGCGGGATCATCGGCCCGATCGTGGAGCTCAGCCGGATCTTCTTGGAGGTCGTACAACAGGTTCGGTCCGGTCTCGCACAGGATGTACTTGTAGCGCTGGGTGCGAATCATGGTGGCCCGAAGCGCACTCTTCGGGTACGTGTTGAAATCGCCTGGTAGCTCGAGATAACTGAGCTCGGACTCGCAAATAGCAGCGCCTCGGTCCTCCGAAGTTGCTGGTTCGCCGTTGATTAGCTTCAGAAGTGAGTGGCCCTCAAGCCACAGGTTGTCCTCGGTGCTTCCTCCCATCGCCTCCACGAATGTCGGGGCAAGGTCGATGCACTCGACGAGGTCGGTGTTCACCGAACCGCGGGTGGTGTCGGCAGAAGGCCGCGGGTCTGCAACGATGAGTGGCGTCCGCACGATCTCTTCATGAAGCCAATCCTTCTCTCCCATCCAGTGATCGCCCATGTAGTCGCCGTGGTCGGCCGTGAGAACGATCATGGTGTCATCGGCTCGACCAAGTCTTTCGAGTTCCTGGAAGAGTCGGCCTAGGTGAGTGTCGATCTGCTTTACCAGGCCCAGGTATGCCGGATATACGGTGTTGCGAACTTCGGAGCGGGAGAACGTTTCGCCAATGCGACTTTGCTGGAGGGCACGTAGTAGGGGATGATCCGATTGCAACTCGGCATCGGACCGATTCGGTGTAGGGAGATCAAGAGCATCGACCATGTTGTGGTACGGATCTGAAACCACGTATGGCCAATGCGGTTTGATGTAGGAGAGGTGAAGGCACCAGCGATCTTCGCCCGCTTCGCGAATGAAGTCGATCGCCCGGGTGGTCATGTATGCCGTCTCAGACAGTTCATCCGGGACGATGGCGGGATAGGCCGACGCCTTGAGAAGCCAGCCCGACAGTCGGCTGCCGTCAGGGCCGACAACCGAGTTTGCCGTCGTGTGCCATGGGTTTTCGCCCGGAAATCCATTGTCCCTTAGGAAGTGGTTATACCGCTGGTCAAAGAGGGCGGGAACGCCGTCGGGTATCAGCCCGTCAGCTCGCTCGAAGGGTTCGAAGCCACACTGATTGACGATCTCGGTTGATGGGTCGTTGGGGTCGAGTCGTAGTCGGTTGAGACCGCTGTGATCGACCGCCATATGAGTCTTGCCAACGAGCACGCTACGGACGCCGAGAGGTTCTAGATGGTCGCCGATCGTTCGTTGCGAGACCGATAGTGGCACTCGGTTGTACCGACTGCCGTGGGATTGGACGTATCGACCGGTGTAGGTGCTCATTCGTGACGACCCGCAAACCGATCCCTGCACGAACGCTCGGTCAAACCGCACGCCTCGCGCTGCCAGAGCATCGATGTTTGGTGTGTCGATCAACCCGCCGGCACACGACAACGCATCGAACCGGAGCTGGTCACACATGATGAACAACACGTTCCTTATCGGATGTGCAGAAAGGTCGGGTGCGGTCATCCTCTCAGTCTCCCACACGAGGGCTTTGGGGAGTCCCTGGCCAGTACCTATGATTGCGGTGCGGCCCAATCGGGCAGCAGAACGGTGGGAAACAGCATGTCGGTTGCCGCAGATCTGGTGGACCACTACGGGGGAAACGAGCTTCTGTCGAAGATTCAAACGGGCCTCCACAAGATGGGCTTGAGCGCGGAGACGGTGGATGTGGACGTCCTCGCTCCTGTGGATGAATTTCATGTCGGAGGGCGAGCAGCAACGACCGAACTGTGTGAGCGGCTCGGGGTTGAAGCCGAGACGGCGATGCTCGACATCGGCTGTGGCATCGGGGGAACCGCCCGATTCCTCGCATCAAGGTTTGGCTGTGACGTGACCGGTCTCGACCTGGCTCCGAAGTACGTCTCGGTCGCCGGCGAACTCACCGCCATGACAGGGCTGAGCGAGCGAGCTCGGTTTGAGGTTGGCAGTGCGCTCGACATGCCGTTTGATGACGGAGACTTCGATGGCGCCGTCCAGTTGCATGTCGGCATGAACATCGAGGACAAACAGGCCTTGTGTGGCGAGGTGTTCCGGGTTTTGCGAGCCGGGGGCCGGTTCGGGCTCTATGACCTTATGCGTACCTCGGAAGCTCCGCTGGTCTACCCGGTGCCCTGGGCGGCCAATGCCTCCATGAGCTTCGTCGATGATCAGACCACCTACACCGACGCTCTCGGGGCCGCCGGGTTCGAGGTCGAACAGGTTCGGAATCGACGCGATTACGCCATCCGATTCTTTGACGCCATACGTAAGAACGCGGCAGGTGGCGACGGGACGCCGCCGCTAGGACTGCACCTCATTCTTGGTCAAGAGGCATCAACGAAGATTGCGAACATGGTTTCGGCTATCTCAGCTGGCACGATCGCTCCGATTGAAATCATCTGCCGCAAGCCAGGCTGATCGGGATTTAGCCGATGCGAGCTGCGGCCTGCTGCACTATCCAGCCGAAGACCGGGTCGGTATCACGCGTGTCGAGCATCTCGGGGTGCCACTGGACCGCGAGCATCGGCAGCGTGTGATGCTCGAACCCTTCGATGGTCCCGTCTTCGTGCGATGCGGTGATGGTGAAGCCTTCACCAACCCGGTCGACGGTCTGATGGTGTAACGAGTTGACCTGGTGGGTCGTGCCATACAGACCGGCGAGCGCGGAATCTTCGGCAATCGAGATGGTATGGATCGGTCCCGTTGGGCTTACGTCGTACCGAGCGTGCTCGGGGACGTGTTGATGAAGGGTGCCGCCCGCGTGCACGTTCATGACTTGTAGGCCCCGGCAGATACCGAGAGTCGGAAGGGAACGGCTAGCGGCGGCGTCGAGCAATGACAGTTCGAAGTCGTCGCGCTCATGTTCGGCTGGGTCCGCAGAGGGGAGTGGTGTGGCGCCGTAGCGCTCGGGCCACACGTCAGCACCGCCGGAGATCAGAATGCCATCGAGTCGGTCGACGAATAGCGCGGGATCCGCGTCGAGCGGTAGATGGACCGGCAAACCACCGGCGGCCAACACCCCGCGGGCATAGTCTGCGTAGTACCAGTCACCCTCGAGGTGGCGCAGGCTGTCGGGTTGTCCAACGAGTTGCGAGCCGTTCTTGCGACGCCCGGTCAGACCAATGAGTGGTTTCATGCGATGTCCTTTGAGTCCCTTGTGGCTTTTGGGTGGTCGAAATCTGGCGTGACGTACGAAACAGAGTGTGGCCCAACTTGGCAACCGTTTGCTACCGAACAAAAGCTATTGCGGCAATCGTTAGCTACCGAACAAATTTCGGTGAATCGGTTGTATTCGCCGTGACAGCTCGGTCAGAATGTGACCGGCGTTACGTCTGCGGATGTGACGTCCGCTACAGTCAGACCAAATTAAATACAATATGCAAAAGTAGGCCGCCGGGCCTGCTTTGACACCTTGAAGGGGAGAATCGTGAAATTTCGCCAGCTAATGGGGCTGCTCTTGGCCTTAGCAATGTTTGCGGGGGCGTGTAGCAGTGGCTCAGACGCCGCCGAAACTCCATCCGATGACGGCACCGCCAGCGACGACGGAGGTGCCGAGGAACCCAGTTCAGATGACGAAGCTGCACCAGCGGCTACGGGGCTCGACATCGATGCCATCCTGAGCGCCGACCTAGACAACTGTGCCGCAGAACCGACCGGTGAGTCGATCAAGGTCGGCATGGTCATGGACTTCAGCGAGGCAGCCGGCTTCGTCGACGTGCCCGGTTCTGAGGTCGTGCCCTATGTCGCTCAGCTCGCAAACTGCGCTGGTGGAATCAACGGTCGCCCCGTCGAAGTAGACGTTCGAGAGTCCGGCGACGACCCCGCCCTCGCTACCCAGGAGCTCATCGACTGGGGTGCCCAGTTCTTCATCGGTCCGCCCTTCGCCGATGCCACGCTGCCTATGCAACAGACCGGTGGCGGCGAGTACGCGATCTTTGCAGCAGCCTCGACCGAGCCAACCCTTGCTGATGCCGCGAACAACACGTTCCTCGTGACCTTCGATGACAACGGTCAATCGATAGCTTCCGCCGACTTTGCGCTCTCCCAGGGTCTGACCCGGGCGATCATCTTCACCGAGGGCGAAGGCGTTCCCTACTCGGGCGTCAACCCCGATGCGTTTAAGGCCGCCTTCACCGCCGGTGGTGGCGAAATCGTGAGCGAACAGACCTACACCTGGTTTGTGGACACCGACTTCTCTTCTCAGGTCAACGAGATCGCCAGCGTCGCTGACGGCACCGAGGTCTTCTTCTCAGCCGGGGCTGGCTTCCAGATCACTGCACTTCGAGCTCAGATGGAGGGCCAGGGCCTCGATGGCATCACCTACATGGGAACCGATGCATTCGACGCCACCGGCATCACTGCCGACCCCGGTGGCGAGGGCTTCATTCACACACCTCACACGCTGATCGAATCGGGAAGTCAGTTGGAATCGGTTCTTGCTGACTCCGGCACGCTCGCCAGCGACGCTCCTGCTTTCATGCCGCTCTACATCGACTCGATGTTCCTCGGCATCCAAGGAATCCTTGATTGCGGATGCAACGACCCTGCCGGTATCGCCGAAGCCGTAAAGGTCATCTCCGACTTTGAGGGCACCTCGGGTTCGATCACCTACGCCGGAACTAATGGCATCCCGCCAAAGGCCGTGTCAATCGTTCAGGTAACCGACGGCGCGAACGTCCTTCTCGACACGATCGGCTAACTCCCTTCAATGCTCGAAGTATCGGGACTCACAACCACCTACGGTGCGATCGCCGCACTTCGAGATGCACACCTGACCGTTGGGGAAGGTGAGGTCGTTGGCCTCATCGGCCCCAACGGGGCAGGAAAGACAACATTGCTGGGATCGATCGCGGGCCTCCTGCCGATCAGTTCCGGCACCATCAGCTTCGACGGATCCGACATCACCTCTACCGCCCCGGAGAAGATCCTTCGATCCGGTCTGGCGTTGGTTCCAGAACACCGCCGAATCTTCTCCGACATGACCGTTGAAGAGAACCTGAAAATCGGTGGCGTGATCCGCAAAGCGTCCGAACGCGCCGAGATGCTTGAAGAGATGGCTGAGCTCTTCCCGGTCTTGCGGGACAAGTGGGACACCGCCGCTGGATACATGTCGGGGGGCGAAGCCCAACAACTGGCGATCGCCCGCGCGCTGATGTCGAAGCCAAAGCTCATCATGATGGACGAGCCATCCCTGGGCCTCGCGCCGATACTCGTGGACCTGGTGTTCGAACTTCTTGAAACGCTCCGCAGTCAGGGAAGGACCATTCTCGTCGTGGAGCAAAATGCCACCCGGATGCTTGAGGTGGCAGACCGAGCCTACGTGCTGCGCAGCGGCGAAATCGTCGCCGACGGAACGGGGCAGGAGCTGCTTGCTCGTTCCGATCTCTTTGACACCTTCGTGGGAGGCTGACCGATGTCAGAACTACTGCAGAACCTGATCGATGGGCTTGGCCGCGGCAGCATCTATGCCTTGCTCGCCCTCGGTGTCGCCGTGGTTTTCGGCATCATGCACCTGCTCAACTTCGCACACGGTGAATTGATCACCATCCCTGGCTACCTCACCTACTGGGCTTTCAACAACGGATGGAACTGGTGGACCGTCGTACCTCTGATCGTCGTCAGTGCCGTGATTACTTCGCTGATCATCGAGCGGGTGGCATTCAGTCGGGTTCGCGGAGCGTCCGACTTCACGCTTTTGCTCACCTCGTTTGGAGTTCACTTCATCGTGTCCGCAGGGTTCCTGTTGTATGTATCGGCCTCGGTAAAGCCCTACCCGCGTCCCACTTGGTTCGCCAAGACGCTCGCCGTCGGCTCACTTAATATCGAGGTGTTTGATCTCGTGGTCATCGCCGTCACGGTCGTGGTGCTCGCCGGAACTACGTGGCTCCTTCAGCGCACGATGTTCGGGCTTGCCCTGCGCGCCGCTGCCGCCGACTTCGATGCGGCCCGGCTCATGGGTGTGAAATCAGACTCGGTGATTCGGGGCGCGTTTGCACTGTCGGGATTCCTCGCCGGTATCGCAGGCGTGTTCTGGATCATGCGTGAAGGGCAGGTCACGCCAACCGCAGGAATCAACCCGATGCTGCAAGGCGTCCTGGCCGCCTTAATCGGTGGGCTCGGAAGTCTGCGAGGAGCCGTGCTCGGAGGGCTGGCGCTCGGGTTGGCGGAGGTGCTGCTGCGGTCGTGGCTGCCGGTCGGGATCCAGAACCTCACGACCGGGTTCGTGTTCGTCATGATCGCGTTGCTGTTCATCTTCCGGCCGGGCGGACTGCTCTCGGTGCCCCAGGTGGAGCGCGTCTGATGTTCCCTAACGCCCGCCGCGACATCGCATTCCCGGTTATCGGCTCGCTTGTTCTGTTTGCCGTCCTTTTTGGCGGCGGAATGATCTACCAAACGATTCTTGGCAACGGCTCCGCCGAACGACTCGTCACCACAATGTTGGTGGACGCCATCATCGTGATCGGCATCCAGATCTACATCGGCAACACCGGCATCTTGTCGTTTGGCCACATCGGGTTCGGAGCAATCGCGGGATACGTGTTTGCCGTCTATGCCATTTCGCCCGAGGAAAAACTGAAGCGGATTCCAAGCGCACCCTTTGGCCTGTCCGATATCCAGGTGAGTCCCGCACTTGCAATAGCGATCGCCGTCGGAGTCACGTTGGTGTTTGCCTTCATTGTTGGCATCGGTCTGGCCCGGTCCGGCGCCCAGTCAGGGTCGGTCGCAGCGACCGTCATCACGCTGGCTCTGCTCTTCGTGACCCACGAGGTCGCCAAGAGCTGGCCGGAGCTGACCGGCGGTAATCGCGGCGGTATCGCCTTCGGCATCGGAGAGTCACTCAAGGGCCGAACCCCGATTCTTGCCGCGTTGTTCGCGGCGCTGTTGGTCGCCCGGATTTATGGTCAATCGCGCAGCGGCAAGTTGGCTATTGCGGCTCGGGAAGACAACCTGGCGGCACGCGCCATGGGAGTCAACCCGCTGGTCCAACAGATGATCGCACTACTCATCTCGGTGGCTGTTGTGTCCGTCGGTTCGTCGCTTCGTGTGTGGCAAATCGGATCGATCCTGCCCGATCGCTTCTTCTTCGATTACGCCATGCTCACGCTCGTGATGCTCATCGTGGGAGGGCGGAACTCGGTCACCGGTGCGGTTCTGGGTGTTGCAGTCATGACTGCGGCCCGTGAGCTGGCACGCCGGCTCGGCCAAGACGGCTTTGAGATCTTTGGGATCGGACTCGATGAGGCCCCGCTCGATTGGGTGTTCCGTGAGAACCTCAACAGCGTGGTGCTGGGCCTGGCGATGGTGGCGTTCATGATCTGGCGGTCATCCGGGATCCTGGAAGACTGGGAGTTCGACCAGTGGCTCTACCAGAAGATCGGCCGCGGCCAGGAAGTCGAACCACAGCGCCTCGCCGAACTTGACTCGGTCCCGGAAACGATCTTCGCAGCCTCAGGGATCAATGTGTCGTTCGGTGGCTTCAAGGCTCTTACCGACGCCGGTATCACGGCGGCGGGGGGTGAGATTGTTGGAATCATCGGTCCAAACGGTGCTGGCAAAACCACGTTTGTAAATGTGATCACCGGCATGGTCGAGCCAACCGAGGGGCGGTTCTCGATCGATGGTGCTGACCTCAGCGGTAAGCCGGCATTCGAACTATCTCGAAACGGACTTGTCCGAACCTTCCAGAACCTGCGTTTGTTTGGTTCGCTATCGGTCCGCGAGAACATCGAGGTCAGTGCTCTCGTGGCCAATGAGCACCGGGCCGACCGCACGATTCGCGATGTCGATTCCCTCATGGCCGAGGCCGGCCTGTGGGAGCATCGTGACCGCCGAGCTCGTGAGTTGGACTACGGCAACTCCCGTCGGCTCGAACTCGCTCGTGCGGCTGCGATGGCTCCTTCGTTCATGCTGCTCGATGAGCCAACCAGCGGCATGAGTGACTCTGAATCGCTCACCATGATCGAGCAGGTACGGCATATGGCGGCCACCGTGGGCGCAGGGGTCATTGTCATCGACCACGACCTCGGGTTCATCACCGGTATTTCAGACCGCATCTACGTCTTCGACCAGGGGCAAGTTATCGCCGACGGAACGCCAGCGGAAGTGCAGGCCAACCCTCACGTGCAGGCGGCCTACCTCGGATCGGCGGCGATCACATGAGGTCTCGACGCGGGGGCCTGGCCGATGAGATCGTGGCTCATCTGCGCGGTCAGATCCTTCGGGGTGAATTGAAACCAGGTCAGAAGATCGACCAGGAGCAGATTGCGGAGGATCTCGATGTCAGTCGCTCACCAATTCGGGAGGCGCTGGTTGTGCTGGGCCAGGAAGGACTGCTCGAAATCACGCCCCGTCGTGGCGCGTTCGTTGCGCGCATCACCCGTGAAGACGTCATCGACCATTACGAACTATTCGGTTTGATCGCTGGGCGCGTAGCTGCGATGGCCGCCGAAAGCTTCGATGATCAACAGCGGGCACAGCTAGCGGATATCCACCAGAGCTTCGTCGCCGCAAGCGAAGCCGAAGGTTCCAAGCTCAACAACGATTTCCATCAGCTGCTCAACAGTGCTGCCCCTCCTCGAACCCGATGGCTTCTGCGTCATCTGGAGCGGTCCATTCCCGCCGGCTTCTTCGAGCGGGTGAGCGGCTGGAAGGACGAGGCCGCCGCCGGTCACCAGGACATTCTGGATGCGGTACTCGCTCGGGATTCCGCCGGTGCTCGGCGAGCGATGGAAACCCATCTGCACAGCGCCGGAGTCGCGGCAGCCGATTCGCTGGAGGCGACCGGATTCTGGCAGGACGCCTCATGATCGCACCGATCCCACAACGCCCTAGGAAAGGTCGGTAACAGGTATGCGCGCAATGCTGCTCGACGCCCCCAAAACCAACTTACGTTTCGTAGGGGACCACCCTGCTCCGCAGCCCGGTTCGGGTTTGGTCCTCGATGTGACCGCCTGCGGGGTCTGCCACTCCGACATTCACGTGGCCGACGGGGACTTCGGCAAGGAGCCGCCGATCATCCTTGGTCACGAGGTCACTGGGGTGCACCCCGACCTGGGTCCGGTCATGCTTTATGCCCCGTGGGGCTGCAAGAACTGCCTGGAGTGCTCGCAAGGGCTCGAGATGATTTGCTCCAACTCGACCGAGGCAGGCTTGTTCACCGATGGCGGGTACGCCGACCAGCTTCGAGTCCCCGGGATCGAGTATCTCGCCCCACTCGATGGCCTGGACCCGTACGACGCTGCACCCTTGGCATGCGGCGGCCTCACCGCGTATCGGGCGGTCCTGCAGGGAATCGCACGACTACGCGAACGGGGCGCCGACGCCAAGGCGTTGGTGATCGGGGCAGGGGGGCTCGGTCAGTATGCGATCCGCTATCTACGGGCCCTCACCGACACCCACGTGACCGCACTCGATCTCGCCGAATCAAAGCAGCAGACGGCCCTCGAAATCGGAGCGCATGCAGCGATCGGCTCACTAGATGAGGGTGAGAAGTTCGACCTCATCATCGACTTCATCGGTGCCGAACCAACTCTGCGGACCGCTGCTGATCACATCAATAAGCTGGGAACAGTCTCGGTGGTAGGTCTGGCCGGAGGCACGATCCCGTTTGGCTTTGGAGCGGTCCCTCTGGAAGCTCGTTTCGTGAATAGCGTGTGGGGAAGCCGGTCCCAACTCGATGAACTTCTCGACCTTGCTCGCCGCGAGCCGTCGTTGGTGCAAGCGGTAGAGATTCTTCCCCTCGATCAAGCCCAGGTTGCTCATGACCGGCTGCGCTCAGGTGACGTGCGCGGCCGGCTTGTGCTCGACATTTCTGGTGCATCAACTTCAACGTAATGAACGCTTTCAACCTCATCTCAGCCCAACTTAAGGAGACACCATGACCGAACCAGCAGGATCGATTTCTGGATCGATTGAAGAGTTTCGCGAGGCCGCAGCAGCCAACAACGTGCACACCGTCGAACTCGCGATCCCCGATACTCAGGGACACCTCCGGGGCAAGCGGATCCCGGTGAAGCGTTTCCTCGACGGCGGTCATTCTCATGGCGCCCACATCGCCGACGCCATGTTTGTATTCGATGTCCAGAACGACCTTCCCGACAACGAGTTCGTGAACCCCGACACCGGGTACCTCGACGCCCATATGGTGCCCGACAACACGACCGGTCGTGTCTTTAGCCATCGCCCGGGGTACAGCTTGGTGTTTGCCGATGCCGAAAACGAGCATGGTGACCCCCACCCCTTGGCTCCACGCTCGGTTCTTGCCGCCCAGATCGAGCGGTGCCGGGCGGCTGGGCTCGAGCCGGTCGTGGCGACCGAGATGGAGTTCTATCTGTGCAACCCGGACTGGTCTCCGGTTCAGGAACACATTCAGTACAGCTCCCTCACCGATGGCATGGATTTTGAGGTCGTCCTGGCAGATATGCGAGCCGCTCTTCTCGGTGCCGGGATCGAAGTCGAAGGCTCTAACGCCGAGTACGGCCCCGGCCAATTCGAGGTCAACACCGGCCCAGCTGACGCCATGACCGCAGCCGACAACACCGTGTTGTTCAAGTCGATCGTCAAGCAGGTTGCGATGCAACATGGCTACCGAGCGACGTTCATGGCAAAACCCTGGACCGAGCAGTCCGGATCCGGCATGCACGTTCACAGCAGTCTTTCTGCCGATGGCAAGAACGCGTTCTCCGACTGCTCCGACGGCGAACCGAACGACCTGATGCGGTCGTGGGTTGGGGGTTTGCTGCAACACGCCGAAGCGATGACATTGCTCGGTGCTCCAAACAGCAACGGCCCCAAGCGCATTCGTCCCTACACCTTCGCTCCCACTCACGTTTGCTGGGGGCTCGACAATCGATCGGTGATGGCCCGTTGCGTTGCCCAGGCTGGAGCGGGGGCCAATCGGGTCGAGTTCCGCTCGGGTGGCGCCGACGCCAACCCCTATTTGGTCATCGCAGGCATTTTGGCCGCCGGGTCCGACGGCATCGAACGCAATCTCGACCCCGGTGCCATGAGCGAGGGCGACATGTATGGAGCCCCGGGGGATAAGACTGCCCTCCCTACCGATCTTGCGGGAGCGATAGCCGCGTTCGAAGGATCTGAGCTCGCAGGTCGGCTGGGTGACACGTTTAGTCGTAGTTACGTGTCGATCGCTCAGGCTGAAATTCCGTTGGCCGCCGAGAACAGCCCCGATGCCGACGAAGTAAACGACTGGGAACGCCAACGCTTTATCGAGCACAGCTAGGACAGCCATGCAAAGCACCGTTTCTGCACCCAATATCACCGAGCCGTCGCTTTATCTGGATGGCATTCCGCACGATCGGTTTGCCGAGATTCGCAACGCCGACGGACTGATGTGGCACGACTATGCCGATGGCGGGTTCTGGGTCGTCAGTAGACACGCCGACGTTCGCACGGTGTCGAGAAACGGGAAGCTGTTTTCTTCTGCGGTCGGCATGACCAACCTGTGGGACCTCGAAGCTGACGCTATCGAAGCCCGACGTTCACTCATCGACACCGATGCCCCCGACCACACCCGGCTGCGACGGTTGGTTGCTCGAGCATTCACGCCCAAGAACATTCGCCGGTGGGAAGACACGGTTCGGTCGATCACCGTCGAGCTTCTCGATGCGTTTGTCGCCGCGGGCGAGGGCGATTTTGTTGCCGAGGTCGCTGCTCCGCTGCCGATCCGCGTCATTCTCACGATGCTTGGCGTTCCCGTGGAAGACGCCGGCTACCTTGTTGAGCTCTCCAATTACCTGGTCGAAGGCACCGGCGACACCCAGTCGATTCCGCCCGACGCCTTCGGTAACACAACCGAACTGCGCCTTCTCCCGTTCAATAGTCCTGCCAGCCACGCGCTGTTCGAGTACGGCGAACGGATCGGTGACCTTCGACGAGCCAACCCCCAGGATGACCTTGTGACATCGCTGGTCGAGGCAGAAGCCGAAGATGGTGACCGGCTCAGCGGAAGCGAATATCGAAACCTTTTTCACCTCCTCGTGTTCGCTGGAAACGAAACGACTCGAACCGGTCTGTCGCACGGCGCGATCGCCCTGGCTGATCATCCGGACCAGTGGCAGCGGGTGCTCGATGATCCCGCGATGGTGAAGTCGGCCACCGAGGAGATCCTGAGGTGGGCCACCCCAGTTCTACATATGCGGCGCACAACGACCGAGCCGGTCGAAGTGGGCGGCACTCATCTCGACGCCGGAGAGAAGGTGGTTATGTGGTATGCCTCGGCGAACCACGACGAGCGGGTCTTCTCCGACCCGTTCACCTTCGACGTTGGCCGCGAGGAAAATCCGCACTTTTCCTTCGGAGGTGGCGGTCCGCACGTGTGTCTTGGAGCGTTCCTCGCCCGGCTCGAGATCATTGTCCTGCTTGAAGAGATGGCAAGACGGAACATTCATCTGACCCGGCTGGACGAACCCGTTCGAGCGCCTTCTAATTTCGTTCATGGTGTGCTGTCAGTAGGCATGGCAGCCGAGGTGCGGTGATGGCGCTGAGTTCCTCGACATCGTCGATCCTCTAGTCGTCGCGAGTGGGAGGAGCGACGATGAGCCCCTCCAGAAGATCGGCCAACCGTGAGGTGTCCGTATCGGACAGATCGCCAAAAAGGTTCGTTGACCACGCATTGAATCGTGGGTAGAGCTCGCTAAACATCGCGTCGCCGGCCGGGGTGAGACGGATGAAGACCATGCGGCCATCGTCTTCACCACGACGGGTTTCGATATGACCTTGTTTTTCAAGACCCTTGCGAACGCCGGTCACCGTGCCCGGCGTCAGGCCTACTTCGTTTGCCAGTCGGGTGGCATCCATCTCGCCCCAGACCCACAGGACCCAGACGGAAACAAAGGCGCTCCACGACAGCCCGGCATCGGACAGAATCTCCCGTTCGGCCCGTCGGCTCACCACGCTGGCGGCTCGGTAGAGGTTCGAGATTGTCCGTTGGACCTCGAGGTTTACTGGCCGTCCGGACAGCCTCCTGCGGATGTCGGCTTCGGCCTCGGTTAGGGCACCGGGGTCGTACTCATAGGGCACGACGAAACCGTATCGCTTGCAAGCCAGCGTGCTCGGGTTACGTTGGTTTGACAATACTTTGGACCCAAAGTAATGTCCCCGCTAGTTAGTGAAAGGCTGCTTCCTTTGACCACGACGGCATCGATCAATCTTCATGACCCGGCTTCATTCCAGAACGGTATTCCCCACGACGCGTTTGCCGAGATGCGAAGCGCCACCGGGTTGACGTGGTCTCCCGATGACGCCGACGGCACTCACGGGTTCTGGTCGGTCACCAGATACGAAGACCTGGTCACGGTCTCTCGAGACCCCGATACCTATTCCTCGGCGAAGGGGCACATACAGATCTACGACATCGACCAAGATGCCCTGGAAGCTCGGGCGTCGATGATCGACATGGACCCGCCTGTCCATACCAGGCTTCGTCGAATTATCAGCTCTGCATTCACGCCTCGACACGTCAAGGACTACAGCACGGCGATTCAGAAGCGAGTGACGGCAAGTCTGGACCAGCTCCAACGAGATGGAGGGGGAAACTGGGTAGACATCGTGGCCAAACCAATCCCCATCGGAGTCATCTGCGACCTGATGGGCGTACCCGAGCAGGATCACGACTACCTGATCGGCCTGACCGACTATCTCGTGGCCGGAACGGGGAGCGAGCCGCTGGAACCCAACGCCTACGGAAACACAACCGACCTGCGTCTCCTGCCGTTCAACAGTCCCGCTGCTTGGGCCATGAGCCAGTATGCGACCCAGCTTGCCGACCTTCGCCGAGACGATCCGGCCGACGATCTGATAACCAAGCTGATCCAGGCAGAAATCGACGGCGAGCAGCTCACGACCGAAGAGTTCGCCAACTTCTTCCGCCTCATGATCTTTGCTGGCAATGAGACCACTCGCTCGTCAATGGCTCACCTCGCGCTGCATATGCAGCAGTTTCCTGATGTGTTCGAAACGGTTCGGAACGATCGCTCGTTGCTGGCCGCATTGACCGACGAAGTGATTCGGTATTCCTCCGCGATTCTGTACTTCCGGCGCACCGTTACCGCTCCCACCGTGCTCTCGGGCACCCAACTTCGGCCCGGCGACAAGGTCGTGATGTGGTACAGCGCCGCGAACTTTGACGAGCGACAGTTCCCCGATCCTATGGAGTTCCGTGTCGATCGTCCGCCGGTGCCGCCGCACGTGGCCTTCGGCGGAGGCGGCGCTCATTTCTGTCTCGGCGCGTCACTGGCTCGGCTAGAGATCTCCGAATTGATCAACGAAATCCTCGACCGTGATCTGTCGTTTGCCTCGGTGGGTGAACCCGAGTTCGTCGAGTCAAATTTTGTCAACGGGATCGAAGTGCTGAAGGTAGCCCTGTGACGGCGAGGCTCGACACCTGGGGGTCGGTCGTCGAGGCGCACGATCAGGCGTCAATGAGCGCGTGGAACCTCGCCTGGCAGCAGGCATTGCACTTCGTCGATGACCCGTTCGTCACCCTCGCGTCGGCAAACGAGTCCGATCAAGGGTTTGTTCTCGGCTCTGTCTTCTGCGGCGCGTACCGCGTTCTGGGCGGAGCTCGCCCGGATGACCCCGAGCTTCGGGCAGACTTTGCGCGGGCTCAGGCTCGGGCGGCGTCGCCCACCGATCGGCTTCATCTGCAGGCGCTCGGGCACATGATCGATGGTTCCTTCACCACCGCAGCACGATGCTGGGACGACCTGGCGGCAAATCACCGCGACTTCGCCGCGGTTCGATTCGCCCACGACGTCTACCTTCACGTGGGCGACGAGGCTCGACGACTGCGCTCCAGCCAGAGGGCCTTCGACTCGTGGGGTCGAAACGAGCCGGGTTGGAGCTTTGTTGCCGGTCAGTACTCCTTCGCTCTCGAGGAAGCCGGTTTCTACGATGAAGCGGAAGCATTGGGTCAAGAAGCGCTTCGGCTCGACCCGCTGGACCTTTGGGCCCGCCATGCGCTCGCCCATTTGTACGAGACCTTGGACGACAGTGACGCAGCGTTCTCCCTCCTGGTGGACGACCAGGATGTGTGGGCTGCTCAAGCTGGCCTGGCGGTTCACATCTGGTGGCACCTCGCGCTGCGCATGATCGCTGTCGGTCGATACGACGAAGCCCTCAGCATTCATGACTCCCAGCAGTCGGTGGCCTCAACCCCGTTTCGAATGTCGGACCTCGCATCCCTGCTTTGGCGCCTCGAACTGGTTGGTGTGGATGTAGGCGACCGGTGGGACACGCTCGCCGAGCGCTTTGCGGAACGCTCCGAGTGGCATACGTCGGGCTTTCTCGACCTGCACGGAGCGTTCATCTTCACCCGCTGTCCCGACCATCCGGCTGCCGACCGGTTCTTTGCTGGTGTCGCCGCTGAACATGCCGACGGTGTCACCGAGAACGATCTGGTCTTCACCGGCATCGTGCACCCGCTCGTGTCGGCGGTCCGAACCGGGTCTACCGATCCTGCGTCGGCAGTCGCCATGCTCGACACCGTTGCAGACCGGACGCATCGAATCGGTGGCAGCATCGCCCAGCGCGAGATCCTCGACCTAACCCGCGCACAGTATGAACAACAACTCTCTGCAATCCCCACTGCCCTGGAGGCCACATGACTTGGCAACTAACCACTGAACAACTCGCCATACAGGCCAAGGCAAAGGCGCTTGCGGCCGAAGTCATCGCCCCTCGAGCAGCCGAAGTCGACGAGGCCCAGGAGTATCCGTGGGACAACGTTCATGCCCTTCGTGATGCAGGTTTCACCGGGATGACCGTCCCCGCCCAATACGGCGGCCCAGGTCACTCCTTCCTCGACGCTGTCCTAGTCGTCGAGCAGATGGCAAAGGTGTGCGGTGTTACCGGCCGGATCGCCGTCGAGGCGAACATGGGCGCCATCAGCGCGGTGATGGCCTATGGCACCGAGCAGCAAAAGCGGTTGGCTGCCGATTTGGTTCTTGCCGGCGACAAGCCAGCCATTTGTATCACCGAGCCAGGTGCGGGCAGCGCCGCGTCGAAAATGACAACGAGAGCCGACCGCCAGGGTGACAAGTTCGTCCTCAACGGCATGAAGCATTGGATCACCGGCGGCACGGTTTCGAAGCTTCATTTGATCTTTGCTCGGGTCTTCGACGAAGAGGGCGAGGAGCTCGGCATCGGAGGTTTCCTGGCGCTCCGAGATGAGACACCGGGCCTGAAGTTCGGTGAGCGGGAACCAACCATGGGTCTACGGGCGATCCCCGAGATGGAAGTGATCTTCGACGACATGGTCGTTGATGCCGACATGATGGTGATGCCACCATCCGGCTTCAAAAAGGGTTTCGGCGATCTCATGAACGCCTACAACAGCCAGCGCGTGGGCGCCGGCACCGTGGGCCTGGGTATCGCCACCGGCGCGTACGAGCTCGCACGCGATTTCGCGAAGGAACGCGAGCAGTTCGGCCGCCCGATCGCCGAATTCCAAGGTTTGCAGTGGATGTTGGCCGACATGTCGGTGCAGCTTGAAGCCGCCCGGAGCCTCACCTATCGGGCCGCAGAGTCTCGAGGTGCAAACGGCTCGCCGTTCCCGGATGCGGCCATGGCAGCTCAGGCCAAGATCTTCACCGCCGAGGCGTCGATTCGGGTGGTGAACGACGCGTTGCAAGTGTTCGGCGCTGCTGGTTACAGCCGTCGGAACCCGTTGGAACGCATGTACCGAGACGTTCGCATGTTCACCATCGGTGGCGGAACAGCGCAGATCCTGCGTACCGTCGTCGCCTCACGCATCCTCGACATGAAGCTGCCGCAAGGGCGTGGCGGATTCTTGCCAAAGGAGGGCTGATGGCTCGCCCATTGGACGGCGTCCTCGTTGTCGCCCTAGAACAGGCGGTCGCAGCACCGTTCGCCACCCGTCAATTGGCCGACCTTGGAGCCGAGGTTCTGAAGGTCGAGCGGAAGGGCGAGGGAGACTTTGCAAGAGGGTATGACAGCGCCATGGGTGGAACCTCCGCCTTTTTCGTCTGGGCCAACCGCGGAAAGCAGAGCATCGAGCTCGACCTCAAAGACCCCCGAGACCGGGCCACGTTCGATCGACTGGTTGCGGGCGCCGATGTGTTTATCCAAAACTTGTCGCCCTCGGCTGCGGGGCGAATGGGCGTATTGGCTGACCAGCTCCGCCGTAAGCATCCTGGGCTCATCGCATGCGATGTCTCTGGCTATGGCCTCGGCGGACCTCGAACCGATGACAAGGCCTATGACCTTGCCATCCAAGCCGAGGGTGGCGCGATTGCTCTGACCGGTACGCCCGAGCAGGCCAACAAAGTCGGGTTCTCGATCGCCGATATCGCATCGGCGATGTACGCCTTCAGCTCGATCCTTGCGGCCCTGTACCGGAGACAGTCGACCGGGGAAGGGGCATCGGTTGAAGTGTCGATGCTCGAAAGCATGGCCGAGTGGACGTCAGCACCAACCTTCAACGCGGTGGGCAACGGTGTGGTGCCACCCCGGGCCGGACATCGACACACGATGATCGCTCCCTACGGCCTGTACGGGCTATCCGACGGATCCGATGTGTTGGTCGGGGTGCAGAGCAATAGGGACTGGGCGGTGTTCGCCGAACATGTGCTCCTCGATGCAAACCTTGTCACCGACCAGCGGTTTGCTGACAACGTGGATCGGATCACCAACATCTCCGCCCTGGAAGCGGTCATCGATCAGGCCTTCATGGCGGTGCCGGCCGAAGAGATTCTGACCCGGCTTCGCGCCGGCAAGGTAACCCACAGTCAGGTGCGCGACCCGCTGGCGCTCTGGCAGCATGAGCAGCTGAGGGCTCGCGATCGATTCATGCAAGTGAGGACTCCCACGGGTGAGGCCGAGGTGTACAAGTCGCCGTTCAACATCAGTGGCACTGGCGGGCCTGACCCCCAGGTGCCGGCCCTTGGAGAGGACAGCTCCGATCTTGCCCAGCGTTTGCTGGATCGAGCGGCGGCGAACCTTGCGGGCCCGTAGCGAACGGCGAAAATCGGAAACGGTCGGCACCGTCGCGTACGGTGTAGCGAATGAATGACCGGGACGCTCGATGAGGATTGTTGTAGCGCCGGACTCGTTCAAGGGCTCGCTGACCGCGTTGGAAGTAGCCCAGGCGGTCGCGGCCGGATGGAAGCAGGCCCAACCGGACGCGGTGTGTGTGCTCGTGCCTTTGGCCGATGGCGGAGAGGGCACCGTCAAATCACTGGTCGACGCAACCAACGGATCCCTTGTGAGCGTGCAGGTGAGCGGCCCCTTCGGGCAGCCCACGACGGCCTCGTACGGGCTCCTTGGCGAGACGGGGACTGCACCGGGCACGGCGGTGATCGAGATGGCCGCAGCCTCCGGGCTTCACCTCAGGACCGACCCAAAGGCGATGTCCCCCTTCGATGCTTCATCGTTCGGAACAGGGCAACTCATCAAAGATGCATTGGACCGTGGGGTGCGAACCGTGGTCCTCGGTTTGGGCGGATCCGCAACGAACGACGGCGGGGCCGGCATGCTTTCTGCCCTCGGCGTCAGGCTCCTAGATGCTCTGGGTTCTGAACTGAAACCCGGTGGTGGGCACCTACAGCACCTTGAATCGATCGATCTCACTCAGATGCACCCGGCGGTAGAACAGTGTGACTTCCAGGTGGCGTCAGACGTGACAAATCCCCTCTGTGGACCATCTGGAGCTACCGCAGTCTTTGGCCCACAGAAGGGTGTTGGCCAGGCTGACATCGCCGCGATCGATGCTGGGCTCGAACACTTCGCAAAGGTCGCCCGAGCGTCGGGGGCACCCGATGTCAGCGCCCGTCCGGGTGCCGGCGCCGCGGGAGGGTTGGGCTTTGCTGCATTGTCGTTCCTGCACGCCAACCTGCGGCCCGGTATCGAAGTGGTTATCGACGCGGTCGGCTTGCGCGCTGCGTTGGATGGTGCCGATCTGCTGATCACTGGCGAAGGGCGGATAGATCGTCAGACACTTGCAGGCAAGGTTCCCTTCGGAGCGATGCGCGCCGCCCAGGCCGCGGGTGTGCCAGCCATTGCAATCGTGGGCAGCATCGGCCCCGGAGCCAACGAAGTTATCGACGCTGGAATGGCTGGGATCTTCAGCATCGTCAACGCCCCGATGGAACTGAGCGAGGCGCTCGCTGCGACGGAGAGCAATCTGCGACACACCGCTCGCAGCATTGCCGGCGTATGGGGCGCCGCACGTTTCTTGCCGAAACCTTGACAGTCCGTTGCGTCGGCCTTAGCGCTGATCAGGTCTGCTTGATCCACATTCACAAGGAGAAAGCAACTATGTCAACATCCCCCGACGCCGCAATGCCAGAAGACAACGAACCGAGCGACACCAACAATGAGACGGGTGTGGTGACTCGCCGACGCCTCCTGGGTGGACTTGCCGCAGGCGGCATCGCGCTCAGCGTGCCAACCGTTGCCGCCGCGCAGCGAGAATCTGGTGATCGAACGCGTGGCCGGCGAGGTGGTCGTGATGGGCGTGACGGAGACGGCGGACGCCGCCGCAGCCGAAACCGCGGCAACAATGCGCCGGCCGATGGGCCCGACCGCTTCTCGCGCATGTTTGACGAGGCTCCTCGAGGCGAGGTCGACGACGAGCTCCGAACACAACTGGCTGCGCTCGGTGCGCCGGGCGGAATCCTGGACGCCAACGATCCGCTCGAGGAGGGTCCGGTCCGCTTGATCACCGAGCTTGAGCTCAGCGCCAACAACCTCAACAACTCCAGTCAAACCGCTGGTTCAACCTTTGTTGGCCAATTCATCGATCACGACATCACCCGTGACGCTGGTTCGACCTTGGGGCGACGCCAGTCTGTGCGGCGAAGCACCAACCTTCGCTCAGCTCGACTCGACCTGGACAGCGTGTACGGCGGCGGGCCCGGTGAGTCCCGGGAGCTTTACCAAGCCGACGATCAGTTCTCGTTCATCGTGGAGTCCGGTGGGCTGTTTGAGGACCTTCCGCGAGATGAGAACGGTCAGGCGATCATCGCCGACCCCCGCAACGACGAGAACTTGATCCTCGCAGGGATCCAGGTTGCCTTTCTTCTGTTCCACAACGAGGTCCTCAACCGAGTCCGAGCATCGGGGCTCAACGGTCAGGAAGCCTTCGAATCGGCCCGACAAACCGTCGTTCACCACTACCAATGGCTTGTCCTCCGGCAGTTTCTTCCGCAGTTCGTCGGGCAGGCGATGGTGGATGACATCCTGGCCAACGGCCGCCGGTTCTATACGCCCAACACGCCCTCGATTCCGGTCGAGTTCCAGACCTCCGCGTTCCGTTTCGGCCATTCGCTCATCCGTCCGAGCTACCGAGCAAACCTGGCCGGCGACAACGGCGAACCGTTCTTCGGGATGGTCTTCGACCTCAGCGAAGCAGGAAGCGACGATCCTGAAGATATGAGTGGCGGGCACCGCGCTCCACGTCGGTTCATCGGCTGGCAAACCTTCTTCGACTTTGAAGACGGTGAGGTAAAGCCCAACAAGAGAATTGACACCCATCTATCGACACCGTTGTTCCAGTTGCCTTTAGGCACGATCGACACCTCGCGTGGAGAGCCGATTGGTCCGACCTCGCTGGCGACCCGAAACCTGCTTCGTCACCTCACGTGGTCTATTCCATCGGGCGAAGAGGTTGCCGAGGCCATGGGAGTCGATCGGTTGAGTGCAGCCGACCTGGCCGATATTGCCGAGGTCGCGCCTCGTCTGGCCGGAGCGACGCCTCTGTGGCTCTACATCCTCCGTGAGGCCGATCTCGTGGCAGACGGCGCCCACCTTGGACCCGTCGGCGGTCGGATCGTTGCAGAGGTTCTCCTCGGCATCCTGGAGCTTGACCCAACGTCGATCCTCAACACCGACAGCTGGGAGCCAACCCTGCCCAGTCGGTCAGGGAGCGACGGGTTCACGATGGCCGACATGCTCACGATCGCAGGCGTCGACCCAACCTCACGAGGGCAGTAAGAACGGGCTCTACGGGCCAGCGAAGGTGGCGCCACTGGACACGCCGGTGGCACGCTCGTTGGCCGCCAGCTCGCTGCCGCGGTTCTTGACCTCGGCTCGAGCTACGACGTGATGATGAACCTCGTCGGGGCCGTCGGCGAGACGCAGGGTGCGCTGTCCGTGCCACATGTTGGCGAGCGGGAACCACTGGCTGATTCCCGCTGCTCCGTGGAACTGGATTGCTTCGTCGATGATGTCGCAGCACTTCTCGGGCACCATGGCCTTGACTGCCGATACCCAGATGCGGGCCTCGGCATTGCCGAGAGTGTCCATGGCTTTGGCGGCCCGCAGCACCATCATTCGCATGGCTTCAACCTCGATACGAGCCCGGCTCACCACCTCCATGTTCTTTCCGAGATGAATGAGCTTCTTGCCGAACCCTTCACGGCTGAGGCCGCGGTCGACCATCATCTCGATGGCTTTCTCGGCAGCTCCGATGGATCGCATGCAGTGATGAATCCGGCCCGGACCCAGGCGTAGCTGGCTGATTTCGAAGCCTCGCCCCTCGCCCCACAGAACGTTTTCCTTTGGGACCCGCGCTTCGTTGAATCGGATATGCATGTGACCGTGGGGAGCGTCGTCGGCTCCGAACACATGCATCGGTCCTACGATCTCTACCCCCGGATTGTCGACGGGCACCAGGATTTGGCTTTGCTGTTTGTAGGTGTCGGCGTCGGGGTTGGTCTGCACCATGGTGATCATCACCTTGCAGCGTGGATCGCCGGCACCAGAGATGTAGAACTTCTCGCCGGTGATGACCCACTCGTCCCCGTCGAGCACGGCTTGGGTACGGATCTGCTTTGCATCCGAGCTCATGATGCCGGGTTCGGTCATGGCAAACGCCGACCGAATCTCTCCCTTGAGTAGCGGCTCGAGCCACTGCTTCTTTTGCTCGGGCGTACCAACGCGCTCGAGAACTTCCATATTGCCGGTGTCAGGAGCCGAGCAATTGAGGCACTCCGACGCCAGCGGGTTCTTGCCTAGTTCATTGGCGATGTAGGCGTAGTCGAGATTGCTCAACCCTTCGCCAGTTTCTGCGTTGGGCAGGAAAAAGTTCCAGAGGCCAAGCTCGCGAGCCTTGGCCTTGGCGCCTTCGAGCAGTTCGAGCTGGCCGGGAGCGTAGCTCCAACGGTCGGCGCGGCCTTCGCCGAGTCGGAAGTACTCCTCGGTGATGGGGTCGACCTCGGTGGCGATGAAGTTCTTCACGGCCTCGTACAACGGCCGCACCCCTTCGGACATCCGGAGGTCGAAATCGTTCATGTCTGCTGATCTCAGTGCGCCACCGACCATGGGGGGCTCCTATTCGTTCTGGTGCTGGGATGACGACTCGAAGGAGTCGAAGGTCTCAACCTATCGACGTGGCCCAACTTCGAACAAATCGGGACCGGTCTCGCCGACCAGCGTTTACACCTCGAACGAGCCCAGCCGAATCGTGCCCGAATCGGTACTGATAAAGGCCATCACGACCCCGTGGTTCACGTTATCGATGAGGAACGTTCCCAGGTCATCGATGGGTCCCTGGTGAGAGATTCCACCTACCACCGCCTGCACTGTTCCGCTGGTCGAGGGGGTGACCGTGCCGGTCATCGACACGCCGCGCTCGACCGGCTCGATCTCGATTTCGATCTCGAAATTGCCACCGGAGAAGGTGATGTGGCGCAGCGCACTGGTGGACCGTACCGAGGCCAGCGAATCGCTGATCGAACTATCGTGGGTGAGCCGGGCTAGCTCGGCGTCGAGGTTCAGCCAGTCATGAACCCATCGGGCGCCCTCAACGACCGACTGCGGGGCACTTTCGGGCTGCTCGCCTGGGCTTGGCAGGGTGGCAAGCGCCGCCTGCAGGAGCTTGAATGTCTCTTCGAGCTCAGCATCAGATGGCTGGTTGTCGTTCGCGTTGCTGTAGTCGCTCATCAGAACCCCAGCCCTCTCAGTTCGGCCCGCAAACTCGCGAGGCATCGTTGTCGTGACGGACCTATCGAGCCTGTCGGAATGTCAAGAATCGCCGAGATCTCGGCGTAACTCTTGGGTGGAACCTCGCAGAGCAGCATCATCAGTTGTTGGCAGGTTGGACCGAGGCGGTGGAAGGCGGCAAGCGCTGCCGCCGTCACCTCATTGTCGATCACTCGTTCCTCCGGGCCGACAAAGTTACGCGCTGGTTCGTCGTCGGAGTCAGCAGTAGGAACCTGTCGGTTGCTGGCGGCAACCCGACGCCGAGCTTCCCGCCGAGCGGTTGTGGCCAGCCAAGCCGCTAGTCGTTCAGGATCTCGGATCGAACGACCGTGCTGCACCAGCTGGAGCCAGACCGTCTGCACCACATCCGCCGAAGTCGCATCGTCCAGCCGATGAGATCGTGCAATCCACCACAGCAGGTTGTTGTACTCCGCAACGATCATGTCCCAGGCTTCGCGGTCGCCGTCCAACGCAGCATCGAGCAGCTGGATGGGTAACTGCTCTTTGGTCACTACCGGGAGGGTAGTGTCTGGCTTGTCCTGCAACGAGCGCGTGTCGGCCATGGAGATTCCTAAATTTCCTCGATGGTGCTTGCGATACGAATGATCTGATCGGACACCACGGTCCCGTAGTTGTGAATTCGCAGTGCGGTCGGCTCGGTGATCAGGGCGGCGAGCGCGTCGGCGTAGGCCGTTTCCCGATCGCTGCTCGCTGCACGATCTGCGATCCAGCGAGCAATGATGGCGGCCACGTACGGGGCAGCGAAACTCGTGCCGCTCCAGCTTGCCCAACCCGTGGTGAAGATGTCGGTCTGCAGTTCGCCTCGAACGGTGAGGTTTTGGTCTTCTGGACCCGGAAACTTCGACACGATGTTGACGCCCGAGGCGCATGCGTCGACCCATGGGCCATAGTTCGAGAACCATGCCGGGCCGTCAGGGCCGTAGGCGCCCACCGATACGACCTCCGGGAGAGAGGCCGGCCTGCTCGGTCGGCAGCTTCCGTTGTTGCCAGCCGAAGCAACGATAAGCCAGCCGAGCTCCTGCACGCGTTCGATGGTCTCGGCAAGCACATCCACCGCGGTGTCGCCATCGATGTATCCGCTGAGCGAGAGGTTCATAATTCGGATCGAGTAGTCGTCGATCACCGGATGTTCGTGGGCCACGTGTTCAATGGCCCGGGCGAGCGCGGCGTCGTCCACGGCCCCAAGAGACCCCATGACCGAGTGCACGGTGACGTACGAAGCGTCCGCGTCGTCAGAAGGGCGAAGCGTGCGATCGATGATGTCCTTAATGAAGATCGTGTGATTGGTGACTGGATCGAGAAAGTTGTCGGCGTCGACGTTCGCGCCTAGGCCCGGTGAAGCAGGCTCGACCACGTAGTCGTTCGTCGCTCGACTCAGGTAGGCCGTGGGAGCGTTGAGCTCGTCGGCGAGAAAGAGGGCCTCGGGCAGGAGTGCACCTGGGTTGTGGATCAGTTCTTTTGCTCGATCCGGTGCCGCCAGGCTGGCGAGGCCATCGATCCAGGTTCGGGTTTCAGCTTCATCTCGCGCGGACTGGCCGTCCACCTGGGGACGGACGTCGAGTACGTGAATTTGAAGATCGGCTCGTTCAATTGGTGTAAGCCCACATCCGGGTCCCCTCCGCACAGGTACCGCGCTGTTCTGGGGGACGGTTGGTTGCCCTCCTTGCAGCGGAGCACAATCGTCGCAGCGGCAGGCTCCCGGACTGCCGGCTGCATAGTTCGGAGCTGCGTAGTTTGGGGCCGCGTAGTTCGGAGCTGCGTAGTTTGGGGCCGCGTAGTTCGGGGCCGCGTAGTTTGGGGCCGCGTAGTTTGGGGCCGCGTAGTTTGGGGCCGCGTAGTTTGGGGCCGCGTAGTTTGGGGCTGCGTAGTTGGGTGATGCGCTCAGGGTTCCGGCGAAGTACACGTGGTTGAGCTGGGCGTCGATGCCGATTTCTGCCAGAGCGGAGACCGCGGCTCGGGGATCTAGACGCGGGGGAACGGCGAGCACCCCCCACTTGTCGTTTACTCGGCGAACGAATGTCGGTGTTTCATCCTTGGCCTGCTCCACGTCGGGCTCAAGACGCTTGAGTATTGCGAGCGCTTCGTTAAGGTTCGCTTGATCGGCTCGCACCAGAATCTCATTTGGCCGGTAGACGATCGGCTGACCCGCACTATCGGTGCCAAATCGGAACCGTGTCTCGCGGTATTCGGTTCGTTCCATATTCGCCCCCTGGCGTAGATTCTTAGTAAGAGGAGCGTGCCGCCACGCTCCTGATACAAGATTGCAGAAAAACTTGTCTACCGCCTCAGAATCCGATCCTGAGCCCGCCGACTCGCCGGCGGGGTCTGCAGACCAGATCTATTCCGCTCCCGCGGCAGCCCAGGCTGAGGCGAAACGAATCGTGTCCGATCCTGCATCGACCGACAGTGAACGGGCTGAAGCTCTCGCCACACTCGGGCGCAGTGCCTACTACGGCAATCGGATGCATGAAGCCATTGCGTACTTGGAAAGTGCGTTGCCCTTGACCGCCGACGCAACGCGTCATGTCGACATCGCGTTGATTCTGGCGCCGGCCCTCAGCAAAGAGGGAAGGAGTTCCGAGGCACTGGCACTACTCGATTTCCCGGCAGGCGGCTTGAGTTCTGAACAGGCAGGAAAGGCCCATAACCAGCGGGGGATCATTCTGATCGAGCTCGGTCGACTTCCCGAGGCGGTGGCGGCGTTTGGGAAAGCTCGTGAAATGTATCGAGCCAATGGCCATCTTGCCGGTGAGGGCAGGGCACTCATCAACATGGCGGCGGCGACATCCGAGATTGGTGATCAGGACCACGCGTTGGCGTTGTATGAAGAGGCGTGGCAGCTGACGACCGAGACCGATCAAGTGGTGATGAATGCCATGATCGAAGGCAACCTTGGCTACGTGGCGTCGCGTCGGGGAGACTTTGGCGTTGCCTTGTCTTGGTATCAGCGGGCTCGAGACAGCTTCTCCAAACTGGGTGAGGTCGATCTGCTCGCTGCGGTACTGGAGGTCGACCACGCCACCACCCTGCTCGATCTTGGCCTCAACAACGACGCCTTCGAGGCCGCCGAGTTTGCCCGTCGATCCTCAGCATCTGGATCGAACAAGATGCTGGAGGTCCAGGCCGGCCTTCTGCTCGGTGAGGCTCAGGTTCGGTTGCGGCACTACCGAGCCGCGGAGCAAACCCTGGCCGTGGTCCGCGAATCTGCGATCGAGCTGAAGGTCAAGCCGTGGGAGTTGCGGTGTGAGTATTTGCTGCATCGACTGCGGGCGGCCGACGGCGACACAACAGCTGGGGCCGAACAGGGCGATGTGATGGCGTTGGTGGCGGGACTGTGCGATGCAGCGTGGTACCGCGAAGCACTTCGAGCCATTGTTTTGGCTGCGACCAGGGCCGTTGACCTTGGCGATCGCGACGGCGCCTTGCAGCTTTTGGGCAGGGGCGCCAGTATCAACAACGGCGACCCCATCGATCGGCATCATGCTGACGCACTGGAGGCCTTTCTGGTTGGCGACGCTGGTGCCATGGAGGGCGCCCTTTCAAAGGGTTTCGCCGAAATCGATCGTCAACGCCAACTGCTCGGGTCGGCCGAGTTCCAGATGCGGCTCGGACATCGCGCTCGTGACCTCCGAACCATCGCGCTTCGATCACCGCTTGGGGCTCGGGATCCAGCTCTGGCGGTTGCCGCTCACGCTCGGGGCCGACCTCGGGGAGAGCGCTCAGTGTCCGGGGCTGACAAGCTCCGATCGCAGCTTCGCGACGCACGGGTGGGCGTCCAGGAAGCTCGCCTTGCAAGCAAGCCGCTTCATCAGCTCGAAGCCCGCATCGAAGAACTCGAGAGCGAGCTTCTGGCGGCCGCACCCGTGGAGGCAACAATCGCGTTTGACCCTGCGGACCTACTCTCGGATTCTGATGTGGCCACAGTCGTCTATATCGGGCACCAAGACAACCTGTGGGCCGTTTGCGCAGCCAACTGCTTTGAGCTGCATGATCTCGGTCCGATCGGGCCGATCGAATCGGCGGTTAGAGCTCAACGCACTGCGCTGCGAAGAATGGCGGGAGCAACAACGAACGATCGTGCGATGGATCGCTCGTCCACAGCCAACGCTCGGTTGGACGAGCTCTTGATTTCGCCGCTGCGTTCGGTGGTCCAGGGCCCCCTGTTAATCGTCCCCGATGGTCCGGTACGTGCGGTCTCCTGGGCCGGGCTTCCCTCGCTGTCGCTGCGGGCGCTCACCGTCGCTCCCAACGTGCAGGCCGCGGCCGGGGTGGGCGAGGCATGCGAGGTCGGTTCGGTCGGTTTGATGGGTGGTCCGGCGTTGCGTCATGCCAGCGAAGAAGTAGATGCCTTATCAGCGGTGTGGAGGGGGCTCGCGCCATCGGTGAGTCGGGAAGCCGACGTCGCTGACGCAGTAGCAATGTTCACCGGTAGCGATCTCGTGCACGTGGCGGCGCACGGCACGTTTCGCCCCGACAATCCGCTCTTCTCGACCCTCGAGTTCTTCGATCGGCCTCTTCGCATCGTCGAGTTTGAGGGACTCGATCAGCTTCCGCGGATCGTGGTGCTTGCGGCGTGCGACACGGGCACCGCAGGGGCGGGCGGTAACGGACTTATCGGCACGGCCGAGGCCCTGCTCGCACTCGGGGTGCACGCGGTGGTTGCCCCGTCGTTGGTCGTGGACGATGGGGCTGCCTTGCGTTTCTCGGTGGACTTTCATGCCGCTCTTGTTGGCGGCGCGTCTATCGCAGGAGCAGCATGTGCGGCACGAAAGCTGGCGGTCGAACGCGGAGCAGCGGTCGATGTTGCCGCGGCCCACGCATTTCAGGTGCACGGTGGTCGGTCGGCGTCGATTCCCCTGACCATCGCAACGATTGAAAAGGTTTGGAATAAGTCTGCTGATTAGTTGTTGTAAAGGGAACCTAACACATCAGGAGACCTTCATGTTCAAAACAGACACCAACCAACATCTGGCTCGTAGCAGCCAGCAAGACCAACGCCCACGATTTGGAATCGGCCACGTGGTGATGCCGGGCCAGGACATCGACACCCTCGCCCAGTTCTACGCCGACATCGGCATGCGCCCCATCGTCAACATGGGCCGTATGGCGATACTGGAGCTGCGGGGCGGCACCCATCTTGTGCTGACCAGCGGCAAGCCAGCGGCACAGGCGCTCGATCTCATCGTGGATGACATCGATGAAACGCATGCGCTCATGCACGGCCTCGGAGCTGAGCCAACCGCGATTCAGCGAGGTAACCCGCATGATCGATTCGTGGCAAACGATCCGGAGGGAAACACCCTGGTCGTGAACTCCAATCACGCCATGGGTCCGGTGTAAGAGCCTCGGTCGGCCGACCCGGCAGTTCCGCACTGCTGGGTCGGTCGATACCTCCTGTTTGACCTATTTGAGTAGGGGCAACTCTGCTGCTCAAGGCCCCGTCAGGCCGGGTCGATGATTGTGTAATGATGGACGTCAGCGTCCCGGCCGACGATTGGGCCGAACGATATCTCGAGGTCATCGATGACCTCGTTATTGTCGCGCAAGCGGGTACCGGCACGATCACGCGAACCAACACGGCGGCCCGGAATCGGCTGGAGAGCATCAACGAACAGCTAGTGGGTTCCTACGTCGTCAAGCTCGTCCATCCCGATGACAGAACCTTGGTGGCAGAAGCGCTCGCTCAGCTCACGGCCGAGCAGCCAGAGTTTCAGCTCACCCTTCGGCTGAACGACCCCGACGCCACGACCTACTCGACCTTCAGCGTTTATCTGCGACTCGTGCCTGCCAGCGGCGACATTCTTGTTGTCAACCGAGAAATTACCGAGCTCTCGGTGAGTCAGGACCGACTCGCCCATTTCCGTCGCTTTGTAGAACTCACCGATGACGTAATGGTGGTAACGACTCTCGAGGGCATCATCATCGAAGCGAACCCCGCGGCTTGTGAGATCCATGGCGAGACTCTCGAGTCCTTCCGTGGTCGACCGATTCAGGATTTCATCCACCCCGACTGGCTCGATGTGTGGGCTCGGGTACCGGACATGATTGTCGGCGGGAGCGGACGCGCTCGATTCACGATTGCGGGGCAGCGTTCAGATGGCTCTCCGATCATGTTCGACTGCATCACCATCGTCGACTGGGAACGCAAGGTGGCATACACCGTTGAACGAGACATCACCGATGCCGACAATCAGAAACGTCGGCTCGAGGTAGCCAACCGTTTCTTTACCATCACCAACGATCTCTTGGCCCGGGTTGATGATGACAATCGAATTCTCGTCTGCAACAAGGCGTTCGCTAACTTTGCGGACACCGAGCTCGATGACCTCACCGGCGACAGCCTGCTGGACTACTTCTCGGACAGCTCCGGCGCGTTATCGGCCGCTCTTTCTCGTTCGAGCCACTCGACCAAAACGGAACCGGCGAAGATAGACAATCTCCTCGTTCACTCGGTGAAGGGCGATGTCGATCGGGCTTTTGCAGTCACACTGCAACGAGACCCCTCCTCGAACTCGGTCTATATTGCGGCGCGCGACATCACGGACGAACGTCAGTTGACGGCCGAGCTGCGCTCGCTCGCCGAAACCGACGGGCTGACCGGACTGGCAAATCGTGCCAGCTTCGAGAAACGTCTCCAGGCCGAACTAGACGCCGACCGCGAAGTGGCAATCGCCTTCCTCGATCTCGATAACTTCAAGAAGATCAACGACAGCTTGGGTCACGCCACCGGCGACGAGATGCTCAAGGTTGTTGCAAAACGGCTCACGGGCTGTGTGCGAGGTAAGGACGTGGTGGCCCGCTTTGGAGGCGACGAGTTCTGCGTGATGCTCACCAATCACGGGCCCGATCAGTCCCTCGACCCGCTGGCCCGTGTCATCCGCGACGCGGTTAGCGACCCCATGGTTTTGGACGGTCGACAGCTCGTCACGTCGTGCTCGGTAGGAATTGCGGTGAGCAACTCGGAGACTCGCAGTGCTGCCGATCTGATGAAGCACGCCGATGCGGCGGCATACACGGCAAAGGAATCGGGCCGGAACAGGGTGATCGTTTTTGACGACGAACTGCTGAATGTCATCACCGATCGGTTCGTCTTGGAAGAAGAGCTTCGCCATGGCATCGAAGCCGGTCAGCTCGACATCGACGTTCAGGGCATCTTCGGGAGCGACCGTCAGCTGGCTGGGGTGGAAGCACTGTTGCGCTGGGACCACCCCCGCCTGGGTCGGATCGGACCTGAAGAGTTCTTTCACGCCGCGGAAGGCGCCGGCCTGATGCCCGCCATTGGCGACGAGGTTTTGGCCCGAGCGTTCGAAAGCGTCTCACCGTGGCTACGAGCCAACGACACGAACCAACTAGCCGTCAACCTCAGCCCCAGCCAGTTGGCAAACCCAGCGATGGTCGGACGTCTCCTCGAGATCAGCGACTTCTATGGCATCAATGCCAACAGGATCGTGTTGGAGGTCACCGAAGATGCCTTGGTCGAAAGCGTGGAGCGCACAGGACTCACGTTGCGGCAGCTGCGCTCGGAAGGTTTCCGGTTGGCGATGGACGACTTTGGCAAGGGGGCATCGTCGCTTGGACACCTTCGAGACTTCCCGTTCGAGGTCGTGAAGATCGACAAGGGATTCATGGAGAGCATCGAAAGCGACAGCGTGAACACAGCGATTGTGGAGTCGGTGGTCGGCCTAGCGAACCGCCTCGGCATCTGGGTTGTTGCAGAAGGAATTGAAACGGCCGCCCACGTCGAGGCACTCATCACGCTCGGTTGCCATCGGCTCCAGGGATTTCACCTTCACCGCCCCGAACCCGTGGCGGAGGCGAAGATCCTGTGGGACAACGCCCCGTCCGTTAGCTAGCGGCGTCGGAGGACCCGTTCTTCAGTAGCGGCGTGTCGTCTTGTTCGAGCATGCGATCCGTCACCGAGGGGTCGATGAAGTGACCGGACTTGAGGGCCTTGGTCCGGAGGTAGTCGATGTTGTGCTCGTTGGGTGGCAGGACGTGCGGTACCCGCTCGCTCACCACGACGCCGTGTTCGGTGAGCTGGTCGACCTTGTTGGGGTTGTTGGTCATGAGTCGAATCGATTTCACGCCGAGTGAGTGCAGCATGTGGGCAGCCACCGCGTATTCGCGTTCGTCGTCCTCGAACCCCAACGCCAGATTGGCTTCGACCGTATCGAGACCCTGATCCTGCAGCGCGTAGGCCCGAACCTTATTGGTGAAGCCGATCCCTCGGCCTTCTTGTCGTAGGTACAGAACGATTCCGGGGTCGGCTTGTCCCACCGCGGTGAGCGCGGCCTCAAACTGGTCGCGACAATCGCATCGCAAGGAGCCAGCGACGTCACCGGTCACGCATTCGCTATGCAGCCGGACTAAGACGTTCTCGGCTCCGCACGGGTCGCCATGGATGAAGGCCGCGTGATCTTCTTCCTGACGGTTGTTCCAGAATCCGGCAACCTGGAAGTCGCCGAACCGGGTTGGGAGGTCGGCGATTGCTGCGATGATGACGCAGACCTTGTCTGATCCGATTCCCGCGCACTCGTGCTCACGGTTCTCATCGATCAATTGGTCGATTTTGGGCCGGGTAATGGGCACCGAAGCTCCTTTGGTCGAGCGGAGCGAACTGCCCGCGGTGAATTCGTTCGCAGAAGTTTAAGCCCGCGATGTGGACCGCGAGTACAGCTCGGTCGTGCGGTGAGGCTCAAATCCGACGCTG
>CALHFG010000141.1 GCA_938029215.1 uncultured Acidimicrobiales bacterium | reverse complement strand
GCCCGACATGGCGGCAACGACGTAAGCCACAGAGCAGCTGAATTACATCATGCCGCCCATGCCACCCATGCCGCCCATGTCGGGCATGCCGCCGCCAGCGCCTTCGGGCTCTGGCTTGTCGGCGACGAGGCTCTCGGTGGTGAGAACCAGTGCAGCGATGGATGCAGCGTTCTGCAGAGCTGCACGGGTGACCTTGGCCGGGTCGGTGATGCCGTTGGCCATGAGGTCTTCCAGTTCGCCCTTAGCGGCGTTGAGGCCGATGTTGCCTTCGGCTTCTTCCACCCGGGTAACCCAGATGGCGCCTTCAAGGCCGGCGTTCTCGGCAATCAAGCGAGCCGGAGCGGCGAGGGCCCGGAGGACGCTTTCGCCACCGGTCTTCTCGTCACCCTTGAGCTTCTTGATGGCCTTTTCGACGGCGGGACGGGCCCGGAGGAGGGCGGTACCGCCACCGGCGACTACACCCTCTTCGAGAGCTGCACGGGTTGCCGAAAGGGCGTCCTCGATGCGGTGCTTCTTTTCCTTGAGCTCAACCTCGGTGGCTGCGCCGACCTGAACAACGGCTACGCCGCCGGCCAGCTTGGCGAGACGCTCCTGGAGCTTCTCCCGGTCCCAGTCGCTGTCGGTGTTCTCGATCTCAGAACGGATCTGAGCTACCCGACCTTCGACGTCGGCCTTGTCGCCGCCGCCGTCAACGATGGTGGTGTTGTCCTTGGTGATAACGACCTTGCGGGCGGTACCGAGCAGGTCCATGGTTGCACCGTCGAGCTTGAGTCCGACCTCTTCTGCGATGACCTGGCCACCGGTGAGGATCGCCATGTCCTGAAGCATGGCCTTGCGGCGCTCGCCAAAGCCAGGGGCCTTGACCGAAGCGGAAGCGAAGGTGCCACGGATCTTGTTAACCACGAGGGTTGCCAGTGCTTCACCGTCGATGTCTTCGGCGATGATGACGAGCGGCTTGCCGCTCTGCATGACCTTCTCAAGTACGGGCAGGAGGTCCTGCACGTTACTGATCTTGCCCTGGTTGAACAGGATGTAGGGGTTCTCAAGAACCGCTTCCTGGCGATCGGCATCGGTCACGAAGTAGGGGCTGATGTAGCCCTTGTCGAACTGCATGCCTTCGGTGAAGTCGAGCTCGATGCCAAACGTATTGGACTCTTCGATGGTGACAACGCCGTCCTTGCCGACCTTGTCGATGGCGTCGGCGAGCACCTTGCCAACGCTGGCATCCGCAGCGGAGATAGAAGCAACCTGTGCGATCTGCTTCTTGTCTTCGATAGCAACGGCGCTTTCGCCGATCGCTTCGACGGCTGCAGCAACTGCGGCTTCGATACCGCGCTTGAGCACCATCGGGTTGGCTCCGGCGGCGACGTTCTTGAGGCCTTCCTTGATGAGGGCCTGCGCAAGCACGGTTGCGGTGGTGGTTCCGTCGCCGGCTACGTCGTTGGTCTTGGTAGCGACCTCTTTGACGAGCTGAGCGCCCATGTTCTCAAAGGGGTCCTCCAGCTCGATCTCACGAGCGATGGAAACGCCATCGTTGGTGATGGTCGGAGCACCGAACTTCTTGTCGAGGACAACATTGCGACCCTTGGGGCCGATGGTGACCTTTACTGCGTCGGCCAGCTTGTTTACGCCGGCCTCGAGGGCGCGACGCGCCTCATCATCAAATTTCAGCATTTTTGCCATGTGGTTACTCCTTAACCGAGCTTCGCAAGGATGTCGCGAGCATTGAGGACCAGAAGGTCTTCACCGTCGACATTGATTTCGGTGCCGCCGTACTTGCTGTACACCACGATGTCGCCTACTGCGACGTCCATGGGGATCAGGTCACCGGTGTCGCTGCGCCGGCCAATCCCGACAGCTACGACCTCGCCCTGCTGGGGCTTCTCTTTGGCGGTGTCAGGAATGACAAGACCGCTAGCGGTGGTGGACTCGGCTTCCTTGGCCCGGATTGCGATCCGGTCCTCAAGTGGTTGCAGTTTCATTCGTGCGTGCCTCCAATGGCGATTAGCACTCTCATAGGACGAGTGATAATGCTAGAAATCTCACGAGCCGCTAACAACATCGCGCGGCGAGAATTTGTGCCCCCACAGCCCAAAAGTCCCGGGACATGCCCCAATGGGTACCTTTTGGCCAAAAACCCGAACCCATCGCCGTGGAGAGCCAGAACTTCACCACCCAGCGTCGGGTCGTAGACTCGCGTCACCATGGCTACCGGTACAAACAACATCGACCTGGCATTCACTCGAGACCCGGCGTCCGCAACGCTCGCAGAGCCCACGTTCTCCGGTGCTCTCAGTTTCGGCCGGCGCCGCTACACCAAAGACCTGGATGGCGTCGATCTGGCGGTCGTTGGGGTCCCTTTCGACCTCGCCACCACCTCCCGACCCGGCGCAAGGCTTGGACCCCGATCGATTCGGGAGGCATCGACCATGGTTGCCTGGGACCGAGTCCACGAGTGGGGACTAGACCCGTTTGAGGATCATTCTGTAGTCGACTTCGGCGACGTACATATCAGTGCCGGCCTCAATGCGTCGATTCCTGCCGAGATCGAAGACCAATTTCGCCAGATCCACCGCCAAGGCGTGAAGACGCTCATGCTGGGTGGCGACCACTTTTCCACGTACCCGGTCCTTCGATCCCTTGCCGAGTTTCAGGACGAGCCGCTTTGCCTCATTCACTTTGATGCTCACTCTGACACCTGGCGGGAAGACGAGGAGACCATCAACCATGGGACGATGTTTTTCCACGCTCTTGAGCAAGGTCTTATCGACCCCGAACACTCGGCGCAGATAGGCATACGGACACACAATCCAGAAACCCACGGCTTCGCAATCTTCTCAGCCGAAACGGTAGACGAGATGGGAGCGGATGCAATCGTGACGTCCGTTCGAGACATCGTGGGAAATCGACCGGTCTACCTCACGTTCGACATCGACTGCCTCGACCCCTCGATGGCTCCGGGCACCGGGACACCGGTAATTGGCGGGTTGTCGACACTCATGGCCCAGAAGATCTTGCGCGGTCTTCGTGGGATCAATCTTCAGGGTGCCGACGTGGTCGAAGTTGCGCCGATGTACGACGTGAGCCAAATCACCGCGCTCGCCGGCGCCACGATGGCCATGAACATTGTGGCGCTGTTCAAAACCGCCCCGAGCGGGACGGCTGGTCGTTAGCTCAATTCGATCCGGATCCGTTTGTTTCCTTTGCCCTTCGACTCGGTCTTGGTGATTGCGAAGGTGCCGACTTCACCGGTCCGCGGTAGGTGTGTTCCGCCGTCGGCTTGTTTGTCCAAACCCACAATGTCGATGATCCGAATATCGGTCACAGACTCTGGGATCAGGTTGACCTTGGTGCGGATCAGGTCCTCATCCTCGATCGCGACATCACGAGGCAGCATCGAGACCTCGATCGGCCGGTCCGCCGCAATCTCGGCATTTACGAGCTGGGTGACTCGCTCCGCGAAACCCTCCGGCAGCGGGTCGAACTCGAAGTCCATGCGCCCCTTCAATGGCTCCATATTCCCGCCAGTCACTGCCGTACCGTATTCGTTCCAGATCACGCCGCACAGCAAATGCATCGCCGTGTGAGTACGCATCAGCTGATGTCGCCGATCCCAGTCGAGATGACCTGTTACCTCGACACCCACGGCCGGAAGCTGCTCACCCTCGGCGAGAACGTGGTGCACGACGCCATCCTTCTTGCGCACGTTTACCACCGCAGCCGATCCACCGTCCCAGGTGAGCGTGCCAGTGTCGTGGGGCTGACCTCCGCCTGTTACGTAGAAGACCGTGCGGTCTAACACAACGGCATTGGCCTCAACATCGTGGTCTGTGACCAGCGACGTGAGCTCGCGAAGTTGAGCGTCCTCCAGGTACACAAGTTCGGTCATCTGCAAAAGTTAGCCGCTTCATCTAGGAGCACCGAAACGCTGGCTACCCCATATGGGTAGCGTGCTCCGGTGCGACCACAATCACCACTCGCTCATCTCCCGCCTGATGGAATGGGTACACATCGACACCCATGTATTTCTTGGCCATGCTGTCGATGAACACGTTTTTGGGGTCGTCATCAATACGTTTCACGGTTCCCCGAATCTCCAAGTACCGGTAGGGGTTTTCCGGATCGATAGCGCTCAGCGCGATCGCGGGGTTGGCTACAAGGTTCCGGTACTTCTGCCGTCCCTTTGTTAGCGAGAACACGATGTTTCCCTCACCATCGCCACCCGCCCACACCGGAGTGCTTTGCGGATCTCCATCGGGTCCAACCGTCGCCACGTGCCAGAACGCCGCCTTGGTAACAATGTCTTCGTAGTTCGCCGGGATGGTCATAGCCCAAACCTATCCGGAGCGTGGTGCTCGACTCGTCAAACGTTCAAGCTCCCGAAAGCACGCAGGAAGACGCTCCGGATCGTCCGAATCACAGCCGGAGGTTTGGGGTGGCACCAGAGTCTAAGGCCGTGGGTCCATCAGCTTCGAAACGCCAGTGCCCTGCGGCGGCGATCATGGCGGCATTGTCGGTGCAGAATTGACGAGCAGGTACCAATGCGTCCACGCCACGGGCCGCGCACTCGGCGGCGAACTTCTGGCGTAGAGCGGAGTTGGCCGCCACTCCCCCACCCAGACACGCGGAGGCAACACCGTAGGTCTCTACCGCTTGCATACATTTGGTGACAAGAACGTCGACGACCGCCTCCTGAAACCCGGCCGCCAACGCATCGTTAGGAGTCTCCGGGTGTTTGCGTACGTAGTTGATCACCGAGGTCTTCATGCCACTGAAGCTGAAGTCCAGACTGCCGTCCATCATTCCCCTCGGGAAATGAATCGGTTCTCCCTCGAACGCCTGCGCCATTCGGTCGATCACTGGGCCGCCGGGATAGCCCAGTCCCAGATACCGGGCGACCTTGTCGAACGCTTCTCCGGCTGCGTCGTCGATCGTGGATCCGACAACCTCGTACCGACCGCGCTCCTTTACGTGAACGATGGACGTATGACCACCACTCACCAGCATCGTGATCATGGGTACCTGCAGATCAGGGCGTTCGAGGAACGCTGCGAAGAGGTGACCTTCGAGATGGTTGACCCCGACATAGGGCTTGTCCCAGGCGAGCGCCAAAGTCTTCGCCGCGGTGACACCCACAAGCAGGGCTCCGATGAGCCCGGGCCCATTGGTCGCTGCCACCGCCGTAAGGTCGGCGGGCTCGATGTTTGCCTCGGACATTGCCTGCGAAAGCACAGGTTCCAACGTTTCTAGGTGGGCCCGGCTGGCAACCTCTGGGACCACGCCGCCGAAAGGAGCGTGGATCTCGATCTGGCTGGAGACAACATTCGACAGCATGCGAGTGCCGTCGGCAACAACAGCCACGCTGGTTTCATCGCAGCTGGTTTCGATCGCCAACACGAGACTGCTCATCACCGACCTCCCAGTCGCTTGAGTAACGCGGCGTACTCAACGGTGTCGATGTCGTGAGCCCACAGAATAAGAGCATCCTCGCCATCGGGGTAATATCCCGGCCGAATACCGACTGGTCCAAGGCGGAACCGTCGATACAACGCGATCGCCGGGTCGTTGCCCTCCCGAACTTCCAACGTCGCATGCCGCCCACCACTCGCGATGGCACGGCGAAGAAGCTCGGCAACGAGGACCCGAGCGAACCCCCGACGTCGACAGCCCGGTTCCACCGCGACGTTCATGATGTGCACGTCTCCACCTACGAACATCGCACCGGCGAACCCGACCACCACGTTGTCTGCTTCGCCCACAATCCACAACCGTTCCGCTGTGGTCATTTCGAGTTCACCGGCGAATAACGATCGAGACCACGGGCTGGCGTTGGACGCTGCCTCGATCTCGGCGACACGATCGAGATCGGTCACAGCAAGTTCTCTCAATTCCAAGGTGGCGGGCTGGGTCACTGTTACTTGCCTCCTACGCCGCCCGGCCGGATCTTGATATTGATCGCCGCATCGGGCTCGCGCAAGTACAACGGTGCGGCCAACGCCGCTGGCCCGCCGCGTACCGCAAGGTCGAGCGTCGCGGCCGCGGCGACGCTGGGGACCACACCACGGTGCACAGAGGCGACCGCGGAGAATTCATCCGCGTAACGGTCGGCTCCGTCACCGACAAGCAAACTGTTCCGGGGTAGCTGTTCAATCAGTTCGGCCGGACTCACGACTAGCGGCGTTGTCGCATTTCCTACCTCGGCAGCAAATACCTGGTTTCGTCGGGCATCAACTACGGCGAATCGAGGGCCGTCGTGAGCTGGGGCATCGGCTCCGATCAGTTCGAGACTGGTCACCGTGGCCACCGGGACTCCCAACGCATAGGCCAGTGTCTTGGCGGTCGCGATTCCTACCCTCATGCCCGTATAGCGGCCCGGTCCAACATCGACGACGATACGGCTCACGGCTGTCAGCTGGGTGTCCGCTGCGGCCAAGACTGCCTGAACCATCGGCGTGATCTCTTCCGCGTGCCTGCGATCGGTGAGAAGCGACCGTTCGGCCAAAACGTCGCCGTCGTGTGCGAGCGCGACTCCCACGAGCGCGGTAGACGAAGAAAGCGCGAGGGTGATCACTGGAGAACCTCTTTCAGCCGAGGCATCCAGTTGTCGACTGCCTCGGTCTCGAAGTACAGCATGCGGCTGTCATCGACGTCTGGATCGGCCACGATCCGAACGACCAATCGATCCGGCGGCAAGACATCTTCAATCGTGTCACCCCACTCGATGACCGTGACTCCGCTTTCCACCAACTCGGGCAAATCGAGGTCGAGGGTCTCGGCTAGGTCGTCGAGGCGATACACATCCAAGTGATGGAGTAGCTCACGTCCCTCATACTGCTGATGAAGGGCGAAGGTAGGACTGGTCACACGATCTTGGACCCCCAGCCCGAGCGCTACTCCCTTGGCGAACTGCGTCTTTCCTGCGCCCAAGTCGCCGGTGAGGACCACAAGATCTCCGGCGCCCAGCACCGCGCCTACCGCCTGGGCGAGCGCGATCGTCTCATCCGGCGACTCGGTTCGGTAGGTATGAAGAACATCGGAGGACACAGCACCGTTAGTCTGCCTTGACAATGAGCTCCCGCACCGAGACTTCTCACCCATCTTCACCGGTTTCCCCCGCCGACATTGCCGATGCCGGTCGGCTCATTCAGCCACGATTGCGCCGAACCCCGGTTCTACGGGACGACGGCATCGTCTACAAGCTGGAACTGCTACAACACAGCGGCACGTTTAAGGCCCGGGGTGCCACCCATGCCCTGACCCGAGCTCTGCAAGCGGGCCGCATCGGTGAAGCAGGAGTCGTTGCTGCCTCGGGTGGCAATCACGGTGCCGCAGTTGCCTGGGCAGCCAAGGAACTAGGGGTTCCGGCAAACATCTTTGTGCCCACGATCTCTGCAGAAACCAAAGTGAACCGGTTGCGTTCCTACGGGGCCACAGTTCATCAGATCGGAGCCGTTTACGCCGAGTCCCTCGAGGCCAGCAGCCAATTCATTCAAGCGGAAGGCGGGTTCAGCATTCACGCCTATGAAGATCCTCATGTCGTCATGGGGGCTGGCACCTGCGCCATGGAAATGGAGGAAGACGGTGGCCCGCTTGACGCAGTGTTCATCTCCTGCGGAGGCGGCGGCCTTGCTGCCGGCTCCGCCGCCTGGCTCGATGGACGAACCGAAGTGATCCTGTGCGAGACCGAAACGACCAACGCCTTTGCTGCTTCGAAGACCGCTGGTGGACGCGTCCCGGTCGAGGTCTCGGGTGTTGCCGCAGACGCCTTGGGAGCGACGACTATCGGCGAGCTGGCGTGGGAGATCATCACCGCATCGCCTCACTCCAACGTCCTGGTGTCGGACGAAGAAACTCTTGCCGCTCGTGATTGGGTGTGGGACCGATTTCGGTTGCGAATCGAACACTCCGCTGCGGTCGCGGTGGCCGCCCATCGCAGTGGGCGCTACAACACGGCGGGCAAACGAATTGGCGTGATCGTGTGCGGAGCTAACACACCGCTCTAGGAACGTTCATACACGAGAGCCGGCGTCGGCAGGGGCCTGAGCCTGAGGCGTGGACTCAACCGGCATCACGACCTCGCGATTGCGCTCGATGACCGTCCGTTGGGAGATGCTCGACGCCGCGAGCGTCACCACAATCCCCAAGATTCCGACTGCGAAGAGGATGATCCCGACCATATTGATGTCGATCCCCTCGGTCTCGAAGGTGACGGCCCAGGCCAGGATTGCTCCTAGAGCCACAAGACCAATCGATGAACTCAAACCAGTATTTCGCACGTTGACGTCCTTTCCTGGTGTCAGCTCAGGTATCGACGACCCGCCCCAATTTTCTGAAGCGATCCGTCAAAATCGGCCGCTGACCTGCACCCCACCGCAAACAAGAATTGACCATCCGGAAATGGTCGGAACAACGTGCCGGCCTAGAGAAGTTCGACCAAGATGTCCGCTGCATCGGTGAATGGCTGACGATCCTGTTGGGCCCGGGAGAGCACAAATGCTCCTTCGAGCGAGCACATGATGACGTTGGCGAGCATGGCGGCGCGCTGGACGCTATAGCCGTTGTCTTGAAGATAGCGAGCGATGACCGCCTGCCACGTTGCCAACGATGCTGCACACGCATCGAACAATGCTCCCGACCCCGGAGCGGTTTCCAAAGTCACCGTGGTCACTGGGCATCCTTCGGTGAACTCTGATTGCTCGAGCCACTCGGCAAAGCGACTGGCCAGGGCTTTCACAGCTTCATGAGGAGATGTGGACTTCTGAAGCGTTGAAGAAATCGTGTGGGCCACAAAGCTGTCCGCCGCCTGCACCGCCTCGGTTGCCAGCTGCTCCTTGCCTCCGGGGAAGTGAAAGTAAAACGAGCCCTTTGGTGCGCCGCTGAGTTCCAGAACCTCGGTGAGACCGGTGGCGGCGTAACCCTGGCGGCAGAGAAGTTTGGCGGTCGTCGCAATCGCCTGCTCTCTTGCGTCTGAACTGCGTGGCACCCCAGCATTCTACCCGCTCACAAGGAAATATGGTGTTCGCCATAGTATGCGACTACGGTTCATCGCATGACCGACCTCATCGATACCGAAGCAACGGTTGCCCCACATTCCCCGCACGATCCCGACCAGTGGCACCCCACGGCCTGCATATTGTGCGAGAACAACTGCGGCGTTGAGATCAAGGTTTCCGAGACCGGTCGTTTCACTCGAATCCGGGGAGACAAAGCTCATCCCGAGTCAAAGGGCTACACCTGTGAGAAGGCTCTACGGCTCGACCACTACCAAAACGGCCGCCATCGGCTGACCACCCCAATGAAGCGCATGCCGGACGGTACGCATCAGCCCATCGACTGGGACACCGCGTTGCAGGAGATCGCCGATCGTTTCTTGGCAGTTCGCAACAACCATGGCGGCGAAAAGATCTTCTACTACGGGGGCGGCGGGCAAGGAAACCACCTCAATCCACCTCATGGGATCGCCCTCCATCGTGCGTTTGGCGGCAAGTATCGCAGCGGAGCGCTGGCCCAGGAGAAGACGGGCGAGTTCTGGATCGACGGGCAAATGGTGGGCGGCCACACCACGGGCGACTTCCATCACACCGAGGTCGCGATCTTCGTTGGCAAAAACCCCTATCAATCACACGGGATCGCCGAGGCTCGCCGGGTGCTCAAGGCAATCGCCAACGACGAAAACCGGTCGATGGTGGTCATCGACCCACGGGTGTCGGAGACCGCGGCCCTCGCTGACTATCACCTCCAGGTGCGGCCGGGAACCGACGCATGGTGCCTACAGGCATTGGTCGGAACGATTGTGCAGGAGGGTCTCACCGACGACTCGTTCATTCGCGACCATGTGACCGGGGCCGCCGGACCCCTGGGACGGTTCGCAGTGGTACCGGTACAGAAATACGCCGACATCTGCGGCGTGCCAGAAGAACAGATCCGGGCGGCCGCCCGCCGAATCGCCACCGCCAAGAGTGCGTGCATCTACGAAGACCTCGGCATCCAGATGGGCATCAACTCCACGCTCTGCTCCTACCTCAACAAGATGCTGTGGGTACTCACCGGCAACTTCGCCAAAGAGGGCGGGCAGAACCGGCACACGCACCTGATCGATATCACCGGGGGCGGGCGGCAGTCGGGTGTCAGTCCTGTGACCGGCGAGCGCATCATCGCGGGTCTCGTGCCCTGCAACGCCATCCCAGCCGAAATCCTTACCGATCACCCCGAACGGTTCCGGGCAATGATCATCGAGGCATCCAATCCGGTCTCATCTCTGGCCGACACCGCACGATGGATCGAGGCCCTCGAGGCACTCGACACCGTCGTGGTCATCGACGTCGCCATGACCGAGTCGGCCCGACACGCAGATTACGTGCTGCCCGTTTCGTCTCAATACGAGAAATGGGAGGCAACCTTTTTCACCGGAGAGTTCCCTCAGAACACCTTCCAACTTCGAAAGCCCCTACTTCCACCGGCCCCCGGCACGATCAGCGAGCCCGAAATCCACACACGCATTCTGAAGGCCGCAGGGCTCATTCCCGAACAGACCTTCGAGGAGCTTCGGGCGGCAGCCGAACTTGGGCGGGCCGAGTTCGCTGGCGCCTTCTTCGAGGCCGCTGCCAAAGATCCGACCGTGGGAGCGGCTGCCCAAATCGTGCTCTACGACACCCTCGGGCCCACCTTGCCCGATGGGGCACAGAACGCCGCCCTCCTATGGGCCATCGCCCACCGGGTCGCCCCAAAGTTCAGTGCCGCGATCAACCGCGCCGGAATCGAAGGCGAAGGTCTCGAACTGGGAGAGAACCTGTTCGAAGCGCTGCTCTCCTCTCAACGAGGCGTGGTGTTCACTTTGGATGACTACGAGAACTCGTGGGACTACGTGTCGACCCCTGACGGCAAGATCAACATCGATCTCCCGGAAATGCTGGAGCTGCTCGACGCGCTCAGCACTGAAGGCCCAACGCTAACCTCCGACGAGTTCCCATTCATCTTGGCTGCCGGAGAACGCCGTTCTTTTACTGCAAATGCGATTATGCGGGATCCCGACTGGCGAAAGCGAGATCGCAGCGGAGCACTGCGCATCAGTCCAACCGATGCCACCCGGCTCGGTTTCAACGAAGACAGCCGAGTGAAGATCACCACTCCATCCGGCGAAGCCGTCTCGGATATTGAGATAACCGAGATCATGCAACCCGGCAACATCTCTATCCCCAACGGGCTTGGGCTCGACTATCCCGACGAAACCGGCGAGCACATGATCACCGGAGTGGCCCCCAACCGCTTAACCGACGAAAACCACCGGGACGAATTTGCGGGAACGCCATTTCACAAACACGTTCCCGCTCGACTCGAACTGGCGTAACCCTTCACTGAATGCAGGCGTCGAAGTCCTCATCGCTTATTTCCTTGCCATCGTCTAGATCGACGCCCCGCTCGGCGAGGCAGGCAATCTCCTCGGTGGTGATCTCCCTGCCCTCGCCACCGGGGACGTCACCGGGATCTTCGTCAGTCCCACCGGAGAAGTCGCCGAATACCGACGGTTCCTGCTGAGCTTTTTCGGCGGCGTCGGCCGCGCTGTCGGCAAGCTGACCTAGAGGATCTAGGTTCCTTTTCGCCTCGGCTACCAGGGCCTCCACCTGGCCTTGTTCTACGCCCACAGCATCGATGAGCACCTCGGCCGGGCTCTCTCCTGCGTTTACTCGTTCGGCGGCATCTTCCACCCCGAGCAGATCAAGCACATGCAGGATGGCAGCGCCTCCGGCGTAGAAGCGGCCAAAACCGTAGTGCTCCTTGACCCCGCCTGCGGCAAGCGGATCGGTGACCAAGTCTTGGTCAAAGTTGGTCTCGTTGTAGGAGTACTGCTCGTCGACACCGGCGAACTTATGCTCGAGATAACGCGCTGTTCCTTCAAATCGCTCTTGACTGTTGTCGAGCTTGACCCGTGGATCGGCATCCAGGCGAGCTAGCCGGATCGCTGCGAACGAACGGGCGGCGTCGGTGCGAGCTTCGCCGGACTCAGCCCGAATCGCCTCAACCAGAGCTCGATCCTCGAGCGTCGCCAACTCGATGTTCTCTGGCGTATAGGCGTATCCATCTACATCCTGCCCGCCGATGCCACCCTGAAAACCCGAGTCTTGGAAACGATGGAAGACTTCGTGGATAAGGGTGGCGGTGTAGTCGGCCGTCTCCGGATTGAAGAACTCATCGCCGCCGGCGTTCATGGCAAACGAGTCGACTCCCTTGATGTCCATATGAAAGTCGAAGGTCGGCATCTCCTGCAGGCGCTTAGCCTCCGCGGTTGCGATGCTGGTGACCACGTGCGCCGACCGAAGCGAGGTGCCACCGATGTTGAGAGCGGTTGCATCACCGATTTCTGTGGCCTTTGGATGGTTGATCGCCAGGACCCCTTGCAATTCACCCTCTGCATCCTTGAGGGCAAGAACGATTGGTTCTTCGTTCGGGTCATACCCGGACCAGACCGTCTTGGCGGCAGCGAATCCGCTATCGATCCGCCGCACGACGCTGTTCAGGTCGAAGAGCTCGGTGGCGGAGCCCGTGCTGTCAGGAGAGGCCTGACTCTCGACATCTGGAGATGTCGTCATGGGACCAGATGTTGAGGCGGCAGTCGTCGATGGCGTATCGGCCGTCGGACCGGCATCCGAAGGGGTACATGCGGCGGCAAAGACAAGTGCCACCAGCGCAACAGACAGGGAGGGGGTGCGGAAGTTCTTCATGACTGCGATGAAACAGCAGTCAGTCTGAGACCTGTCTAAGTCAATCGAGCGCAGGCCGTTCGCAACGGTCGGAGGTTAGAGTTCGTCTGGAGCGAGGTGGCGGTAGATGGTCCCTGGGTCTCCGAAGACATCGGCCGCCCGCTCCGGCATTGCTCCGAGCCGCCGGGCCACTGCCGTCGATGCTTCGTTGCGATCATCTATGAGGCTGATGGCGGTGCTCCAGCCGAAATCTTCATACGCGGATTGCAGCGCCCGCCGAGCGCCTTCGGTCGCGTAGCCCATTCCGTGAAATTGCGGAAGCAGCGCCCAGGTAATCTCTGGTTCCGGCCAGCCCTCGGGTCCCCACATCCCTGTCCAACCCGCAAACGCGCCCGTTTCGGTTTCTTCTATCGCCCAAGGACCAAAGTCGAGCAGTGCCCAGTGCCCCAGCCATGCCGCGAACTTGCGCCATGCCGTAACTCGATCGCACGGGCCGCCATACATGTAGCTCACCGGATCGGCGAAGAACGAAGCTACGGCGTCAAAGTCTGTGGGCACGAACTCGCGGAGGGTTAACCGTTCAGAGTGCAGGGTCGGGATTCCCAGGTTCATGCCGCCCACCATATGGTGGAACCCATGAGCGATGTACAAGAGATTCGAGCAGCGCTATCAGAATTCTGGGCCGCCACCGGTTCCACGCCCCTGCCCGTACTCTCGACCGTGGACTCCCCCGCCCCCGATGACCGCTCCGCCTTTCGCACCGGGCTAGCCGCGGCCACCTCGGTGGCCGCAGTCCAGGCGTCTGTTGCCGAACTCACCGGCTCACAACCGGAGGCGATCGACCGGTCGTTGGCACTGGCCGGGTTCACGACCCACACGCTGGTCGACGGCGAGGGTTTTCCCAAGTGGAACTCGTTATCGGGCCACTACCGAACCGGCGACGGGAGATTCGTCCAATTGCACTGCAACTTCCCTCATCATGCGGCGGGCGCGGCCAAACGCCTTGGCGCTGATCTGGAACGGTCAGCCTTCGAAAAAGCGATGCTCCAATGGAACGCCTTCGAACTTGAGGCAGCGCTAATCGAAGACGGCATGATCTGTGCGGCCTACAGAACCCTGTCCGAATGGGAGGATCACCCTCACGCGGCAACGGTGGCGAACCTTCCCATCGTTTCGATGAAACCGCTCGCGCTCGGCAGTCCCGCTCCGGCCAAAGAGGGCATCGCACCGCTGTCGGGTGTGCGGGTCATCGATTGCTCTCGAGTGCTCGCAGGACCGGTAGCTGGTAACACGCTGGCCAACCTGGGCGCAGATGTCATTCGAGTCGGAGCCGATCACCTCCCTCATGTTGAGCTGTGTGTGATTGCAACCGGGGCCGGCAAACGAAACACCTCTATCGATCTCCGAACCTCAGAGGGGCGTGAGAGCTTCGTACAGCTCGTGCGGGATGCCGACCTGGTCATCGACGCGTTTCGACCGGGAGCGCTGGCCCAGTACGGATTCGGACCCGAGGAGATCGCCGCGATTTCAGACCGAACGTCCGTCGTGCAGGTCTGTGCCTTCGACTGGGAAGGCCCGTGGGGTGGGCGCCGAGGTTTCGACTCCATAGTTCAGAGCACAACCGGTATCGCGCTGGCAGGGATGGAAATGGCCGGCAGCGATACCCCCACCCACTTACCCGTCCAGGTTCTCGACTACGCCACTGGGCTCTTCGCTGCAGCGGCCGCCATCCGGTGTGTCCATCACACCCGGACCGTTGGAGGTTCTAACAACGCCAAACTCTCCCTGATCAGAACCCGCAACTGGTTCTGTGGTTTGGGTGGTCCAGTGCCGTTCGAGCCCGGGAGCATTGTCCCGGATTCGTCCCAGACCGCCACCATCGACAGCGATTTCGGAACGCTCGAAATGGTCCGCCCCTTCATTGGCGAATGGCAGCACGGCCCCCAACACCTCGGCACCTCAGCTCCGACCTGGCACCACCGCCACAC
>CALHFG010000140.1 GCA_938029215.1 uncultured Acidimicrobiales bacterium | reverse complement strand
GGTTTGGAGATCTCGTTTGAGAAGTCCGTTGAAGGCAAACAGTCCGTTGGCACAGAGTGCCTCGTACGAGTAGCGATACGGTCTCCCGACGTAGCGGCCGTTAACCATGGGGAACTCAGAGCAACGATCGGTCAACGACTCCTCGGTTGTTTGGCCGGTAACAAGGTTGAACCGCCAACGGTGAGCGCGAGCTTGGAGCACGTTCATGTCCAACGTTTCAAAGCCCTTGTTTGGCCCTTCGGCTCGAGGCACCCCGCGGCCGGTGGGATTGTGCTGGAAGAAGCCATCGAGAACGACTTCGTCGCCCTCTTCGTAGGCATTCGAGAAATGCAGGATGAATGTGGGGTCCGCCTCGAACCAGCGAACGTCCTCGGCGTTGCCGTGTCGGGGAATGAGGGCAAATCGGCTCGGCATGTCACGGTGGAACCGGTTGCTGTAGTAGCCATCGGCAAGGGCCTGGGGGTCCCAGAAAAGGGGCAGGTCGTTCAGAATGCTCCAGTTTTCGGTGATCGCCATGTCGTGCGGAAGACGGGGACCGGGCAGCGGGATGTCAGCGTAGGTCGTGAGCTCACCCTCAGGACTAACAACCCCGTAGTGCATGTACGGCGCGTCTTGGCTGTAGTTGAAGAACATCAACTCTCCGGTGTTCTCATCCAGAGTTGGATGCGCCGAAACGCCGTCGCGCGGGAAGCGGCCACCCCAACTGGCCTTGCCACGAGGTTCCAGCGTTCGCGGATCCAGGGCGTACAGATCGCCACACTGATAGAAACTGGCCAGCGCCTCGCCCCGGTGCACGATGACATCGGTGCTGGCATTGTCTTTCATCATGGTGCGTGCACCGGAACCCGTGGGAGCAAGCGCATTGGAGGGATGTTCGGTGATTCCCGCCCAAAGGCTCTGTTTCGCTTCCTGCTCGGCCAGGAATCCGTCGGTGCGCACGAACCGATTGGCGTACCGGGCTTCTCCACCTTCGAAGGAGATCGAGTGCATCAACGAATCACCATCGAAGGGGTGATAGCGCTTTATGGGCTCGAACAAAGCCGTTTCGGTGTTTCGTAAGTACACGCCGTTGAGATCATCTGGGATCTCGCCGATCACATCCATATCCCACGCGTCGTACTCGTTTACCTGGGCGCGCCAGACGCCAGTCCGGTACGGATGATCATCGCTGGGCGGTAGTGCCGAGTCGACTGTATTCGTCAATGCGAATTTCATGGATGCTCCTCAGGACGGCTTGAATGGCCTCACCGCCACTTCTACGTTACTCACGACTCTGGAGGTCATTGAAACCATGCCGACCACGCTCCCCGGGCTACTGAGCCGTGCCGTAACGACCAAGGGTGATCACCTTGCAATTGCTGACGCCCCCAATCGGACGGATTTCTTTACCGGCGAACCGATCCGGTTTACCTGGACCGAACTTGACCGAGCAATCGGCAGCGCCGCCACCTCGCTTCGGACAGCGGGCGTGTCGGCAGGCGACGCGGTGGCGATTCAGCTGCCCAATGTTGTTGAGTTAGCGGTCTCGATCATGGCCTGCCTCCGGATTGGTGCGGTAGCGACACCGTTCCCCATCCAGCACCGAGAACATGAGCTTCGGACCGGCCTAGAGGCCTCGGGAGCACGGCATCTCATCACTGCGACTCGCCCCGATCGGCCCGACCTGCTTGAAGCCTCTCAGTCGGTACTCGACGAGTTCGGTGCAACGATGCTGGACTTCGCTTCGGACATCGCCATGGAGGGGCCAGCCCTCGATGCTGACCATGATGCGAGCGGCGACGACGTCGCCACGATCTGCTGGACGTCGGGAACGACCGGTGTCCCCAAGGGAGTCCCGCGAAGTCACTCGATGTGGATGGCCACTTCCGACTCCCAGGTCGATGCGCTCGACCTCAACGCAGACGATCGCATCCTCTGCCCGTTCCCGTTGGTGAACATGGCCGGGATTGGCGGCATGTTGGTTCCCTGGCTGCAAACGGGGGCGACACTATTCCTCCACAACCCGATCGACCTGGCGGTCTTCCTCGGGCAGATCAGCAGCGAACAGATCACCTACACCGTCGCCCCACCACCACTTCTCAACATGCTCCTTGCGCGTCCGGCGATGCTTGAGGGAGTCGATATGTCTCACATACGGAAGATCACCTCCGGCTCGGCCCCACTGGACCCGTGGATGGTCGCCGGATGGGAAGAACGTGGCATCGAGATCGTGAATGCGTTCGGGTCAAACGAAGGCGCCGCCATGCTTTCGACGGCGGACTCGGTGCCGGACCCCGAACTCCGAGCCCGCTATTTTCCACGACCCACCGCCGAAGGCATCGAAGTACGACTCGTAGACATGAACACCGAAGAAGAGATCACAACTTCGGGCACTCCCGGCGAACTCCGTTTCAGCGGCCCAACGGTGTTCGGAGGCTATTTGCAGTCCGATGGCGCCGAGTTCGATTCCGAGGGCTACTACCGAACCGGCGACATCTTCCAGATCGCCGAAGCCGATCCGAACCTGATGCAGTTTGTGGATCGAGCCAAAGACATCATCATCCGAGGCGGCATGAACGTGTCGGCCGCCGAAGTTGAGGCATTGGTGTCCTCGCATGAATCCGTGGCCGAATGCAGCATCGTGGCCTACCCCGACAACGACCTTGGCGAAAGGGTCGGCGTCTTTGTGGTGGCGGCACCGGAAGCAACGCCGACGCTCGAAGAGATCGTGTCACACCTGCGAGATCAGAACATCGCAAGCTACAAGTTGCCGGAGAAGCTTGAGGTGATCGACCAGCTGCCACGAAACCCGGTAGGTAAGGTCGTGAAAGGCGATCTTCGTGATCGCTGGAACGGAGCATCGCTGTGACCACGAACCCAGTCAGCATTCTTGGCGGTTTTCAAACCGACTTTGCAAACAACCTTCAACGATCAGGCGGTTCTGTTGAGACCCTGGTGGAGGAGGCGGTCATCGCCACCGCAGCCGACGCCCAAATTGACCTCGCCGACATCGAGTCGATCCATGTGGGCAATGCCTTCGGTCAGCTCTACACCGGGCAGGGACACTTGGGTGCCATGCCTGCGACGGTGATACCTGAACTGTGGGGAGTTCCCGCAATGCGACACGAGGCCGCCTGTGCCTCTTCCTCCATGGCGACACTGGCTGCGATGGCAGAGATAGAAGCAGGCCGGTATGACTGTGTGCTGGTGCTGGGTGTCGAACAGGAAAAGACGATGCCCGGACCAGCGGCTGCCGCTGTGCAAGAAGCCGCCGCGTGGGTCGGAACCGACACCGAAGGCGCCACCTACATTTGGCCCGAGACGTTTGATCAGCTAGCCGACGAGTACGACCGACGCTACGGCATCGACAACGCTCACCTTCGAGCCATCGGAGAGCTCAACCTTCGAAATGCCAAAGCCAACCCCAACGCTCAAACGCGGGCATGGGCCATGTCGGCAGACACCTGCAGCGACGACGACACCGTCAACCCCGTCGTTGCGGGCCGGCTCCGCCGCAACGACATCACCCAGATCACCGATGGCGCCGTCGGGTTGGTATTGGTTTCGGACCGGTGGCTAGAAGCCCGGGGCCGCTCCCCTCGATCAAGAATCGCGGGTTGGGGTCACAGCACCGTGGGGCTCGGTCTGCGCCAGAAACTCGCCCGAAACAGCGACTCTCGCTACGTGATGCCTCACGTTCGGACCGCTATCACCGACGCATTCGCTCGGTCGAACATTAGCGACGTAGGAGATCTCGATGCGATCGAGACCCACGACTGCATGACCCCGTCGGAATACATGGCGATCGACCATTTCGGGATCACCGAACCAGGCCAGAGTTGGCGTGCGATCGAGGACGGGTCTCTCGAACGTGACGGGCGTATCCCGATGAACCCCAGCGGTGGCTTGATCGGAGGCGGGCACCCCGTTGGGGCCACCGGCGCTCGGATGCTGCTCGATGCGACGAAACAGGTGTCAGCAACTGCCGGCGACTATCAGGTTGACGGAGCCAACACGGTCGCCACGCTGAACATCGGAGGAAGCACCGCCACCACGGCCTGCTTCGTCGTGGCGAAGAGCTGACGCAAGCACGTCATCGCGATCGCGAATAGGTTGGAAGCATGAGCGGCCTCGTTGAACACTTCCAGAACACCCGTTTGGATCAGATGACGTTGTCCACTCAGGTGGTCGCCAACGTCGGAACTTCAGCCAACGAGGTAGTCGCTTCGATGGCCGAAGCAGACACCAGCTGCGCCTTCATCATGGACTCGGGTTCGATTGCGGGAATCTTCACCGAGCACGACGTAACCCACCGCGTGGTTCGATCCCCTGATCAATGGGACCAGCCGGTGGAGAACTTCATGACCGCCGAGCCGTCGATCGCGGCGGGAAACCAATCCGCTCTGGACGGCCTTCGGCTCATGACGGACCGGTCCTTTCGGAACTTGCCGGTCGCCCTCGACGCTCCAACCCGTTTCGCAAACCTCACCCACTACGACCTCATCGCTCTGGCTTCGCAATTTCTCGAGTCAAACCATCAAGAATCCAGCGAATTCAGCGCTGAACATACGCTCCGCTACGTGGATTTCTACGGAATGCCCAGCCGGGTTCCGCTGGAGGTGCAGGGAGATACGTCACTGTTCGACACGATTCAGTTGATGATCGAATCCGACCGCGGCCTTGTTTCGATCATTGACGGGCGCGGCGTCGTGATCGGCGAATTCACCCAACATGACGTCTTTCGCCGAGTCGCCTGCCGGGTCGATGATCTCAACGATGAAGTGGTGGCGGACTGGATGACAACCACCAACATCGCGACCACGGCCCCCTCTGCCAACATCGCTGACGGCCTACGTGAAATGGCGGCGAAACGTCACCGCTATCTGGTAGTGATCAACGAAACCGGCCGGTCGATTGGGGTGGTTACGTTCCGCGACATAGCCAACTTCTTCTTGGCCGCGTTCCAGCCTGGATAGCCCTAGCGGGCCGTCGGCAGGCTCGCCGCCTTTGCGGCGACCGCCAGCCCGCGGCCGGCGCAGTCCACCGTGGAAAGACCGGTCAGCCTTCCAGCCAGGAATCCAGCAGCAAACGCATCACCACAGCCCAAGGTGTTCACCAGGTTGGTGTGGTGCGCCGCGGCAGAAAAGGTGGGTTGGCCACGCTCGGCAACAACGGCACCGTCGGCACCACACGTGACCACGACGCAGTCGGCCAGGTCTAGAAGATGTTCCGCAGCCGACGTGGGGTCACCAGTTCCGCTGAGGTACTCGGCCTCATCATGGCTGGGAAACAGCGTCGAAGCGCCCGAGAAGGCTTGTCGAACCTCGGCTAGCTCGCAGTTGGATCTGAGAAGCTCAGCGGCCGACGGATCGATCGAGACAGGTATCCCCTGTTCTGTTGCATGGACCACCAGTTCAGAGAACAGCGACCGACTCTGTTCAGCGATGAACGTGTACGCGGTGAGGTGGAGCCAGCCAACGCCCTCGAACCAATCCGGATCAAGGTCGTCCGATTCCAGCGCGATCAGATTGTTCTGATCCGATACAAGCGAGCGATTCCCATCGGGGCCGACGATGGCTGCCACGGCTCTGGTCTGTTGGCCGAGCCGGCGCGGCGTTATGAGCTCGACGTCAAAAGACGTCATCTCACTCACCAGGTAGTCGCCAAGGTGGTCAGCTCCCAGCGGCCCAACGAACCGGCACTGTGCCCCTGCACTGGACGCCCAAGCCGCAACGTTTGCCGCCGAACCGCCACCGCTCAACCGAACCTCTCCGTCGGTATCGGAACCAATAGCCAACTTGTGACGAAGCCCGACAGCGAGGTCAACGTTGAGATCGCCGACGCAAAGAAGAATCGAGGCGGTCACCGGCGACGAATCCACTCGTCGATCAATGCCCTTGCGATGCTGGCCCGAGGAGGAATAGTGGGTAGGTCCTCACGCGAGAACCACTGAGCGTCGGCGATCTCGTCCGCTGCTGGCGTGATGTCGCCCGCTTCATAGGTAGCGAAGAAGCCGATCATGAGCGAGTTGGGAAATGGCCATGGCTGGCTATCGAAATAGCGAACGTTGCTTACCGTGACACCAACCTCTTCGGCGATCTCCCGATGAATACAGTCCTCCAGAGACTCCCCCGGTTCAACGAAGCCAGCGAGGGTGGAGTACATCGG
>CALHFG010000139.1 GCA_938029215.1 uncultured Acidimicrobiales bacterium | reverse complement strand
AAGAACCAGGCCCACTGGAAGACCTTCGAGACCTTGTTCGAGGTGTACTTCTCGATCCGCGGTGCGGAGTATCTGCTCGATCCCGACGCCGAGAATCCCTTCGGTGACCTCGAACTCGACGAGGCCGAGATGGACGGTGGCGGAGAGCAACCTCCGGGCCAAGGTGGCCAGGGTGGCAGTTCGATGACGCCCGAAGAAATGGCCGAGATGCTGTTTCAGGCCATGATGAACAGCGACCAGACGCTGATGAAGGCCATCGCCAAGCAGGCGGTCAAACGCTTTGCCGGCATGGAGCCCGGTCGTCCGGTCGGTGGCACCTACTACCTGTATCGCACCCTCCGCAATCTTGACCTCGATGGCGTGATGGACCGGCTCATGGAGCAGGCGGCGATGCAGGCCGGTAAGGAAGAGCTCGCCGGCCTCGAAAAGCGACTGGCCGAAGACGAATACACCGATCGGATCGAGAAACTCAAGAGCGAGATTGAGGCCGAGATTCGACGCCGGCTGGTCGCCGACCGCGGCGCCGAGGCAATGGCCAAGACGCTTCGTAAGCCGCTCCCTGAGGACGTGGACTTCATGCACGCCAGTCGAGAAGAGATGGCAAAGATCCGGCAAGCGATCTATCCGCTCACCCGCAAGCTCGCGGTCCGGCTGGCTCGAAAGCGTCGTCACAATCGCAAGGGGCCATTGGACTTCCGGGCTACGGTCCGCAGTTCGTTGAGTTACGGCGGCGTCCCCGCAGAACCAAAATTCCGCCACCCCAATCCGTCGAAGCCCGAGATCATGGTGATCGCAGACATCAGTGGCTCGGTGGCCGCGTTCGCACGGTTCACACTCCACCTGGTCTACGCCATCTCCAACCAGTTCTCGAAGGTCCGAAGCTTTGTCTTCATCGACGGGCTCGACGAAGTCACCCACTTTTTCGACAAGACCGACGACATCAACCAGGCGGTCCATCGGGTCAACACCGAAGCCGACGTGGTCTGGGTCGACGGCCATAGCGACTACGGACACGCCTTTGAAGTCTTCTGGGACAAATTTGGCAAAGAAATCAACCCCAAGACGACCGTGCTGATCCTTGGCGACGCCCGCAACAATTACCACGCCTCCCAGGCATGGGTCGTAAAGGAGATCGAGAAGAAGGCTCGCAAAGTCTTCTGGCTGAATCCCGAACCCAAGGCCTATTGGAACACCGGTGACAGCATCGTGAGTGAGTACGGCGACCACACGAACGGGCTGTTTGAAGTACGAACGCTTCGACAGCTCGAAAAGTTCGTTGACAACCTCGTTTAACTGCGTCCGTTCGTCATGAGGGAGTGCGTAGCTAATACGGGCCACTTCTCGACTGTGAACCGCCCATCACAACCGCTTGAGGTTGCCGCCGCGCGAGCAAGGCAGCAAGAGCAACATCGAAGGCTGTTCGACCGGAGCGAGGCTGAAGCGACCCCGAGTTGCTCAGAGAACAACGAGCTCAGAGAACGATCAGAGCAACGAGAGCGTTCGCCACGTTATGCCCAGGGCGAGTGGAAGCGATGAAGACTGCGCCCTTGCGCGATGTGCCGGGGCGGTTGTGGTTTTATCTACTGGCCCGGATCCTCGACACCGGGGCGACCGCAGGTCTGGTCACGATTATCGGCAAGCAGATCTACGACATGGCAGCCGTCCAGGGTGCCAGCGAGCAGCGCCGGCTGTTTCTGTTGGGAGTGCTGGGCATTGTTCAGTTCGTGCCCACGTTCGTCTTCTCGCCGTTCGCTGGAGCGCTCGCGGATCGATTCGACCGGCGGTATGTCAGCTCGGGCGGAGCTGTCATCTACATGTTGTTGGCCCTGGTGCTCTTCTTCTACATTCGCACCAACCCGACCGACCTTCTTCCCATCTATGGGCTCATGTTCGTGCAGGGGACGACCGAGGCGTTCCAGCGGCCGGCCGCCCGGGCGCTGCCGATGGACTTGTCGCCGGAGAACGTCATCACTCGAGTAATGGCGCTCAACAGTGCAGCGTGGCAGGGCGGAACAATCGTAGGTCCCGTGATAGCGGGATTTTTGTTCACCATCACCATTGCCACCCCCTATGTGGTCTTCGCCGTCATGTTCCTACTGGCGGCGATCGCGCTGCTCCTGCTGCCCGATCCGGGAGTGGCGAAGCTCACCACCGACCGAGGCGGTCTGCAGGCCATCCGCGATGCCGTCGAAGGGATTCGGTTCGTGCGAAGCAACCCGGTTATCGGCGGGGCAATCACGCTCGACCTCTTCGCCGTGCTGTTCGGGGGAGCGGTGGCTTTGTTGCCCGCGATTGCGGAAGAACGTTTGGGTGTGGGCGCGGTCGGCCTGGGCTGGCTACGAGCCGCCATCGGCATCGGCGCCGCCACCACAACAATTTCGCTGGCGATACGACCATTGGAACGAAAAATCGGGCCGATTCTGTTCTGGTGCGTTGGCCTTTTCGGGGTAGCAACCATCGTGCTTGGTTTCACCACAAGCTTTGTGGTCGCGATGGGCGCGCTACTCACCCTCGGCGGGGCCGACGCTGTGAGCGTCTACATACGGTCGACCATCGTGCCGTTGGCGACTCCAGAGAACATGCGGGGGCGGGTGCTGGCGGTCGAGAACGTCTTTATTGGGGCGAGCAACGAGCTCGGAGCGTTCGAATCTGGCCTCACCGGGTCACTGTTCGGTCTGGTCGGAGCGGTCATGTTCGGTGGCGTTGCCACGTTGGCCGTCGTCGCGGTGACAGCCCTAGCCTTCCCGGCCCTCCGCAACATCGACAGCTTCAACGAACTTCGCCCAACACCCGAGCGGGACCGAGGCTCCTAGCCCGTCGCGTGTCGGTGCCCGGCACAAGAGCGCTGTGTGCGACGATTGCAAAAAGCGCGACGGGGCCCGCAGCCCCTTTGCCTACACTGCCTGTATGAACTGGACACCGGACTCATGGCGCGCATTTGAGGCACTTCAACAGCCCACCTGGCCAGCCATGGCCGAACTCGAAGGCGTCGAGAAGAAGCTGAACACCCTCCCACCCCTCGTGTTCGCGGGCGAGACTCGGGACCTGCGTCGTCGACTGGCCAAGGTCGCTGCCGGCGAGGCCTTTCTTCTTCAAGCTGGTGACTGCGCCGAGAGCTTCGACAGCTTTACCGCCGACCAGATCCGCGACAAGCTCCGCGTGATCCTGCAAATGGCCGTCGTGCTCACCTACTCATCCGGCGTTCCAGCCGTCAAAGTCGGCCGCATCGCGGGACAGTTTGCCAAGCCGCGCAGCAAGCCCACCGAAACCGTCGACGGCATGGAACTACCGAGCTTCCTTGGCCACATGGTCAACGACCTTCCTTTCTCCGAAGGCGAACGCCGCCCCAACGCCGACCGGCTCTTGCAGGCCTACCACCAGAGCGCGTCGACCCTTAACCTGCTGCGGGCGTTCACCAAGGGCGGCTTTGCCGACCTGCATCGTGTGCAGGCGTGGAATCAGGAGTTCGTTGGCAACAGCAACAGCGGCCAGCGCTATGAGAAATTGGCGGCAGAGATCACCCGAGCGCTCCGGTTCATGGAAGCGGCCGGTGTATCCAGCAACCACCCAGAGATTCATGAAGCCGACTTCTTCACCAGCCATGAAGCTCTCATCCTTCAGTACGAAGAAGCACTTACACGTAAGGACTCCCTCACCGGCGACTGGTATGACTGCTCGGCCCACATGGTGTGGATCGGTGAGCGCACCCGCCAACTCGACGGCGCCCACGTCGAGTTCTTCCGTGGCATCAAAAACCCGGTCGGATGCAAGGTGGGCCCAACCGCCACCGCCGAAGACGTTGTTGGACTCTGTGAAGCATTGGACCCCGAGCGCGAAGCCGGACGCCTCACCCTTATCACCCGCATGGGCCACGACAAAGTGGCCGAAGGGCTGCCGCCCATCCTCAAAGCCGTCAAAGAGTCCGGTCACCAGGTCGTGTGGGCCTGTGATCCAATGCACGGCAACACCTACACCGCCGACACCGGCCACAAGACCCGCAATTTTGAACACGTCGTCGGCGAGGTGGCAGGCTTCTTCGCCGCCCACCGCGAGGCTGGCACCAACCCCGGTGGCATCCACGTAGAACTCACCGGTGACAACGTGACCGAATGTGTCGGCGGCGAAGCGGCCGTCGTGGAGACAGCCGATCTCAGCAAGCGGTACGAAACCATGTGCGACCCTCGCCTGAACGCCAGCCAAGGCATCGAACTGGCCTTCCGAGTAGCCGAACTGCTCTGATACTCCCTCCGGGGGCCTCCTGCCTCGCCTTCGGAGCGGTTCCGCAATCTGATTCGATTTGTGACCTCGGGGGCGTCTTTTGAATTCGATTCGTTGCGGAGCTCTTCAATGTGATGCGTTTTGGGCCTCGAGAGGTTGGATGTGAATCTGATTCGCTTTGGGTTGGGCTAGGCCGCCAGGCGGATGCCGAGATCTTTGGCGCGCTGACGGATGGTCCGTTCGAACAAATCCACGAATGCCGCCGGTCGCTGCAATTGCGACCAGGTGATGTAAAGCACAAGCCACCCCGCACTGGCAAGGTCGTGGTCTCGGACGTTGTCAGCGTTCTCTTTGAACGCGCCAAAATGATGCTGGCGAGAATGAGCTTCGAAGCCAAGACGCAACAACGGCACGCCAACGTCGATCCGATACCGCTTCGCGCCGACCACGACCTCGCACTGCAGTTCGATCGGCGGGAGACCCGGACGGTTCGCGAGGTCAGCGAGCACTCGTTCCATCCAGGACTCGGTGACGCCGGCGACTCGAGTTGGATCGTTGAGTACCTCCAGCAGCCTCGATACCCCGCTTCGTCCGGGGGAATGCATTCGGTCGATTGTCTGAGTCAGCCATTCGGTGGGGAACGATCGCTCGAACTCGTCCAGCGCAATTCTGAGCTCCTCGACTGAGGCGACCGATCCGAGCTGAATCAGAGTTGCTGCAGCACTCACGGTCGGTATCCGATTCACCTCGAGCAAGTCGAAGCGCCGCTCGATTGCCCGGTTCCTGATCACATTGGTATTGGGCACCTTCTTGGCGTTTCGGGCCGACATGGGCAGCCAGAGATCGACCGCTTCGAAGGTGCTCCAGTTTCCGAGGCCATGAAGATGGGCGGCTGACCGGCCAGTTGCGGCCGAACCCGGAAAGGCCAGCGTCGACGCTTTGATGCGCTGAAGAGTGCGGTCGAATCCTTCGGGCAGCGTGAACACCGATGGACCGTGGCTTTGGATGTGGCCCTGATCCTTCAGCCTGCGTAGTTGCTTTGCGGACACACCACTCTCTGCTGCCTCCTGCCGACTGAAGGTCCCGTGCTGTGCGCTGGCCCTGACCAACAGTCCGGCGACTCCCTGAGGTGGTGGACCGGGACGAGAGTGCATTACGTCAATTTACGTCTAATTACATTCGACGGCAACACCGATTCGGCACGACTTTCTTTGTGCTGCCTCGCCTTCGGGTCAATCAGATGCGTTTCGTGCCCTGACGGGTTGGATGTGAATCTGATTCGCTCTGCGAGGGGTTCAAAACGGCAGAAGCCCGGGCCGAGGGCCCGGGCTTCTGTTCGTTCTTAGAAAGAACTAGGCGGCGTTCGCCTGAGAATCAGGCTGCGTCAAAGTCAGCCATGACATCGCCGGCCTGATCGCGAACGGCGCTGACGGCACGCTTCACAAGGCGACGAGCAGCCTCGGCGGTAACACCGAGCTCTTCGCCAACCTCGCGGTAGCTGCGCTTGCGGCCATCATTCAGGCCAAAGCGCTGTTCGACTGCGTAGCGGGCTCGCTCGTCGAGCACGTCGAGAAGACCGGTCACCATGGTCTCTTCGGCTCGGGCCATGACCTCAACCTCGGGGCCGGGGTTGGCGTCGGGGAGAAGGTCGACCAGCTCGTTGCTGTCATCGTCGCCGATGGTGCGATCGAGCGAGGTGGGGGTGGTCAGGCGGTGAAGGCGAGCATGCTCGTCATCCAACTCGTCGCCGTCGCCGGAGACCTGACGAAGAGCGGCCCGCAGCGAAGCGGAACGATCGCCGGGAAGGCGGACAAGGCTGGCCTTCTGATCGAGCGCCCGGCCGATGGCCTGGCGGATCCAGAAGGTTGCGTACGTGCTGAACTTGAAACCCTTACGCCAGTCGAACTTATCGACGGCGTGCTCGAGGCCGAGGTTACCTTCCTGGATGAGATCCAGAAGTTCCATCGACGGGGGAAGCGGGTAGCGGCGAGCAACGCTCACCACGAGGCGAAGGTTGGCTCGGATGAAGCGATCCTTGGCTCGGGCGGCAGCTCGTGCTGCCCGACGGTTTTCTGCGGTGTTTTCGCCATTCTCGATAGCTTCACGGGCATCGCGGCCCTTTTCGATGATTTGGCTGAGCTCGCGCTCCTCGATTGCGGTGAGGAGCGGAACAAGTCCGATTTCGTTGAGGTACTGACCTACTGAGTCACTCATATTGCGCGTCTCTAACTCTCGTGCGGGTTTAAAAGGAGTGTTGTGATGTGGGGGATTGCGGGCAAAGCGAGACGAAGGCGGGTGTTTCCGTCACGCTCTTTACAAGTGTCCTTTTGTGCCGAAAGTGATCCATGCGCTGGATATGTTGTTGAGCACGTTGGGTCTTGTAAAGACCAAGCGTCATTAGTACTACAGAGGGTTCCCGCGAGTCGAGTGACATTGGTCACCCGATGGTGCCTTTTGGTGTGCTAAGGGCTAGCGCCTCCTCGAGAACACCCACCGAGATGCAAAAAACCACCCCACCTCAGCCTGAGAAGACCCGACGAATAGGTGTCTTTGGTGGTACCTTCGACCCGCCCCATATTGGGCACGTTTTGACTGGTCAGAGGGTTGCGGAGGCACGCAGGCTCGACCTTGTTCTGATGGTCGTGGCCAACGACCCGTGGCAGAAGAGCGGAAGTCGATATATCACGCCCGCGGCGCTACGCCTCAGGATGGTTGAGCAAGCGTGTTATTGGTCACGTCAGCCAAAAACCGTCCTGAAATCGTCTTCTGTCGAGATTTCTTCGGGTGGGCCAAGTTACACAGCCGACACGCTGAGAACGTTGGCTGAAGAGTCAGAAGATGCCACTTTCGAGGTGATCGTGGGCAGTGACGCTGCTGCTCAACTAGACACCTGGCACGACGCGGACTGGTTGGCGCAGAATGCACAGTTTGTTGCGGTGCAGCGTGGCGGCCAGGAAGCGTCGCCTTCACCTGGGTTCCGGGTTGCGGGGGTCGATCTTCCGCTGCTCGAGGTCTCAAGCACAGAAATTCGGCATCGTGTTGCCTCGGGGTTGACAATCGACCATCTGTGCCCCTCTCCGGTGGTCGCCTGCATCGAGGCCTATGACCTCTATCGCACCTCAGCACAACAACAACTGGACGATGGGGCGCCGTCATGAACGCGCCCCGATGGTCGAAGAAGATGTTCGTCGTTCTGGAGGTCATGTTGTTCATGGCAATCCCCATCCTCGGGTACGGCGGTTTCCGGACGCTGCTCGACAGCAGGACCGGTACCTTCGTCGACGATCCGGGACCGGATGCGCCCGGCTGGGTCGCGCTCGTCGATCCCTCGCCGGTTGTCGGGGTGGTCGAAATGGACGAGGGCAGGATCACCGGCGTGGCCGTGATCGTCAAAATCGGGCAAACCGCCCGCGGGGGAGCCGTCATTCTCGTCCCCGGCGAGCTCGAAGCTGTCGAGGGTCAGCGAATTCAAGCGCTGTCGCCCGACGCCGCGATCGAAGCGGTGGCCAGCACACTGCAGCTACGGATTCCGGTCGTCGAGGTGGTCGACGCAGATCGTTGGGCGAGCCTGCTCGGAGAGAGCTCGTACACCTTGAACAACCCTGATCCGGTGCCTGCGCCCGGGGGAGACGTTCTCTTTGCGGTCGGGCCCGTGCAGGTGGGCGGTGAGGGCGTCGCGGCGTTCCTTGGGCGAACCGTCGATGGGCAAGACTCGCTTGCGGCATTGGTTCGGCGAGACCTCTTTTGGACCGAGCTCCTAGAGGATCCACCGCTCGGGACCGAAGATCAGCTCAGCCGCACCATTCGGGCGGTCGCCGACGGGCCCCATGAGGTGATCCTGTTGCCGCTCGATATCGCAGGTGACGGAGTTCCGACCGTCAACCCGGACCGCGCCGAACAACTGGTCAGGCGGGTTGTTGCCTTTCCGGCCGGCGATCAGCCCGACCGTCGATTTCGGGTTCGCGTAGAGGATCGCACCGGGCGTGCCGATCTAGACGCCGTTGCACGCTCGCTTGGTCGGCTCGGTGTTGAGGTGGTTGCCATCTCCAACGGGCCCGCGTTCGACAACGCCGAGACAGCGTTCCGGGTGGAAACAGGCTTTGCCAGGGACGCGGCCCTCAGTGCGGCACTCCCGGGACCACCAATCCGACGTTCTGAGGTGGCGTTGCCGTCGGATCCGATCGTGTTGCAGCTCGGTCCGGATCATGAAGCGATCCTTACCGCCTGGGGCAGCTAGGACGGACGACTAGGCGCTTTGGCGCTCAAATCGTGGCACGTCGGACCAGAGTCGTTCGAGGTTGTAGTACTCGCGGGACTCGTGATGGAAGACGTGTACAACAAACCCGCCAAAATCCATGAGCACCCACGCCAGGGAGTCGAGGCCTTCGATTCGTAGAGGTTTGATTCCTAGCTGATCGGTGAGCTCGCCTTCGATGTTCTCCACGATGGCTCGGACTTGCCGAGGGTTCGTGCCGCTCGTGACGATGAACCAGTCGGTGATTCCCATCACTTCGCCTACGAAGAACGCCTGGGTGTCTTCGGCCTTGCGATCCTCGGCCGCATCGATAGCGATGCGGACCTGGTCTCGCAGCTCTTGATCAGAGCGTTGGCGTGCTTGTTCGATTGGATCGTTCAGAGGTATCTCCAGTTTCGAGCTTCTCGACCATTCTACTTGCAGCAGCAGCCAGGGCGAGAGCGGATTTCCCTCCCGGCGGTTCTCGCCGTAGTGGGTGACGCAGAACGCTCGCCCGGAGGGCGGTTTGGGGTGGGTAACGCAGAACGCTCGCCCGGAGGCGAGCGGAACGCATGGTGGTGTTCAGTGGAGCGAGTCGGAGGGCGGTTTGGGGTGGGTAACGCAGAACGCTCGCCCGGAGGCGAGCGGAACGCATGGTGGTGTTCAGTGGAGC
>CALHFG010000138.1 GCA_938029215.1 uncultured Acidimicrobiales bacterium | reverse complement strand
CCGGCGATAGGCCCGCAGGCGAGCGAGAGGCCCCCGGAGGGAATCCTACAAATTCCCGATTCGGTCGAACGGGAAGAACAAGAAGAACGCTCGCCCGACGACGCGGTCTTCGCTGATCGTTCCAAAGCGTCGGGAGTCCAGGCTCTGGTCGCGGTTGTCGCCCATCATGAACAGCTCGCCTTCTGGCACGGTGACGGGCCCGAAGTCGCCGAAGCTGTTGCCGTCGAGATAGGGCTCAACGAGAAGTTGGCCGTCGATGTAGATCGTGCTGCCGCGGCCTTCCACAGTCTCACCCGGGAGTGCAATGACTCGCTTGATCAGATCACGAATCTCGCCGGGCTGGTCGTCGGGGCGTCGAAAAACGACGACATCGCCGCGGTTCACATCGTGGAGCCGGTAGCTGACCTTGTTGACCAGAATTCGATCGCGTTCGAAGAGCGTTGTTTCCATCGATTCAGACGGGATATAGAACGCCTGGAAAACGAAGGTTCGCAGAATAACTGCCACGCCGACTGCAGCGCCGAGAACCACGACCCATTCGAGGATGTTTCGGGCAAAGCTCGGGTCATCATCATCGTCGGTTTCGGCATCGATGCCGTCATCGCCATCGTCGCCCGATGGGCCAAGGTCCTCTGGAGTCGAGGCAGGGTCATCGGGGTTGGACGGTCCCTGCGTCGGGTCGTTGTCGTCGTCATTGCCCTCGCCGGCCAGCTCGGATGCAGATGCGGGCGCAAAGGAGGCAGGGTCTGTGTGGGAGATGACGGTCGACGCCGTGAGCGGTGGCCGCCCTGCGGCAGGAGCGATCGACGGCCCAGCATCTGACTGCACCGCAGGAGCGGCGCTTACGGGGTCTTGAACGATTTTCTGTGTATTGAGCAGAGCGGCCACCAGCGCTTCACCGTGATGAACGACGTTGGAGGGATCTCCCGCAGGTTCTTCGTCGGGCGACACCGGTGCCGGTGGTGGATTCTCGCCGGTGGGATCTTCGCTCACCGATCCAGACTAGTCGCCGTACTTCTCCAGAACGCGCCGCGCCGCCGCTGCGACCAATTCATTCGTCACATCCGACCCGTCGCCCACAACTTCGGCGCTGGCTCCCAGTTGCAGTAGCAGCCGCTCCAGGAACGCGTCGGAGGCGACCGCCAGGGTCACATCAATCGTTTCGTCATCGATTTCGGTCATTCGGACGATCGGAATGCTGTCCTTGACCCAGTGCTGACCGGGTCCGAGCCGCAAAGTCACCGTGGGCATCGCCCCGCTCGATCTAAATACCGTTCCGGCCGGGCTCAGTTCAGCGTCGGGCACAGGCTGTTCTCCCCGAGATGCGGGGGTGAGATCGAGTATCCGGTCAAGGCGGAACGAGCGATCATCCTGGGCTGTTCGACAGTACGCATCGACGTACCACGAGCCGCCAGCCGACCGGACTCGCCGAGGGGCGATCGTGCGGCTGCTCGTTTCGTTCTTGCTTTGGTTGTAGTACGAAATCGTGAGCTCGTCGCCGGAATCCGCAGCCGCTCGAAGCTGGGCCAGGCGGTCTGCTGGTGCGTCGCCCAATTGGATGTCCAGCTGCCTATCGGGCGTCACGCCCGTCGCGTCGGCCAGCTTTTGAAGGGCGCTATTGAGCGATCCGTCTTTGTCGGCACCGTCGATGCGCCGTAATGCGTCAGCCGAGGACAGCAGAGCGAGCGCTTGTCCCGTGGAAAGCTGCAGTGGCTTGGAAAAGTAGTCGGCGAACAGAATCGTGACCCGATCCTCGTCGATTTGAACCTCGATGAGAGCGTCGGGGCTGTACGGAGGAACGCCCACAAACGAAAGCGTCTCCAGCGTCTTCAGAACCTGAGCTGGGTCTCTACCGAAGCGTTCGGCAATGGTGTCGATAGTCGAGCCAGGGTTGTCGATGATCCACGGAACCATGGAAAGAACGAGACGAATCGCATCCGAGGCTTTCGGCGGGCCGGTTTTAGCCATGGCTCCCCCGATCAGCCGACTGGGTCAAGGAGTCAACGATCGCTTCCCGCACGTCGGGCGGTGCGAGAATTACGGCGTCGTCGAGCCATTCGAGGGCAAAGCTGATGGCAGCGTCGACCGCCCGCGCCTGTAAAAGAAACACGGCGCCATCGCGCCCCTGGTGGGTGTGGGTGCGGCTGGGACCGGCACCGACTCGCTCCGCGACCGGCGCCACGGCGGGTTCGGCCACAAAGAGCTCGACCGCTACCGGATCGGCGGTCCCAATCTCCCATGGACGCAAGATCGTCTCTTGCGCTTCCAGGTCCACCGGTTCTGCAATGGTGCCTTCCAGTGTCTCCACGTTGCTCATTCGGTCGAGCCGAAAGCTGCGCTGGTCAGCGGCATCTCGATCGAGAGCCCGGAGGTACCAGCGACCTCGCTGAAAGTACAACGACCACGGTTCCACGGTTCGGCTGGTGGCCTCCCCGGAAGACTTTCGATAGTCAAACTGCAGCGGAACCCGTTGCTGGATTCCCTGGAATACATCGAGCAGAACCGAATCGGTCGGAAGTTCCGAAATAGGACTCTCAAAGCCAACGCCGTCCGCGTCGGTAACACCGAGGCCGCCAAGTTTCCACAGCGCCTCTTCATCGGAGTTGCCAAACTGCACAGCCAGCGTTGCCACATGGAGGGCAGCGAGCTCGGCCGGGGTGAACGACGCACCCTGGAGGTAGTACTTGTCGGGTGGGATTCGGTAACCGTCGAGCTCGGAGAACGGAACGGGTTCTGTTTCCAGTGGGATCCCCACCTCTCGGATCAGTTCCTTGTCGCGTTCGAACGCTCGACGAAACGATTCGTCCTTCTCTGGGTACCCCTCAACTTTTTCGCGTAACTCAGAGCGAGTGAGTGGACGGCGAGTGTCGAGAAGGATCGCGGTGAGGTTCAGGATCCGTTCGGTTCTATCCACTGCGGAGGCCATCAGCGGGCCATCCTATTGCCTCGCGGTGAAGCCTTGGCGTTCGCCACGCAGCGCCGAGGCGAGCGGAGCGCAGAATTCCCCCCGCAGGGCAGCAGAGCGACCCGACACAATCAGCGATCACCGAGCCCAGCGAACAACAAAAAGCAAGAAAGCGTTCGCCACGCAGCGCCGAGGCGAGCGGAGCGCAGAACTACAGACTGTCGATGAGTTTTTGCACGCGATCGTCGGTGTGACGGAACGGGTCCTTACACAGCACTGTTCGCTGCGCTTGATCGTTGAGCTTCAGGTGTACCCAATCGACGGTGTAGTCACGCTTGCGTTCCTTGGCTCGCCGAATGAAGTCACCCCGCAGCTTTGCCCGGGTGGTTTGAGGTGGCTCGTCGATCGCGGTCATCATTTGGTCGTCGGTAAGTGTCCGCTCGACGAGGCCCTTTTCCTGCATCTTGTAGAAGACGCTGCTGCAGGGCTTTTCTTGTGGGTTGTCGGGGTCTCCGCGGCGAACATCGTGGTACTGCAAGTCCATCAGCTGCACCCGTGGGTCATTGAGTTGAAGATCATGGCGCTTTCGGTAGGCCTCGATCAGGTTGTATTTGATCACCCAGTCGAGCTCGCGGTCGAGCTTGAACGGATCGGTTTCGAGATGGGTCATCACGTACTCCCACATCTGGAGAGCTTTCATTTCGTCCTCGGGGAAACCCTTGGTTTCCGCGTAGCGAAGGGCCCGGTTCAAGTATTCGCTTTGGATCTCGAAGGCCGACGCCTCGCGGCCGTTTTGGAGACGGACCCGGCGCTTGAACGTGAGGTCGTGGCTGATCTCTCGGATCGCTCGGATCGGGTTCTCCAACGTGAGATCTCGCAGAACGCAACTGGGGTCCTCCACCATTCGCAGGATGACCGCCATGGCCCCCACCTTGAGATAGGTGGTGTACTCACTCATGTTGGAGTCACCCACGATCACGTGCAGTCGCCGATAGCTTTCGGCGTCGGCGTGGGGCTCGTCACGGGTGTTGATAATTGGCCGACTCCGGGTGGTTGCAGAGCTCACGCCTTCCCAAATGTGCTCGGCCCGCTGAGACACCGAAAAGCTGGCGCCTCGTGCGGTTTGCAGCACCTTGCCAGCGCCGGCGTAGATCTGCCGGCTTACCAAGAACGGAATCAGGATCTCGTTGTAGTGGCTGACGTCGTCACCGCGCCGGGTGAGGTAGTTCTCATGACAGCCGTAGCTGTTGCCGGCCGAGTCGGTGTTGTTCTTGAACAGATGCACGGTGCCGCGAATACCTTCATCGCGAAGCCGCTCTTCGGCTGACTCAAGAAGCTGTTCCAGGATGCGCTCGCCGGCCTTGTCGTGAACAACGACGTCGCCGATGGTGTCGCACTCGGCGGTGGCGTACTCGGGATGGGAGCCGACGTCGAGATACAGACGAGCTCCGTTGGCGAGGAACACGTTGGAAGAACGGCCCCAGCTGACCACCTTGCGGAACAGGTACCGCGCCACCTCATCCGGACTAAGCCGACGTTGCCCTCGCAGGGTGCATGTGACTCCGTATTCGGTTTCGATCCCGTAAATCCGACGACTGTGGCCCACGACACCAAGGTAACCGAGGCCGCCCCAAAGTCAGCATCGAGCCATGTCTGGCCTAAATACGGTCGAGAATCTTCTGGTCATCCAGTTGACCCAGGCCAACCCGGGCCGCCCACAGTGCGGCCTCGGTCCTGTTACGGACATCAATCTTGGAAAAGACTCTCGAAACGTACGTCTTCACCGTTTCCACCGAGAGATACAGCGTCTCCGCGATCTCAGAGTTGGTGTGGCCTGCGGCCATGAGTGCGAGCACCTCGGCCTCTCGGAACGAGAGGTCCCGGACGAGAGCGGCTGATGCATCGTTGTTTCGGTCGTCCGGACAGTGTTCGCGAACAAATCTTCCTTGCGAGGCCAGTAGCAACAGCTCAGCCAAGGCCTCGCCGTGCACGCTCTTGGAGATGACACCTCCAAGACCAACCGATTTCGCCCAATCCAACAAGGGTTCGGTGACGGTGAAGGAGTACAACACGACGCTCCCAATGTCGGGGTTCTCGATGGCCGACCGCATCCTGGGCAAGAGGTCGGCGGACCCGCCAAAGGTATCGATGAGCAACACATCGGTAGGGAGCACCTGGGTTTCCCCGATAAGGACCTGGGTTAGTTCGAAACCCGGATGGTCAGACAGCATGGACTCCAGACCACGAACCACAAGTTCGACGTCATTGGCCAACGTCACTCTTACCGACTGCACCCCGACAGTGTGCCCCGCCGCAGGGTCTTAGCGCTAAATCGGGCGAAGGAAATCGTTGTGGCGGCTTATGTGCCGGGATGGTGCGGGGTCAAACCCATTTCGACCGCCCTCATCACCGCTTGTGCTCGGGTGTGGACGCCCAGGGTCTGGTAGAGCCGTTTGACATAGGTCTTCACCGTCGATTCGGCCAGGAACAGTTGCTCACCGATCTCGGCGTTGTCAAAGCCCTTGGCGGCCAGGGAGAGGATTTGCACGTCCCGCTCTGAAAGCTCTTCCGCCAAACCCTCACAACCCGGCGCCACTACAGCGGGAAAGACATGCACGACCTGTTGGCCCTCGTGGATCAACTGAATCGCCTTCTGCATCTCCTCAGCCGTGGAGGACTTCGATACCACTCCAGACGCGCCGGCGGAAAGGTACGCCTGCACCGCCTCGTCGCTTACGCGCCAGCTGTACAGCGCAACCTGCGAGACGGTGCCGAGGTCCAAAACTTCCCTCACGCGGAGGAGACCGGCATCCAACGGCCCCGTTGCGTCGACCAGCGCAAGGTCGGCTTTGGTTGGGCCAACGCGGCCCACCCGAGCCGAGACGATGTCGATCGTGTCTTCGAAAGGCGCCAGGAGAGCTTGAACACCGGCCACGATGAGCTCAGCATCGTCGACGATTGCGACCGCGATCTTCTCCACCATTCCAAAGCTAGAACGGCGAACGAAGGCGGCTTGTCACCCAAACGAGCGTTTGAACTACCCGAAATCAGGCCAGCAGCGTGGTGATCTCGTCGTTTTCGAGCCGCCGGTAGCAACGCCCCTCAACGTGACGTTCGAGGACACCGACCTCCAACTGATCAGCGGTCAAGGGCGTGTCGGTCGAGAGGGCCTCGACAGCCAACTTCAATGCGGCCGAGAAGTCCATTTCGGATGTGTCTTTACCAGACAAGCCTTCGCGCACACGGTCGGCATCGCCTCCAAGTGCTGCGAAACCGTCCTCATCGGTGACCGAGCCGTCGTAGCGAATGTGGAAGAGCCGGTCGTCTTCGATCGCGTTGCCCACGGACGCGACGAGGATCTCCACCTCCATCGGCTTGACGTCGTGGGTGAATACTTGACCCATCATCTGTGCGTATTGGTTCGCCAGGGTCTGGGCATCAACGTCGTCGCGACTGTAGGTGTAGCCGCGCATGTCTGCGGCGCGGATTCCGGCGATGCGTAGCTGGTCGTACTCGTTGTATTTGCCGACTCCAGCGAACGCTATGCGGTCATAGATCTCAGAGATCTTGCGAAGGTTTCGGCTGGGGTTTTCGGCCACAAGGATGATTCCATCGGCACATTCGATCGTTGCGAGGCTACGGCCGCGTGCGATGCCCTTTTGGGCAAAATCGGCACGATCGCGCATCATCTGTTCCGGCGGAACATAGAACGGCATGTTCATGACTATGCCTCCCTGCTGTCGTTGGTGCGGATGGTCTCGATGTAGGAAGCAAATCGGGTGGAAATCTCTTCTTCCGACGCCTCGTCGTACCCGTCTGAGGTGATTGCAGCCACGATTGGGTAGATGCCGCGGAGCGGGTCGGGACCGCCGGTCGCGGAGTCGTCGTCGGCCGCGGTGTAGAGCGCCTTGACTACCAGGTCGATCGCCTCTTCGCGGCTTTGGTCGGGACGGTGCCCCAATTTGATCACGGTCCGCGCATGCAATGATCCCGAGCCCGAGGCCACATAGTTCATCTCTTCATAGCGCCCACCGGTGACATCGAAGGCCCACACCCGGCCACGATCTCGGCGGCGATCAAAGCCAGCGAAAATGGGCACAACGACCATCCCCTGCATGGCTGCGGGAAGGTTGCCTCGAACCATCATCGACAGCTGGTTGGCCTTACCTTCCAATGAAAGTGGGCTTCCCTCGATCTTTTCGTAGTGCTCCAGCTGGAGCTGGAACATCTTGATCATTTCTACTGCGGGCCCGGCGGCCCCGGCGATGGCGACGCCGCTCCAACGGTCTGCAGCAAACACCTTGCGCATGTTGCGGTGGCTGATGAGATTGCCGCTCGTGGCCCGACGGTCACCGGCGATTACAACACCGTCGGCAAAGGTGCAGGCGACCACGGTGGTGCCGTGGGTGATGGCAGCGAGGTCGCTGGCGGTGGCGGTATTCACTGTGGAGTAGTCGGGCAGCAGTCCATAGCTGTCGACAAGTCCAGAGAAGTTGGGGCCGGGGTCATCGTGGAGCGGGAAGTTCGGCAGGCTCACTGGCCGCCCTTTTGGATATAGCTCTTGACGAAGTCTTCAGCGTTGGTCTCCAACACCTCGTCGATCTCGTCGAGCAAGTCATCCAGTTCAGCCTTGAGCTCGTCGCCCTTCGCGCTCACCTGCGCCTGCCCACCTTCGCCGCCGCCATCCTTGCGGGGCGGGGCGCTTTTCTTAATCTGTTCACGCTCAGCCATGTGTCACCTTTTCTGCTGTCGTTGTTACCACTGTTGTTCGGCGGGTTTAGCCACCAAGTTTCTCGAGGAGTTGAGCAACGGAATCGCTCTCATCCAGAAGAGTACCCACATGAGCGGCGGTACCCCGAGTCGGTTCCATCATTGGCACCCGACGAAGGGGATCATCGCCTACATCGAAAACGATCGAGTCCCAGTTGGCTGCGACCACGTGCTCTCCGAATTTCTCGAGACACCGGCCACGGAAGTAAGCCCTGGTGTCCTCAGGTGGGTTGGTCATCGCCCACGCAGCGTCCTCGTCTGACACCAACTTCTGGAGGCCCGCCTTGTTAGCCAAACATTTGGTGGGCCGCATGTCGTGGTACTGCAAATCGAGGGCACGGAGCCTCGAATCGTCCCACTGGCAGTCGTGTCGCTCCCGGAAGCCGTTGAGAATCCGTCGTTTGGCGACCCAATCGACCATATGTGCGACCGATTCCGGGTCTGACTCGAGGCCGGCGAGCACCTCGCCCCACGTGCTCAGAATCTGCTTGCCCACTTCCTCACCGCCAACGTTGTCGAAGCCTCGCTGCGCCGTGTATTTCTCGGCCTGTTCGAGCAGGTCGTACTGAATCTCAAGCGCGGTGATCGTATTCCCGCCGTGAAGTTGCAGCGGCGCCCGCAACGTAAGGTCATGGCTTACCCGATGCAGCGCGGTAACGGGATCTTCGAACTCTCGTTCGAGGTCCATCGCTCCGTCTTCGATCATGGCGAAGACCATCTGACTGGTTCCGACCTTGAGGAAGGTAGCGGTCTGGGACATGTTGGCATCGCCGACGATCACGTGAAGTCGGCGGTACCGCTGGCTGTCTGCGTGGGGTTCGTCTCGGGTGTTGACGATCGGTCTCTTCAGCGTGGTTTCGAGCCCAACTTCCTCTTCGAAATGTTCCGCGCGCTGAGTCAGTTGATAGGGAATGTCGCGAATCGATACGCCGGGAAGCTCGCTGCCAACCTTGCCCGAACCGGTAAAGATCTGACGGCTCACAAAGTGCCACGTGGCGCCGGTGACAATCTGCCCGAACGGAAGGTTTCGATCGAGTAGATAATTCTCATGGGTGCCGTAGGCGTTGCCCTTGCGGTCGCTGTTGTCCTTGTACAGGATCATCTCTTGCCCCTCAGGCAAGACCTCGTTGGCCGCGGCCATCGATTGCACTCCGATCAGCTCGGCGGCGCGATCCCAACGCACGATGCTGAGCGCGTCGGCGCACTCGGGAGTGGAGATTTCCGGGTGCGCGTGATCCACGTAGTACCGGGCGCCGTTGGTGAGTACGGCATTAACCAAATGGGTCTCGACCTCGGGCGGCATTGCGAACTCGGGCGGCAGGTACTCGCGAGCATCAGCTCCGGGCGTCTCATCGACGAAGTCCCACGCGATGGCTGTTGAACGATCATTGACGGCTCCAGAACCGCCGGCACCGAGATACGCATTGATCAAGAGGCTCGACGCCGAGACAGGATTCCAGTCCGCGGAGCCGCGAATCATGATTCCGTACTCGGTTTCTATGCCCACGATCTTCCGAACAGCCACATCTACAGGCTACCGGCCTACCCCACCGGCGCTCGGCCGGTTCGCGATTAGAGGACTGGAGACATCATGAACTCGGCGTCATCGTCGGCCGAAAACAAGCGCATGTCGCCACCCCGCCATTCCCAACGGTCGACGCCAACCATCGCTTCGACCAAAACCTCGACGTCTTCACAACCGATGTTCTGGAGGCCATCGGCATCCATGGGTTCAAAGGCCACCGTTCCTGTTGTTTGAGGTCCGATCGGATCGACGCCGTCGAAAGACACCGTTCCGGTGAACACTGCGCACTCCGTTACTGACTCCCATGTGTCGTTGCTCTCGAACGTCAACGTCGGCAGCCCAACTGGGAACTCGAACGATACGCCGTCGCCGGACGCCCCGGTGACCGCCCACTCCCCCACTAGAGACTTGATGTTGTTGTCTCGATCGGGCTGGTTATCCGGTAGCGAACGACCAAACCGAAGCGATACGACGATCGCCAAAAGGACGAACGCCACAGTTATCAAGAGATCCCTCGTGCGCTTGGTCACCGCAACAACATCGGTCTCGTGCTAGAGGTACTGACCGGTGGCGACCTGTTCGATGGACTTGCCGCCCTTGTTGTCTGAGCCTTCTGGCCCGATGAGCGTGCGCACATACACGATGCGTTCGCCCTTCTTGCCGGAGATCTTGGCCCAGTCGTCGGGGTTGGTGGTGTTCGGCAGGTCTTCCTGCTCTTTGAACTCCTGGGTCACCGAGGCAAGAAGGTCTTCGGTCTTGATGCCCTTCTCCCCCTCGGAGAGGAAGCGTTTGATCGCCAACTTCTTCGAGCGACGCACGATGTTTTCGATCATCGCGCCACTGCTGAAGTCCCGGAAGTACAGAATTTCCTTGTCGCCGTTCTGATAGGTCACCTCGAGGAATCGAGTGCCATCATCCTGGCGATACATGAACTCCACCGCTTCGTCGACCATCTTGTCGATGGCGTCGCCTCGATGGGCAACCCCGTCGGTTTCGGAGGCGTGGATTGGCAGTTGATCGGTGAGGTACCGGTTGAAGATTGCCTTTGCCGCTTCGGGTCCGGGGCGCTCGATCTTGATCTTCACGTCCAGGCGGCCCGGCCGCAGAATGGCTGGATCGATGAGGTCTTCACGGTTGGACGCGCCGATCACGATGGTGTTCTTCAGCGTTTCAACGCCATCGATTTCGGCCAGGAGCTGGGGAACAATGGTGCTCTCGATATCGGAGCTGATTCCCGACCCGCGGGTGCGGAACAGTGATTCCATTTCGTCAAAGAAGATGATGACGGGGATGCCCTCTTCGCTCTTCTCACGAGCCCGCTGGAAGATCAATCGGATCTGGCGTTCGGTCTCACCGACGTACTTGTTGAGCAGCTCGGGGCCCTTGATGTTGAGGAAGAAGCTCTTGGTCTCCTTGTCGCCACTCTTTTCCGCAACCTTGCGGGCCAGGGAAGCAGCGACCGCTTTGGCAATGAGGGTCTTGCCGCAACCGGGCGGGCCATAGAGCAGGATGCCTTTGGGGGCAGGGAGTTCATGCTCGGTGAAGAGATCGTGATGCAGAAACGGGAGCTCGACTGCGTCGGTGATCTCTTCGATTTGGGCATCGAGTCCACCAATATCGCTGTACGCAACATCCGGTACTTCTTCGAGCACCAGATCTTCGACCTCGGCCTTGGGGAGCTTTTCGATCAACAGCGAGGACCGGGGATCGAGAAGAACCGAGTCTCCAGCCCGAATAGCTTCGCCATGCAGATGGTCGGCCAGCTGAGCGACCCGCTCTTCATCGGCTCGGCCGACGATAATGGCCCGGGTCTTGTCGGCGAGCACCTCCTTGATGCTCACGACCTCACCGGCAACGTCGGGCTCGCGAACCTTCACCACGTTGAGGCTCTCGTTGAGCACAACTTCGGCGCCGCGCTGCAGTTCGGTCACTTCGATCGCGGGGTGAACCTCCACCTTCATTTTGCGTCCGCTGGTGAAAATGTCGACGGTTTCGTCGTCGTTAACACCGATGAGGGTGCCGTAGGCCGAAGGTGGCTGGGTGAGCTTGTCTACCTCTTCTCGAAGGCCGTTGATCTGTTCACGGGATTCACGAAGGGTGTAGGTGAGCTTTTCGTTCTGATTGACTGCCTGTGATAGCTGGCCCTTGGTGTCGAGCAGCCGTTCCTCGAGCGTTCGAACGCGTTTGGGGGCGTCCTGGAGACGACGCCGCAGCGCAACATTCTCCTCTTCCATGGCTTTGACCTGTTCCTGCAGTTCGGACAGGCTCGCTTCATAGCCGGACAGTCTCTTCTCATACTCTGAGTTACTGATGACCGGACCTCCTTGAAATGTGCCGAAAAACCCGGCACTACACACCTTTGACACTACCTCTTTCGGGTGTCAGAGATGAACCGGCCGATCGATTCTCACCTGGCAGCAATTCCACCCGGCGTTACGAATCCGACAAAGGCGCTCAGCGCAGCCTCAGGTTCACAAGCGCACGATGCCTCCATTCCCGGAAAACCCGGCGAATCCAAGCACCGCTTGGCTCACCAAAGGAGACCAGCGTGAAAACCCCCACCGCTGCTTTACAGACCGCCGCCGTCACCACCCTGGCCGTTGCCAGTGGCGTTACCGCCCTGTGGCTCACATTGGGTGCTCTCGATAGCTCGAGCGCGCCCCAGAGTCAGCCGGCCCCCGATGTTCAGATCCAGTACGTCGACCAGGCTGGCAACCCAATCGGGAACGACGGCCTCGCCCCGACCAACGTTGACGGCGAGCGCCCCGTGCTCGTGGTCGACGAATTCGGCGAGCCCTACGTCCCGAACCAAACGACTCCCGATAACTCGCTCGAGGTACTCCCGGTGGAACCGCAAGCAATGGAGTCCGCCTACTCCGACCCAACGCTGCAGCCAGGCGAGCCTGAGTATGACGAAGATGAAGACGGCGAGGACGAAGACGATGACTAAATCCGCAGGGAGGAGACCCACCAAAGCGGGAGGATGGAGTCGTCTAGCCGCCGCTGGGACGGCGGTGGGCATGTCGGTAGGCATAGCGAACGGCATGGCCTTCGCTGCCAACAACGAGACCACATCCGCTCCCGAACCTGCCCCGTCGGTTATCCGCCGGGTGGTCGTACCTGAGGTACAACCGATCGTGGTCGTCATTCCACGCAACACGCTGGATGGCCCTGCCCTTGACGCTCGACCGGTCGCCGCGGCTACTGCGCAAGCGCCTCCGGCGCCGGAACCGGCTGTGCTTCAGACCCCGGCGCCTCAGCCAGTTGCCGAATCCAGTGGCTCATAGCGCCGAGGTGCACTTCAAGGCGATGGGGGCCGACGGCCACGTCGTGGTCGTCGGCCCCAGCCTTGACATGGCCCAACAGCTTGCTGAACTCGCACAGGTCCAGACGGCTCGTCTGGAGCGGCGGTGGTCTCGGTTCGACCCGTCGAGCGACGTCAGTGCACTCAACCGATCCCGCAACGTGCCGGTACCAGTGGCGCCCGAAACGTTTGATCTCGTGGCCAAGTCGCTGGCGGCCAACGCTCTCACCAACGGCCGCTTCGACCCCACGCTGCTACCGACTCTGGAGGCTTGGGGATATGACCAGACCTTCGACGAAGTAGCCGACTCACCAGTTGGTGTGGCAAAGGTTTCCCCCGTCGGCACGGTGCTCGATATCGACCTCGACGAAGCCACGAGCACAGTCCGGATGAACCGCGGGGTCACCTTTGACCCCGGCGCGATCGGTAAGGGACTTGCAGCCGACATCGTGAGCCAACACGTCATGAGCGCCGGTGCCGAAGGCGTTCTTGTGAGCCTGGGCGGAGACATTCGGGTGCGCGGCACATCCCCGTCGGGTGAGCCCGCTTGGATCATCACAATCGCCGAGCCCAGCTACAGCGACGGCGTGATCGCCACGGTCGCCCTTACCGATGCCGCAATTGCAACGAGCACGACCCTTCGTCGGAGATGGTTGCGAAACAACGTCGAGTGCCATCACCTCCTCGACCCTGCAACGCTGGCACCCACCGACGGACCAGTCCTCGTCTCGACCATCGCCTCAACCGGTTGGTGGGCTGAAGCCACCGCAACCGCGCTATCGGTCAACCCTGAACCCTGTATTGCGAACGTCCCGTCCCTGATTGTCGATACCAACCAGCCCAGTCGGTTCGGCGGGTTTGGACGGTTCGAACTGGAGATTTCGAAATGAACCAGCTACTCGAGTCAGAACAGCTGTGGTGGTTCATCGCTCGTTCTAGCGGCATCGTCGCCATGCTCCTGGCGGCGCTTTCGGTGATATGGGGACTCCTCGTCAGCACCAGGGTGATGCAGGGAACACCGTCTCCCAAATGGCTCCTTGCAATGCATCGCTGGCTCGGAGGTCTCACCGTCAGTTTCACCACCGTCCACATTGTGGCCCTCGTGGCCGATTCGTATGTCGAGTTTGGGTGGCTCGAGATTCTCGTGCCTTTTGCTTCGACCTGGAAGCCGCTTCCGGTTGCTCTCGGAGTAGTAACCATGTACCTGCTCATCGCCGTGCAAGTCACCTCTCTGGCAATGAAACGAATTCCGCGGCGATGGTGGAAACTCATTCATCTCTCGAGCTACCTGCTGTTCTGGACCGGCCTCGTGCACGGTGCCACCGCTGGCACCGACGCCGGGGCGTCTTGGTATGCAGTCGGCTCACTCGCCATCACGCTGCTTGTCCTGTTTCTTTCGGTGTATCGGGGACTCGTCGGCAAGGCGAAGCGCAAGATCACCATCCCCAAGCCAGCGGACCGAACCACCGCACCCCGTTCCGAGTCAGCGCCTACAGTGCTGTCACCATGAGAATCCTGGTCGTCGAAGACGAAGTGACGATGGCAGAATCGCTCCGAAGCGGCCTCCAAGCCGAAGGATTCGCCGTTGACGTAGCGCCCGACGGTGAGGAAGGCCTGTGGCTCGCCGGCGAGGTCGACTACGACGCGATCATCCTGGACCTTATGCTCCCAAAGGTCAATGGCTTCAAGGTGTGCCGAACTCTACGCGAGCGCGAAGACTGGACACCGATCCTGATGCTCACGGCAAAAGACGGGCACCTCGACGAGGCTGAGGGACTCGATACCGGAGCGGATGACTATCTCACCAAACCGTTCGCGTTCGTTGTGCTCCTAGCCCGACTTCGAGTGCTGTTACGTCGAGCCGGAAGCGAGCGCCCCACCATTCTTGCCGCAGGCGACCTGACGCTCGACCCGGCCAGCCACGATGTACAGAGAGGCGAGTCAAAGATCGACCTGACCGCTCGAGAGTTCTCACTGCTCGAATTTCTGATGAGACGAGTCGGAGAGGTGGTCTCCAAGACTGAGATCATGAGTCACGTGTGGGATTTCAACTTCGATGGCGATCCCAACATCGTTGAGGTCTACGTGCGGTCCCTTCGGAAGAAGATCGATGTCCCATTCGACCGCAGCAGCATCGTTACCATCCGCGGAGCTGGCTACAAGATCGACAAAGACGGTGGCTAGTCTCACCCGGATTCGGCGGCGTATGCAGACGGTTCGAGGACGGTCGACCGCACTCGCTGTGGCAACTGTGCTCCTTGCGCTCATCGTGGGCGGCGTGGCCATGCTGATCGCGTTCCGGTCGACGTTGCTCGGCAACCTCGACAGCACTCTTCGACAACAGGCGAACGATCGAGCCCAACTCCTCGCCGACGGGGCCGAACCTTCGACCCTCACCGGCCTCCAGCAGGAAGAGGCCTTCGTCTGGATAGGAAGCCCCGACGGAACCGTGTTTGCGGTAGAAGGCAACTACATTCCGGTTGAAAACCCGATGCCAGACCGGCTGAATTCGGTGGGCGAAGTGACCCTTACCGTGGAGGAACAAAAGCCAACCGGCGTCGAGACCGAGACATCAGCGTTTCGACTCGCGTCGGCAACAACCAACGATGGAGCGCTCGTCGTTCTCACCGCAGCGGAGTTAGAAGTCGTCGACAAGACCGTCGCCGACCTGGGAACCCTCTTCTTGATTGCGCTTCCCTTTGTCGCCGGCTTGGTTGGGCTCCTCACCTGGACCGCAGTGGGAGCGGCGCTCGCACCGGTCGACAACATCAGACGCGAGGCCGAGGGGATCAGTGGCACCGCTATGTCCGGCCGCGTTCCTGTCCCCGAGACCGAAGATGAGATCAGCGATCTGGCTCACACCATGAATGAGATGCTCGACCGTCTGGAGGCCCATCGCGATTCCCTGCGCCAGTTCACATCCGACGCCAGCCACGAGCTGAAGAGCCCCGTAGCCAACATGCGCGCCCTCGTTGAAACGACCTCGATTGATGACCCAACGTGGCCCCCAGTTCGAGAGCGGCTGGTGTCTGAAGGAGGGCGTCTGCAATCGCTAGTCGAGAACCTGCTGTTCCTGGCTTCCCATGCTGAAGGGTCACCGACGTCGCGACCCACAACAGTGCATCTCGACGATCTGTTATTCGATGAGGTCGCCACCGTGCGGGCATCCACCCAGATATCGGTCAACATCGACGCGGTCGAACCCGCGAGCGTTCAGGGAAGCGAAGGCGATCTCAATCGACTCATCCGCAACCTGCTGGACAACGCTGCCCAGCATGCAGCAGCACGGGTAGTGGTTTCCCTGACCCAGCGCGATGATCGGGTGGTCCTCACCGTCGCAGACGACGGACCCGGGATTGATCAGGAAGACCGGCAACGGGTGTTCGAACGGTTCACGCGGCTGGACTTCGCCCGCGACCGCCACAGCGGCGGATCAGGACTTGGCCTTTCGATCGTCCGCCAGATCGTCGACGACCACGGCGCCTCGGTCCGTATAGAAGACGTTGACCCAACTGGCGCTGCGTTCATCGTTGAGTTCCCGTAACAGCCCTCTTCAGCGTGACCTCAGGTTCGGGTCCTCACTATCGAGGCATGTTCCAACAACTTCGTTCGTTCCTCGGAACGCGATCTGACTGGTCGATTTCTCTGCCTCAGCTCCCCCGCCACCCCTCGGTGGGATGGCTCGGACCCTTGGTGATCTTTCTGACCGCAGCCGTTTCATATCTTCCCTTCATTGGCGCCACCGGTGACGATGGCAGCGTCACGCTGTCACTGTTCGCCGGCGCCGCTTCAATCGTGCTCATGGCGTGGAGTTTTGTGCTGGCGCTTCGTGTCCGTCTGATCGAACCGCTCTTTGGCGGCCTCGATCGGGTCTACAAATCCCACCGCTGGGCCGGGGTCCTTTCCGCGGTGCTGATGTTCCTCCACCCTCGAATCAATCCAGAGATCGAAGGCGGCATTCTGGGCGCATCCAAGAACACCGCCGACGCAGCCGAAGGCCTTGCCGAAACAGGCGAACTCATGATCTATGGCCTGATCGGACTCAGCTTGCTCCGCATGATTCCCTATCGCTGGTGGCGCTGGACCCACAAACTGTTCGGCATCCCATTCGGGTTCGCCTCGTGGCACTTCTACACCGCCGAAAAGCCCTACGCCAATGGCTCGGGCTGGGGCTGGTACTTCTCCACGATCATGGTGGCCGGACTCGTGGCTTGGGTTGCCCGTGTCTTTGTGCGAGACAATGTGGGCAGGGGCGCCCGCTACCGAGTCGTCTCTCACGAGCTGTCCGGCGATCTCCTGACTATCGAACTCGCTCCGGAGAAAACGGGGATGGACTTTTCGGCCGGCCAGTTTGCCTTTCTTCGATTCGATCTACCCGGACTTGGTGAGCCCCACCCATTCTCGATCGCCTCATCTCCCTCGTCGAAAAACCTACAGTTCACCATTCGGTGTCTCGGCGACTGGACCAAAGCGCTCAGCACCGCTGAACTGATGAACGCCCGTGTTCAGGTAGAGGGTCCGTACGGAGCCTTCAAACCATCCGGAAAACTCCCCCAGCGCAATGTCTGGATCGCCGGCGGTGTTGGCATCGCTCCATTCCTCAGCGCGCTCGGAGGCACCGAGGCAACTCCCGACGTACTGTTCGCAACTCGAACAGCGGACACCGACCCGCTGGTTGCCCACCTTCGCCAGGCCGAACAGGAAGGACAGATCAATCTGCATCTGTTCGAAAGCTCAGCCGGCAATCGAATGTCGCCCGACGCGCTGGAGCAACTGTTTGGTCCCGACGGATTGATCGGCGCACACGTCGCCTTGTGCGGCCCAGATGCGCTGGTTCGTTCTATGGCAAACGCCGCCCGCCGACTGGGTGCTTCCGAGGTGCATACCGAAGACTTCGACATCCGCTCCGGCATCGGTCCCGAACGATCGGTCGAGATCAACGAACTGGCCGGCCAGTTGGCCGAGTCGGCTCGGCGCTCCCGATCCGCTGCCACGCCGTAGCCGCGTTGCTAGCGGGGTTAGGGCAGCACGAAGAGCCCGCAGTGCGGGCTTTCATTCGATTCAAACGTTGTCAGAACGGCGCCCCCACTACTCCAGAAGGATGGTGAGGGGCGAGTCGTCGAAGATCGTGGCCCTCGTTGGTCCCGGGTCAGCCCGGTGCTTGAAGCGGTGATGGAAGCGACACAGCAGTTGACCATTACGAATGAGCGTGGGTCCCTCGTGCTCGTGGGGTTCGATGTGATCGTACTCACATCGAAGGGCAGTCTTCCGACAGCCGGCGTGCCGACATCGGTTGTCACGCAGTCGGATCAGCCGTTTCTGAACCGTGTTGAAATGCCTCCCCGCATGTTGGTCAGCAACGATGTGGCCGTCAGCATCGACCATGTGAATCGTGACCTTGGCGCCACTGAGTCGGATCCGATCGACGATGGGCCGAGGAAGCACAGTCCCCCGAGCTGTCCGGGGAACGTGAACCCCGCCGAAACCAAGGTCGTTGGGATCAGCGACCGAGCGGGCCATTGCTACTTTGCGGGCTTCTGCGGCACGGGCCATAGCGATCCACCGCGTTCGGTCGCCCGTGAACGCCTCGACCTCCACTGATCGGTCCTGGCAGGGAGGGCTCTTGGGCACAAGTACTTCGAGCCGGGCCCGGTATTTCCCGTCGGGGTTCAGGATCAGTTCCACGATCGCCCGACCTCGAGCTCCCACCTGCATCGTGTCCGGCGTCGTTTGCTTTGCCGCCTCGGTCTCGATGGTTTCGATGAATGGTTCAGCGTGCTCGGGACCGACTGTGCCGGAGTAGTGAACGTTTCCGAACACATCGAAGCCGTAGGTCATGTGCTGCTTGGCCTGGTTGGCCAGAAAGTCCCTGAGCGACGGGTCTTCGTCGGCGAGGTTTCTCCACTTCGCTAGCTCGTCGGCGAAGGCCTCCGGGGTGCACACCTTGGCAACGTCGAGTAACAACTGCTGACACGCCTCGAAACTGCGGCGATCAACCTTCGTCCAGACCGGGTGGAGAACCTCGATGTGGCCCGGGCCGATCCGCCCCTCCAGCACCGCCTGATAGAACAGCGGATACCGCTCGGCAGCAGCACCAAGAAGGTCGAGCTCGCGCCCCTGCCGTAGCGACACCCCGCATTGACTGTTGGCCAACGACGACATCTTCCGTTCGCCCCGGGTGAGGGCAGCGGCGTTGTAGTCGGCATAGGTCAAGAACCGTGCCGACCCGGTCCGGATGCGATCCGACAGCCGGCAGATCTCAAGTGAATGATCGGCCAATTCTTCCCGGGAGTAGCCAGAGGTATCGAGAGCGAGCCGCTGGCTCAGCTCACGGGTGGCCGTCGCCATGATCGCCCGCTCCATCGACAATGGACCTTCGAATCGGGATTCTGCGCCACTGGATTCGACCAACTCTTCCGCCTCTTCCCCCTCTTCCGCCAAGAAGTTCATGCCTCAAGTATCTACGAGGGGTGTGACAGAGTTC
>CALHFG010000137.1 GCA_938029215.1 uncultured Acidimicrobiales bacterium | reverse complement strand
CATCCCCGGCGTCCTCGTAGAACTCTGGCAAGACACCACCAACAACGGAACCCCAGACACCTACATCACCAACACAAACACCAACCCCACCGGCAACTACACCTTCAGCGGACTCCCCGCCGGCGACTACACCATCGTCATTCCCAACGACCAAACCACCGCCACCAACCCCAACGCCCTCACCCCCTACCACCCCTCCACCAACGGCACCGAAACCAACCCCAACAACGACACCGACAACAACACCAACGGCGTGCCGACCATGGTCGGCCCGGGCCCGATTGGCAACAAGTCCGGCATGCTCACCGTTGGTGAGGGGGTCGATCTGGCCGACGAACCAACCGACGAGACCGACGAGTCACCAACGGGACTGCGAGACGATCGATCGAACCTCACCGTCGACTTCGGCTACTACCGGCTCAGCCTTGGCAATCAGGTCTGGATCGACGATGACAACAATGGCGCCATCGACACAGGTGAAGCGGTGGTGCCCGACCTGACGATCGAGCTGTACGTGGACGCCGATGGTGACGGCGAGCCAGATAGCCCCACAAGCCCGGTGGCCACCGTCGTCACCGATAGCTCAGGGCTCTACCTCTTCACCGGGCTTGAGGACGGCCAGACCTACGTTGTTGTGATTCCGGCTACCGAGTTTGGACCGGGGGAAGAGTTGGAGAACTTCGTCTCTTCTACCCCCACCGAGATCGACCCGGATGACGACCTGGATCTGAACGACAACGGCACCCAGCAGAGCGACGGATCCGTGCGATCAGGATCTGTGACACCCACCGTCGGCGGCGAACCCGGTTTGGAAGATCCCGACAACGATCCCGACACGCCCGACCTGTCCGAGAACCTCACGGTCGACTTCGGGTTTTATCGGCTGAGTATCGGCAACCAAGTGTGGTTCGACAACGACAACGATGGTGAGGTCGACGCTGGCGAGGGACCGGTCGTCGGAGCAACGGTAGAACTCTGGGAAGACAGTATTGGAGACGGCAGCGCCGACACGCTGTTGACGTCGACGATGACCGACGGTGGCGGGCTATACCTGTTCGAAGGGCTCCCCGAGGGTGACTACGTCGTGGTCATTCCGGCCAGCCAGTTCAGCGCCGGGTCCGTACTCGACGGGCATCGCTCATCCGCACCGACCGAGGTTGATCCCAACGACGGAGGCGACAACAACGACAACGGCGTTCGCACCGTCGACGGTTCGGTCGAGTCCGGCATCGTAGAACTGCGGGCCACCGAAGAACCGCTGGGAGAAGCGATCGACAACGACCCAACAACACCCGATGCCAATGAAAATCTGACAATCGACTTCGGGTTCTACCAACTGCGAATTGGTAACCAGGTATGGGCCGACATTGGAGCTGGATCGAACCTGGACAACGGCGTCTACGACGCCGACGAACGAGGCATCGAAAGCGTCGAGGTCGAACTCTGGGTCGATGCCGACATGTCCGGCGACTTCGACCCCGCACTCGATTCGTTTGTTGACCGCACGACCACAGACGTCAACGGCAACTACTGGTTTGATTCACTCCTCGATGGCGAGGTCTACATCGTTGCCATTCCCGAAGCAGGCAACGCAGCACCGGGACAGGCACTGGAAGCTACTGGTTCCTCGAACGTCACTTCGACGAACCCCAACGCCGCCGACAACGACGACGACGGCTCACCTCGATACGGCTACCGAGCCGTGGCGCCTCCGGTGACCGCTAACGCCGGCGGCGAAGCCACCGGTGAGGCTGACACCAGCGACTCGATCAACGCCGAGGACGAAGCCGATGCAGCTGGCATCGTGGTGCCAGACGCAAACTCAAACCTTCGTGTGGACTTCGGCTTCGTCACGCCACCAGTCTTTGAGATTGGAAATCTCGTCTGGGCTGACGACAACAACAACGGCGTCGTCGACGTCGGCGAGGCCGGTATCGAAGGGGTCCTCGTCGAACTGTGGCGCGATACCGATTCCGACGGCACCGGCGATGTCTTGGCCGACTCGATATCTACCGGGGCCGATGGCTTGTACCTGTTCGAAGCCGTGTTCCCAGGAGACTATGTGGTCGTAATACCGAGCGATCAGAGCGGCGCCGCGCAACCGAACGCTCTCAACAATCTGGTCTCCAGCGACGTCGGCGAAGAGGCCGACCCCGATAGCGATGTGGACTCGAACGACAATGGCGTCGCAAACCTCGACGTCCCTCTCGTAGGACCCGTCGGCCTCGCTTCGGGTCCAATCACCGTTGGCGAGGGGTTCGGTCTCGCGAACGAGCCAACCGACGAAGCCGACGAGTCTCCCACCGGCCTGCGTGATGATCGATCCAACCTCAGCGTTGACTTTGGCTTCTACGGCCTCAGCCTCGGAAACATGGTCTGGGTGGATCGAAACAACAACGGCACCGCGGACACTGGTGAACCTCCACTGCAAGGAGTCCGCATCAACCTGTGGAGTGATGTCACCGGCAACGGCGAGCCGGATGAGCTGCTGGACAGCACCGCAACCGACGTGGACGGCCACTATCTCTTTGAAGGCCTCCCCGCCGGCAACTACATCGTCGAGATTCCGTCGTCGGAGTTCGACGAGGGCGAACGGCTCTTCGATCTGAACCCGTCCGACGACAGCGAGCGGTATCCCAATACCGACATCGACGGGGACAACAACGGTTCAACTCACTCCGACGGGTCGGTCCGAACCGGCAGCATCGCCTTGGCTGCGGACACCGAACAAGTCTCCGAGACCCCGAACAACGACACAAACCTGGATCGAAATAGCAACCTGGCCGTCGACTTCGGTTTCTATTCACTAACTCTGGGCAACCAAGTCTTTTTCGACACAGATGCCAACGCAGCCACCGATCCCGGAGACGACGGGGCGCCCAACGTTGTGGTGAACCTCTGGCAGGACACCGACGGCGACGACATCGCTGACGTGCAGATCGCAACAACGGTCACCGATGAAAACGGACACTACCTCTTCACCGGCTTGACCGACGGCCGCTACATCGTCGAGATACCCCAGTCGAACTTCGAAGACGGCGGTCCACTGGCGGGCTGGATCAGCTCCACAGGCGGTAGCGAAGAGGCCGATCCAAACAACGATGGCGACCGAAACGACAACGGCGTGGACCCAACCGAACGGGGTCAGGCGGTCATGTCAAACGTGGTCATCCTTACCGCCCAGGGCGAGCCAACCGCGGAGACCGACGTCCCAAGTGGCCATGACGCTCCATTCGACGACAGCTCCAACCTCACCGTCGACTTCGGCTTCTACCAGCTCTCCCTAGGCAATAGGATCTGGGCCGACGCGAACAACAACGGAGAGATCGACGCCACCGAATCAGGGGTAAGCGGCGTTCTCGTCGAACTCTTCTCCGACGACGATGGCGACGGTGTCCCAGACGACAGCAACGGTGACGGCCAGCCCGACCCAATCCAGACCGTGGTGACCGATGCAGAGGGCTTCTACCTCTTCGAAGGGCTCCTCCCTGGCGGCTATGTGGTCGGTGTCCCATCAGAGAACTTCGATGCCGGTGGAGCGCTTGAGGGCATGGGCTCCTCGGTCCCAACAACGGCGGACCCTGAGGACAATTCCGACAGCGATGACAACGGAATCAATCCTGCGGCCGTCGGAGACGACGTCTTCTCGCTCACGCTCAATCTCGCAGCCAACTCCGAGCCGACGACGGAAGAGTCGACCGCTTCGGCGCTTCCGGGACTCGACGACGATTCGAACCTCACGGTGGACTTCGGCTTCTTCCAGACAGCTCGACTTGGCAACTATGTCTGGTTCGACAGCGATCGAGACGGTGCACAAACCGAGGGGGAAACCGGTGTGTCAAATGTGTTGGTCGAACTACTAGACGCAGATGGTGACGTTGTCAGCACGGTCGTAACCAACAGCGACGGCTTCTATCTGTTCGAGAACATCGTGCCCGGTTCGTATTCGGTCCGGTTCGTCTCCACCACGTTCCCGACCGGCTTCTCTCCAACCACCGGGATCTGCGGCTGCGGTACCGAACTCGACAGCAACGTGATTTCGCCCTCCACCACCACACCTCAATTCACCATTGGAGTCGGTGGAGAAGATCTGAGCATCGACCTCGGACTCAGCGACCCACCCCCTACTGGCATTCTGGCCCTCACGGGCGGTTCCGCCTCCCGGGTCATTGCGTGGGGCATGGGCGTGCTGGGGTTGGGCGTGCTGTTGGTCTGCTTCGAACAGCCATCCGCAGGCGAACGAGTCAAGTAGCGCTTGGACCCAAGCCGACAAGCTTTACCCGGGGGTTTGCACCCGTTTCGTTTCGGGGGCCGGTGGCATGCCAGACTGAGCCGCGATGAACCGCCAACAACGAATCCTCGCTGCGGGGCTCTTCGTCGTGGCCTGGGGCACCAACGTCAGCACCCCGCTCATCTTGCGCTACCAGGACCGGCTCGGGCTGAGCGACACCGGAGCGGTCGGTATCTTTACCGTGTACGTCGGGGGAATCCTGTTCTCGCTCCTCTTTGCAGGCCGAGTATCGGACCGACTGGGTCGCAAACCGCTCGTTCTGCCATTCGTCTCGATCTCCGCCGTGGCATCGTTGGTTCTCATCGTGGGTCGCAACTCGTTGGCGTGGTTGTTCAGCGGCCGGTTTCTTCTGGGGCTTGCCAGCGGAGCGGTGTTGTCGGTCGGGACAGCCTGGCTCACCGAATTGTCATCCGATCCAGGTGGATCCAAACATGGCGAACTCGCGGCGAAGCTCACAACTCTGATCTACCTGGGGTTCGGGTTCGGCCCTTTGACGTCGGCGCTCTATGACCGTCTAGCGCCCGCTCCTCTCGTGGTCCCGTACCTCATCCACGTAGTAGCCAGCATCGTGGTTTTGGGTGGTCTGGTTACCTTGGGAGAAACCAAGTCGGCCGATCCAACGGTTTCTCTGCGGCCCCAGCTGGGCGTGCCATCGACACACCGGCGAGACTTCCTGACGATCCTTGCCCCCTCCGCAGTCTGGGTATTCGGGTTTCCCTCGGTCGGCTTTGCCCTCTTCCCGCTGATTCTGCGCGACGCCGTCGGAGCCTCGAACGACGTGCTCGTCGCCGGTTTTACCGGCACCCTCACCGCTCTGGCCGTTCTGCTTTCGGGTCGGCTCACGCGTCGGGCGGGGACCGCTCGCCGGGCGTTGCGGTATGCGATGGGGGTCGGGATCCTGGGGTATGTCCTGGGATCGCTCGCGTTCGTGACCGACCTATGGCAACTCATTCCGCTGGCGGCCATTTGCCTTGGTTCCGCGTCGGGCAGTTTGCTCAACGCCGGCCTATCCCTAACCGAGAGGATGGCTGACGAAACCAACCGCGGCGCGATGAACGCCACGTTCTACCTCTGTGCCTACGCTGGTATGGCGATGCCGGTTCTCATCACTCTGATAGCGCAAGCGTCAAACCTGCGAGTCGCCCTCGGCGTTGTCACCGCCACCGCATTGATTGTTGTCAGCTACGTGAGCTTCACCGAATCCAGGGCATCTGCGCCGGGTCTTGTCGGAGAGTCACGGTGAGCGACCCGCGGTATGACCAGTTCCCCGACGGGTTTTTTGATCGTCAAGATGAATCGAGCGACAGAATCTTCTATGCCAGCCCTCGACTCGTCACCCATATCGACGATGGCGCTATCGCTGCAGTTGGGGCGCTCTACGAGGAACTCGAGATTGGCGGCGACGTCCTCGACTTGATGAGCAGTTGGATCTCCCACTTCTCTACTCCACCGGGGCGACTGATCGCGCACGGGATGAATGGACCAGAGCTCACCCAAAACACTGCTGCTCTGGGCAAGGTCGTCAGCGATCTCAACGCCAACCCGAGTCTCCCGTTTGCCGACTCAGCCTTCGATGCGGTCGTGTGCACCGTGTCGGTGGACTACCTCAGTCGACCCCTCGAAGTCTTCGACGACCTTGCCCGAATCGTTCGCCCCGGCGGTCGGGCGGTCTTCAACTTTTCCAACCGATTGTTCCCAACAAAGGCGATTCTCGGATGGCTCTCCGCCGACGACGTCCAACGCTGTGGCATCGTGAGCGCCTACTTCCAGCTCTCGCCAGGATGGGGCGAACCTACGGCGGTCGAAGTCGCTACCGCGGGCCACGACCCTCTCTTTGCGGTGTGGGCCGATAGGGAACCGCTTAGCTGAACGTCCGCTCGACGTTCTGGGGGAAGACATCGGGTGTGTCGACGCTCGGCCGCAGCGTCCACTCCGGCGGGCGTTTCTCCAAAAAGCTCACAACGCCCTCTTTGGTGTCGGCTCCTCGCCCAAGGGCGCTTATCGCTCGGCTATCGGTTCGATGAGCCTCCATCGGATGATCGAAGGTAAGACCTCGCCACAGCATCTGCCGGGTCAGCGCCACCGAAACCGGCGCCGACTGGGCGAACTCAGCCGCTAGTTGGTTGGCTCGATCGAGCAGATCATCATGGGGCACTACCTGTACAAGCCCGCCCCGTTCGGCGTTGGCTGCACTCATCACCCGGCCGCTGTAGCACCATTCCAGAGCCGTCGGCATCCCCACCAGCCGCGGGAGGAACCACGAACTGGCAGCCTCGGGAACGATCCCGCGTTTGGCGAAGACAAAGCCGATCTTGGCTTGGTCCGAGGCGAGCCGGATGTCCATTGGAAGCGTCATGGTGATGCCAACGCCAACCGCCGGACCGTTGATCGCCGCGATGATCGGCTTTGTCGACTCGAAGATTCGAAGGGTCAGTAGCCCGCCCCCGTCTCGCTTCAACCGCTCCGTTTCAGAGCCATGATCGAAGGCATCACCCCCGCTTTCAAGATCCGCTCCGGCGCAAAACCCTCGTCCGGCTCCGGTCACGATCACCGCTCGCACGTCGTCGTTGGAATCGGTTTCATCCAGTGCATCGATCATGTCGCGCATCATCTGAACGTTGAACGCGTTCAGCCGGTCGGGGCGATTCAGCGTGATCGTTGCTACGCCGTCGACTACATCCAATTCCAGGGTTTCGGCCATCTCGGGATCCTAGACACAACCGGACCTTGCCAACGAAGCGGTTTGACGCCAACGACATCGGCGCTGGATGTCGTCGCTTTACGCCTCGAGGTATCGGCTGACGGCAACGCCGGAGCCAACCGCTCCGATGAGCGCTCCCGCTCCAAGAAGAATCAACGCGATCGCTCCGAGCTGGGCTCCGTCGAGAGCGAAGCTATCGAACAACCGGAAGTCAGCGTTCCGGACCGCATCGCCAACCACCCGGTTGAGGCCCCACACCGAGGCCGCGCTAAACGCGGCACCGACAAGACCCTGGAGCAGCCCTTCGAGCATGAACGGAATCCGAATAAACCAGTTGGTAGCCCCGACAAGCCGCATCACTTCGACTTCACGGCGGCGCGCGAACAGTGCGGTACGAATGGTGTTGTACATGAGCAGGCTGGAAGCCAGACCACTGGCGAGCGCAGCCACCGTCATGGTGATGCTCGCAGCGGAAGAGAATTGATTCAGTCGGCGGATGTAGTCCCCCGCAAAGTCGACTTGTCGAACGCCAGCCAACTCTTGAAACTGTCGTCCGAGCTGTTCAACCACGCTGAGGTCGGGGTTCACGGGTACTACACGGAACGAGGTGGGAAGATCTTCGGGTGTGACTGCCGCGAGCACCTCGGGTGACTCGGCAAAATACTCTTCGAACTCGCTGAAGGTCTGGGTGCGGTTGATGAAGACGCTGCTCTCCACCACTGGCGATTCATCGAGGGCGCGCTCGACCGATTGAATCTGTTCGTCGGTGGCGTCCTGTTTGATCCAGATAATGAATTCCACATCGTCCTTGAAGCGCGTCTGGAGACCGTTGACGCCTTGCTGGATCAGTAAGGCAGCACCGAGCAACGACAGCGACACCGCAACCGTGAGGACGGTGGCAATACTCAGCGAGGGGTTGCGGATGATGTTGTATGCGGTCTCTTTGACGATGTAGTCAACGCGAACGGCCATTGGGTTTCCTGCTCAGTCGTAGACGCCGCGACTCTGGTCACGGACAATCGAACCGTGCGATAGCTCGATGACTCGGCGGCGCATCGTGTCGACGATGCCGCGGTCATGGGTAGCCATCACAACGGTGGTGTTAGCGGATCGGTTGATCCGGTCGAGCAGCCACATGATGCCGTTGGCTGTCTGGGGGTCCAGGTTTCCGGTGGGCTCATCAGCCAGCAGGATCACCGGGCGGTTGACGAATGCACGGGCAATGCTGACACGCTGTTGCTCGCCGCCGGAGAGTTGGTGGGGGTACTTGTCGATCTTTTCGCCAAGGCCGACCAGCTCGCAGATCGCGGGAACTTGGGTCTCGATGATGTGCTTGGGCTTGCCAATGACTTCGAGGGCAAAACTGACGTTTTCGCGAACCGTACGAGACGGCAACAGCTTGAAGTCTTGGAAGACACAGCCGATCTGACGGCGCAACAGCGGAACCTTCCAGGGATGCAGATCACCAACGTCTTTGCCGTTGACGAGCACCCGCCCGCTATCGGCCACCTCTTGTTTGTTCAGCAGGCGCAGAAAGGTCGACTTACCCGAGCCCGAGGGACCAACGAGGAAGACGAACTCGCCCTTGCTGATCTCTGCTGACGCCTCTTTGAGCGCGATGGAGGAACCCTTGTATTCCTTCGTGACGTTCTCAAGTTTGATCACAGCAGTGTCGCCTCGCGAAGATTCGGGGATTCAGCGTCTCAGGCTAGTGGAGCCGGGGTTCCATATGGCGTCACAGGCCGTCCTTGTCCAAGGTTGATCGATCCACGGACTTGCCGTGGGTCGGTTACGCCCCACGCAGGAATCGCGAGATCTTGAACGCCAACGTGGCTTCTCGATCCGTCTCATCCTCACGCGTGTCGGCCGCAGCCAAAATTCGGCGGCTGCTACGCACGCCGAGCCACCGGAACGGCTCGGGCTCCCACCGCCGCGGATGAACGCCCACCCACGGCAACGACGTTCGGTCCGAGGCTTCTTCGACGATGAGTTCGGCCATGGTTCGTCCGGCCAGATTGGCCGCCGCAACACCCTCGCCGATGTAGCCGCCCAACACACCTCGGCCGGTCGAAGCATTGAACCGGAGACCCGGCACCCAGTCCCGGGGGATGCCCAAAACCCCGCCCCAACGGTGGGTGATTTGCGCCTCCGATAGGGCCGGCAACATTTCCCGCAACGTGTCGACGAGGAGTTGGTGAGAGCCGGTGTGGAGTTCGGCCTTGCGGTCGATCTTTGACCCGAAGAGGTAGGGCACGCCCCGGCCGCCGAAAGCGATTCGGTTGTCGCTGGTGCGCTGCCCATAGATCACCATGAAGCGGTCGTCGCTGAAGGTCGGCCGATCGGCCAACCCGATCTCGTCGAACAGCGAGTCGGGTAACGGTTCGGTGGCGACCATGAGCGAGTACACCGGCAAGAGCGCCCGGCGTTCGCCTGCGAGATCTCGTGTGTATGCCTCGGTGGCCTGCACGACCACATCGGCGGTGACGGTTCCATGGTCGGTCATTACCAGGCGGCCTTCGATCCCTTGCACTTCGGTTCCCTCGACGATCGAGACGCCCGCCTGCTCCACAACATCAGCCAAACCTCTCACCAACTGGGCGGGGTTGATCGCGGCGACAGCATCGAACTTGATGCCGCTTTGCACCCTTGTAGCGTTGAGGTAGGTGCGAGCCTCGTCCGGTTCTAGTAGTCGGATTTCGTCCTCGGTGAATCCTGTCTGGCGCTCGTGGGCGATTTCCTCGCGTTGCCGACGAGCCTGAGGTGTATTTCGGGCCAGCCGAATCCATCCACCCTTCTGGTAGCCGCAGTCGATCCCCTCCTGAGCGACGACGCGCCCGATCTCATCAACCGAGTCGAACACGGCCCGAGCCTGACGCATCGCCTCCGAAGGTGAGGACTTCTTGGCATAGGCGGAAAATGATCCGGCCAACTCGCCGACCGCCCAACCACCGTTGCGCCCCGAAGCCCCGAAGCCGCAGAAGTGCTTCTCGATCACGAGCACCCGCAGCGTCGGGTCGAGTTTGGAGAGATAGTACGCGGTCCACAGTCCGCTGTAACCACCGCCCACGATCGCGATATCGACGTCGGTGTCACCTGCGAGCGCGGGCCGTCGAGCTATGTGACCCAGTTGGTCTAGCCACAATGCGTTGGTCGTTGCGCCATCGATGGCTGATGCATTCTGATGGGACGACGCATTGGAAGAACGGCTCATTCCCAGAAAACTAGCCGTTCACCTCGATTGCACAAGCCGCTCGTGCAATACTTCATCGAAATCCGATGTGAAATGGGGCGTCGGGTTTGAGAATCAGCGTTTGACCATCGCGATCAACACCAGGAGCAATCAATGACCGTTCTTCTTCAGCCCTTCGGAAAGCCCGGCAACCCTGCCGGCAACCGAGTGCTCGTTCGCGGCGAGGGTGTCCGTGTGTACGACACCGACGGCCATGCGTACATCGATGGCTTGGGAAGCCTGTGGTACTGCCAGGTAGGTCACAGCCGATCCGAACTGATCGAAGCAGTGAACAGCCAGATGAACACGCTGGCCACGTACAACTCGTTCGCCCCATTCGTCGTCGACGTGGCCGAGCAGGCCGCGACCCGAATCGCTGAAGTCTCACCATTCGAAGACCCGCGGGTGTTCCTGTGCTGTTCGGGTTCAGAATCGATCGACACCGCCCTAAAGATCGCTCGGCTCGTTCCCCAGCTCAAGGGTGATGGGCAGCGCCAGATTATCGCTCGTCGCACTCGCGGCTATCACGGCGTCAACATGGGAGGAACCTCGCTGCAGGGAATCGCCCCGAATCGAGAGAACTGGGGAGACCTGCTCCCCCATGTCGTCGAAATCGACCCGGACGATATCGAAAGCGCGGCCCGACTGTTCGCCGAGAGCGGCGACCGAGTGGCGGCGGTGCTGTGTGAGCCGATGCAAGGTGCTGGCGGCGTCCATCCGCCAACCGATGACTACCTACGTCGGCTCCGAGAACTGTGCGACGCCAACGGTGCGTTGCTCATCTTCGACGAGGTCATCTCGGGGTTTGGTCGGACCGGTTCATGGTTTGCGAGCCAGACCTACGACGTCACACCCGATCTCATCACCTTCGCCAAGGGTGTGACCAGCGGCTATCAGCCCGTCGGCGGCGTTCTCGTAAGCCGGGTCGTTGCCGACGTGCTTGAGTCCGATCCCGGCTACGTCTTCCGCCACGGGTATACCTACAGCGGACACCCAGCCGGCGCTGCCGCGGTCCTTGCCAATATCGACGTGATCGAAAAGGAAGGTCTTGTCGATCGTGCCAATCACATTGGCGATCGGATGTCGGCGGGCTTCAACGCCCTACACGGCGACGGGATCCTTTCCGAAGTACGTGGTGTCGGCGCTGTCTGGGCGGCCAAGCTGGCCGAAGGAACCACCTATGAACGATCGTGCGCAATTCGAGACACGATGCTCGACAACGGCGTGGTCGCCCGACCGATCGGGGACTCGATCGCCTTCTGCCCGCCGCTGGTCATAAGCGACGAAGATCTCGACACCTGCGTCGATGTCATGGCAGATGCAATCACGAAGCACCCGATCCAATGAGTGCCGCCGTAAAGCGACCTCCGATCCGGACGGTCGAAGCAGCCGGATCCCCCGACGCCATCGGTCATGCTCATGGATCTGCCCACGCCGAGGAGATTCAACGGTACGCGAGCGAGCGCCTCGCTCTCGTGTGCTCTGGCCTTTGGAGCGGCGGGCCGCTGTCCCAGGAGGAGGTACGGGCGATCGCCGACTCGATGCTCCCGGCTCACGAAGCGTTTGACGCCGACCT
>CALHFG010000136.1 GCA_938029215.1 uncultured Acidimicrobiales bacterium | reverse complement strand
AGAATGATGTAGTCGACTCCTGCGTCCAGGGCGAAGCCGATGTCTTCTTCGATGTGCTGTGCGCTGAGTTTCATGCCGATAGGAATTCCGCCCGTCACTTCACGAACCCTGTCGGAGAAGCGGCGGAAGTCATCGACGGTGTTGAGGTCGGAAAACGTGGCTGGCGAGATAGCGGGTTCGCCCTCGGGGATCCCGCGCACTTCGGAGATCTTCCCAATGTTCTTGGAACCGGGAAGGTGTCCACCGGTTCCGGTCTTGGCTCCCTGACCACCTTTGAAATGGAAGGCCTGCACCAACGGCAGGAGCTCTTCCTCATAGCCGAACTTGGCGCTGGCTAGTTCATAAAAGTACCGGCTGTTTGCCTGCTGCTCTTCGGGCAGCATGCCTCCTTCGCCGGAGCAAATCCCGGTACCCGCAAGCTCTGCGCCCTTGGCAAGAGCAACCTTGGCCTCTTCGGACAACGCACCAAAGCTCATGTCGGACACAAACAACGGAATGTCGAGACGCAAGGGCTTGTCGGCTTCGGGGCCAATAATGAGCTCGGTCCCCACCGGCGCTTCATCCAGCAACGGTTTGGTCGCCATCTGGGCGGCCATGATTTGGATGTCGTCCCAGTGAGGCAGATCCTTACGAGGAACGCCCATCGAAGTCATCGGGCCGTGATGGCCAAGTTTGGTCAGCCCCTCGCGGGCCAACTGGTGGATGAACGCCACCGTGGGCTCCTCCGGCGTCGCCTTGGCCACCGGACTGCCCGACGCCTCGACCGCTACCGGTGTTTCGGTGGGCGCAGCCCCACTGCCGTCGGTACCAACGAGATCGTCGGAGAGTTGGGCATGGGTTCCGTCGCAGAACGGTGGGTTGCCCGTTCGTTTGCAGGCGCACAGATAGGCCTCGCCATCAGATTCGGCGGTGAAGGCCTTTGGTGTGAATTCGGTGCCGGCGTGAGACCCGTCGCAAAATGGCTGGTTCTGGGATTGGCCGCAGGCGCACCAGTAGTACTCCGCGCCGGCGTTGAGGGAGACGGGTGTGGGGGCGTTGTTTGCGATGATTGGCTCGGCCATTGCTAGCTCTCCTGGGTGGTTCCAATTAGGTAGTTGCGCAGCGCAACTATCTCGTCGGCACGACCATACGACAGGTAGTTGCGCAACGCAACCACCCGGCGGGTCGAGTATTCTCGCCGCATGGCCGCCATCCGATCGACCCCGGCTTCGCAAGCCTGGCGAGCGATTCTTATTGCCTTCACCGGCGTGCATGGCGAGCTGGTTGAGGAGCTCGACGCCAAACTGGGAATGCGGATCGAGCACTACGAAATCCTGCTGATGCTGTACGAAGCAGGCGACGAAGGTATCCGCCCTTCCGAGATCGCCGAGCTTCGACGACTCAGCCGCAGTGGCGCCACCCGACTGATCGATCGACTGGAACACAAGGGAATCGTTGAACGCCGATCATGCGGCGACGACGGCCGGGGGAGTGTGGTCGTCCTCGGCGAACGGGGCCGCAAGATCTTCACCAAGGCCGGACGAGTGCACCTCGACGGCATCCAACGTTTGGTCGGCGACCGCCTGACCGAAAAAGACATGGCCGACCTGGTCCGCATCCTCGCCAAACTTGAGTGACCTAGCGTCTGTTGTCGGGACGGTGAGATTTGAACTCACGACCCTGTGTTTGTTGGGGGGTCGTTCGTTCTGCTGTGCGTCTGTTGTCGGGACGGTGAGATTTGAACTCACGACCCTGTGTTTGTTGGGGGGTCGTTCGTTCTGCTGTGCGTCTGTTGTCGGGACGGTGAGATTTGAACTCACGACCCCCTGCTCCCAAAGCAGGTGCGCTACCAACCTGCGCCACGTCCCGTGCGCAAGAGTGTACGGCGATCCGAACCGGGTTGGTGGTGAATTCTGGCCCCGGATCGTGCCCGGCTGGAATCGAGCAAGAACGGTCAAGTGCGGTTTCGGTCGGTGGCCTACGGTGGGATTATGAGCCGACGGGTACAAGAACTACTGCCGGTCCTCGCTCAGATTCACCGCAGCGATCGTCAGCTCTCCCTCGACGAGACCGCCGAACTGGCGGCGACCTCTCCAAGTCACTTCCAGCGTCGATTCTCTGGAGTGCTAGGGGAGAGTCCAACGCAATACCAACGCCGACTTCGTCTGGAGCAAGGGGCCGCCCTGCTGTTGTCGACCGATGCCCGGATCATCGACATCGCCGTGGTCGTGGGATTTGAAAGCCACGAGGCGTTTACACGGGCGTTCGGCAATCACTTTGGGGTAGCTCCCAAAGCCTACCGACGTCGCTCGCCCCGCCTGGAGCCCGCTGCCGCGCTGCAGGCCGTGCAAACCGGACCCTGCGTCGCCCTGTATCGGGTGAGCACCGAGACCATCACGACTCACACAACAATCAAGAAAGGCAATCCCATGACCTATGAAATCAATCGGCAAGCAATCGAAGAGACGCCGGTGCTTTTCGGAAGACGCCGGGTGGAACGGGAACGTCTCGCCGAAGTGCTGGCCGACGTGCTGCCTGCGGTCTTTGGTTATGCCATGGAAGCCGGGCTCGCCATGACGGGCCCGCCATTCGTGCGGTACGTCGACCAGTCGGCGGCCTTCTTCGAGATCGAGGCTGGCGTTCCGCTCGCCCAGCCAGCAACCGTCCCCGACGACAAACCAGACATCATCGCCGGAGCGCTGCCGGGCGGCGACGCAGCCGTCACCGTGCACGTGGGGCCTTATGACCGGCTCGGGGAGGCCCACGCCGCGGTCGACCGGTGGATCGCCGAAAACGATTACTCGATGTCGGGCGGACCCTGGGAGGTCTACCTCACCGATCCCGCCGAAGTCGCGGACCCCGAAGAATGGAAAACCCAAATCTTCTGGCCGCTCTTCTGAGGACTCAGCTGAAACATCGATCGCTCGGCATGCCCTCTTGGGCGCTTCGAAGCGAGATGTTTAGAGCGGACGATGGGAATCGAACCCACATTAACAGGATGGAAGCCTGTTGTTCTAGCCGTTGAACTACGTCCGCAGGGTATGAATCTCTATCCTATCGGCACTTCTCAAGAGGCGTGAATCATTTCTCGGGCCGGGCCCTGCGGGACCGCCCTTCAAAGGGTGGCGGCGAGGGCCGAAACCGAATGCTGGCGCCGTACACTCCAACCGGTGGAATCGTCCGTGGAAGCCCTTGAGGGCAACAAGGTAAAAGTCACCGTCCAGATAACTGAGGAGGAGTTCGAGAAGGATCTCGACGTCGCCTTCACTCGTCTGGCCAAAGAGGTCAAGCTTCCCGGTTTCCGGGCCGGCAAAGCACCTCGGAAGGTGCTCGAGGCCCGAATTGGATCCGAGTACGCCCGCGGCGACGCATTCGAGAACAGCCTCCCTCGCTACTACAGCGAAGCGGTCCGCGACCATGAGGTCGATGTCATCGCCCCGCCCGAGATCGATATCACCGACGGCGAGACCGAAGGTCCCGTCACCTTCGATGCGGTGGTAGAGGTTCGTCCACAAATCACCATCTCCGGCTACGACAAGCTGACCGTCGAGATCGACGCTCCCGAGGTGGACGACACAGAACTGGAAGAGGCACAGGAACGATTCCTGAAGGCGCACGGCGAACTCGTTGATGCAGATCGCCCCGCCGAGAACGGCGACACCCTCACCATGAACATCAAGGCCGTCATCGACGGCGAGCCCGTCCCCGGCCTCACCGCCGATGACTACAGCTACACCCTCGGTTCGGCCTCCATCGTTCCTGAGCTCGACGACGAACTGATCGCCGCCGAACCCGACGACGAGTTCGACTTTGCAGCGAATCATCCCGACCCTGACGAAGAGAATCCGATTCACTTCTCGATCAAGATCAACAAGGTGCAGCGGGTCGACCTGCCCGAGCCCACCGATGAGTTCATGCAGCAGAACTCCGAATTCGACAACATCGACGAGTTCCGGGCCGACTACATCGAACGGATGACCGGCAGCCGAATCGAAAAGGCCATAAGCGAACGACGTCAGGCTGTCGCCAAGGCCGTCGGCGACCTTGTAAGCGACGACGACCTCAGCGCACCGCTGATCGACCTCGAGGTTGAGAACCGGATCGAAGACATGGCCATGCGTATGCAGAGCCAAGGCATGCAGCTCGAGCAGTTCATCCAGATGACCGGCCAGACCAACCAGCAGTTCATCGAGGGTGTACGCGCTACCGCCGACGACGGCGCCAAGCTCGATCTTGCCCTTCGGTCGGTCGCTGCAGCCGAGAAGCTCGAATGCACCGACGAGGAACTGACCGACGAGGTCGAAGCTGCATCCGAAGCCATTGGTCAACCCGCCGATGAGATCCGCAAGCGCTACGCCGAGGCCGGCATGCTCACCAACATCCGGGCCGATATCAGCAAGCGCAAAGCCCTCGACTTCCTGGTCGAGAAAGCTACGGTCAACGACAAGGACGGCAACGAAATTGCCGCCGAGCGTTTCGAAGTGCCCGAATCTGACGACTCAGACGCCGGCGAAGAAGAATAAGCACCCTCTAGAGCACAGGACACCTCACGATGAGCACCCAAAACCAGCCCAACCAGCACCGGGCCCTCAACCATCTTGTTCCCCAGGTCATCGAGCGCACGCATCAGGGTGAGCGCGGTATGGATCTGTTCTCCCGGCTGCTCAAAGACAACATCATCTTCCTTGGTACGCCCATCGACGACACGATCGCCAACCTGATCTGTGCTCAGATGTTGCACCTCGAGTCCGAGAATCCCGACCGCGACATCAGCATCTACATCAACAGCCCCGGCGGCGATGTGAACGCCATGTTCGCCATCTACGACACGATGCAGTTCATCAAGCCCGACATCAGCACCATCTGTTTCGGACAAGCTGCCTCCGCAGCTGCGGTGCTGTTGGCCGCGGGTGCTCCCGGCAAGCGCCTGGCGCTGCCATCTAGTCGAGTTCTGCTTCACCAGCCCTACTCGGGAGCTCAGGGTCAGGTGTCTGACCTCGAACTTGCCGCCAACGAAATCGATCGTTTGCGCACCCAGCTCGAGATGATCCTTGCCAATCACACCGGCAAGACCCAAGACCAGATCAAGGCCGACACCGAGCGAGATTTCATCCTTACGGCCAACGAAGCCAAGGACTACGGGATCATCGACGAGGTCATCGAGCAGCGAAATGCAGCCGATCGGTCAGGCCCCATCCGGGCCATCGATTAAGTCACCACCCATCAGTGATCGGCCCGCCCCGGCGTGCCACACTGAATCGTCCCGCCCGGGCAGCGGAGATGCTCGCAGCAATGTCTATGAGCATGAACAGCCCAAGAGCACAACGTAGAGACCTGAGGAAGGACCTGGCAGATGGCCAAATTTGGTGAAGGTGGCGAACTACTCAAGTGCTCGTTCTGCGGCAAGTCGCAGAAGCAGGTCAAGAAGCTCATCGCCGGACCCGGGGTCTACATCTGCGACGAGTGCATCGATCTCTGTAACGAAATCATCGAAGAAGAGCTCGCCGAAGGCACCGACGTGCAATTCGACGAACTGCCCAAGCCCAAAGAAATCTTCGACTTCCTCGAGGAATACATCGTTGGGCAAAGCCAAGCCAAGAAGATCCTCTCGGTAGCGGTTTACAACCACTACAAGCGCATTCAGTACGGGGCCACCCCAGGCGGCGAGGTCGAGCTCGCCAAGTCGAACATTCTTCTGCTCGGCCCCACCGGTTCTGGTAAGACCATGCTGGCCCAGACCATGGCCCGCATTCTGAACGTGCCCTTCGCCATCGCCGATGCCACGGCGCTTACCGAAGCTGGCTATGTGGGTGAGGACGTCGAGAACATCCTGCTCAAAATCATTCAGGCGGCCGACTTCGATGTGAAGCGGGCCGAAACCGGAATCATCTACATCGATGAGATCGACAAGGTGGCCCGCAAGAGCGAGAACACCAGCATCACCCGCGACGTGTCCGGAGAGGGTGTGCAGCAGGCCTTACTGAAGATCTTGGAAGGCAGCGTTGCCTCCGTTCCGCCCCAGGGTGGTCGCAAGCATCCCCACCAAGACTTCCTCCAGATCGATACCACCAACATCTTGTTCATTTGCGGCGGCGCCTTCGCCGGTCTCGATGACATCATCGAACGACGCCTCGGCGGTACGTCGGTTGGTTTCAACGCCCAAATCTCTGATCCCGCAGACCGTGACGTCAGCGACCTTTACGCCCAGGTTCGCCCTGAAGACCTGCTGCGGTTCGGACTCATTCCAGAGTTCGTTGGCCGCCTCCCCGTTACCGCAACGGTTTCGCAGCTGAGCAAGGAAGCACTCATCGAGATTCTGCGGACGCCAAAGAATGCGCTCGCTCGCCAGTACCAAGAGTTCTTCAAGATGGAAGATGTCGAGCTCGAATTCACCGACGATGCACTCGACGCCATCGCCGATCTGGCCCTCTTGCGCAACACCGGCGCTCGTGGCCTCCGCGCGATCCTCGAAGAGGTTCTGCTCGACGTCATGTATGACCTTCCCGGCCGAGCCGATATCGGCAAGTGCGTCATCACCGCCGAAACGGTGAAGGAGAACGCCAACCCCACTCTGGTGCCCAGGGCCGGTGGCAAACGTTCTCGTCCACGGCGCGCCGCCAGCTAGGTCCTTCCGGATCCGCTCCGACCAAGAGCTCGCTCACAAACTTCACCGCAGTTGTAGACTCCCGCGGTGAACATCACTCAAGCGTTGAGCTGGCTGAACTCGTTTCAGAACCTCGAAGGGCACCGCGCCACTCGACACAAGGGCGGCGCCGCTCTACCCGTCGCCGGAAAGACCGATGAGCTTTCGCTCGACCCGATGTTGGAGCTCATGGCAGCCCTTGGTGACCCGCACCTATCGTTTCGCACGATCCACCTCACCGGAACCAACGGCAAAGGATCCACCGCCAAATTTGCCGACGCGATCCTGCGGGAGCTTGGACTGTCGGTCGCCCGCTACAGCAGCCCCCATCTTGAGCGCGTCAATGAGCGAATCGTGTGGGACGACCGGGAGATCACCGACGAAGAGCTCGCGGCGGTACTCACGCTGCTCTCTCAGGTAACGCCAACGCTCACCAACCAGCCCAGCTATTTCGAGCTCCTTACGGCGGCGGCCTTTGCCTGGTTCGCCGAGCAGGGCGCCGAGGTTGCCGCGATCGAAGTGGGTTTGCTCGGCCGGTTTGACGCCACGAACGTGGTGGAGGCCGATGTCGCGGTGATCACCAACATTGGCAAAGATCACACCGACGGTCAGGGGGACTGGCGACAGCGGGTGGCGTCGGAGAAGGCCGGGATCATTACTGCGGACAGCCACGTCATCCTTGGTTCTCCGATGGACGAACTGATGCCCACGATCCTGCAAGAACCAAACCGTGATCTCTGGGCATCGCCGACCGACTTTGCGGTGGAGGATGATCAACTAGCCGTCGGCGGTCACATGGTGACCGTTCGCACCCCCAACGGTGTCACCGAGCCCATCTTTCTCCCGCTTCACGGCGCCTACCAACCGCATAATCTGGCAACTGCGGTTGCGACGGTTGAGGCGTTCTTGGGAAGAACGCTGGAACACGAGGTCTATGAAGCAGCTCTGGCTCAGGTCGATATGCCGGGCCGTTTCGAGATTGTCCGCCGAGAACCGACCGTCGTTCTCGAAGGGGCGCACAACCCCGACGGCGCCCGAGTAGCCAAATACACCTTGGACACCGAATTCGCTCGGCTCGGCTCGTGGATCTTGGTGATCGGGTTCCTAAACGGGAAAGATCCAGCCGAGATGTTCGAGGCGATCGGCGCCGCCGACTTCGATGCCATCATCATCTGCGAACCCACATGGTCACGCGCACAACCCGCCGAGGAAGTAGCGGAGATCGCCCGTGCCATGCACCTCGCGGTCGAGGTCGTGCCTGATCCCAACGACGCAGTGCGTCGAGCACTTGCCGTCACCAGCGACGAAGATCTGGTGTTCGTCGCCGGGTCGCTCTATGTCGTCGGCGAGGTCCGGGCAACCGCTCGCTCGGTCGACTTCTAGCGGCATAGGCCAAAAGGCCCACGAACCGCCAGGTTTACCTAGTCCAAATCCATCAAGTCTTGGTCCTGATGTGCCGAGTTAGACACCATGTGGTTTCGCTCTGATCGACCCGAACTGAATCGACGCTCCGAGCGCGGAGCAACCCTGACGGGCTATTCGCTCACGATGGCGACCATGGTCGTAGTAGCGCTCGCCACGATGGGGCTGCTGCAGGACAACAGCGAAACCTTCCTTGTTGGAACGGGCCAGGAAATCGGTCAGGCGCCACTGCCCGCCGGCGTTGCCGCCGCCAACACCCAAGCATCCTATGCCGGAGGCAACAGCACCGGCAGCGGCTCCTACACCGGCACCCCTGACAATCCCACGGTCATCGACGTCAACAATCCGACTCCGAACACGTTCTCGTCGTTGACGCCAGTTCAGACCGATGAGTTTGTTGTCGGATCTGGAGGTTCTGAATTTTGTCTCGAAGCCTCGGGGACTTCTGCCGTTACCCAGCCATGTCCGAACAACGTTTCAACCGCGACGCAGGTTGAGCGCTTTGTGGATCCTTCCGGCAATACGTACATCTCCATCGGTACCGATCCGAGTGGGGATCGAGTGTGCCTCCAGCGCTTCACCGGTCTTGACGGAACCAGCCCCGAAGATGTGACACTTGCTCCGTGCGACGACACTAATCCGTATCAGCAGTGGAACCACGACGGAGACACGTTCAAAGACCCACTCGACTCGAGTGTCTGTCTCGATGTCCGAGGTGGAATCGGCAATGGCAATGACCTCATTACATGGGGCTGTCATGGTGGAACCAACCAGGACTTCACTTTCGGTGCCACGGCGGTGAACATCCCATTCACGCCAGCGTCGCCCACTGGGGGAAGCCCAATCGCCATCCAGGGATCTCTAGGGTCCAACTCGGTATCGGGCAACGCCTA
>CALHFG010000135.1 GCA_938029215.1 uncultured Acidimicrobiales bacterium | reverse complement strand
TATCACGGGTGCGGTGACGTTGCCTGCTGGTACGGAGATGTGTATGCCTGGTGATAACACTGAGATGACGGTCGAGTTGATTAACCCGATCGCTATGGACGAGGGTCTTCGGTTCGCTATCCGTGAAGGCGGACGTACCGTAGGCGCCGGCCGAGTCACCAAGATCATCAAGTAATGGCTGCTTCACAGAAAATTCGCATCCGTTTGAAGGCCTATGACCACGACGTCGTAGACAAGAGCACCCAGCAGATCGTCGACACCGTGCAGCGCACCAATGCTGCGTTCCGTGGACCGATTCCTCTGCCCACAGAGAAGCACCGCTTCTGTGTGATCCGCTCACCGCACAAGTACAAGGATTCTCGGGAGCACTTCGAGATGCGCATTCATAAGCGCCTCATCGACATCCTGGATCCGAACCCCAAGACGGTGGATTCGCTCCAGCGTCTGGAGTTGCCCGCTGGCGTCGACATCGAGATCAAGATCCAACAGGTCTGATTCGGCTCCTGCTCACCTTTCGGGGAGAGAAAACAAAAGCGCCCGGCACCTTGTTTACGAACGAGGTGGCCGGGCGCTTCTGTGTTTTGCCGACTCTGTCTAGAGGTACATCCCGCTCGGAACGGCCTCGGTTTCGATGTCGGTGGCTTCCCCTCGACGAAGCGCCATCAGTTCGGCGAGGGAGATGTCCGAACCGGGATCCGTGCCCAGAAGTGCTTCGGCTTCGGCTCGTGTGAACCGTCGGAACTCGATCTCGGCGAGACAGCGGCCCGGACGGACGATCGCCGGATGGAGCATGCCCATCCGCTCGTTCGTGGTGATAAGCACCAGCGTCTTGAGGCCCTGGCCAAGAATGCCGTCTCCCAGGTTCAGCAGCCGTGACAGAGCCTGGCCGACCCGCTCCTTGGCATCAGCCCGAAGCAGTTCATCGGCGTCTTCAATGACCAGGACTCGCCAAGCGTCAGCCTGAGGGTCGCTGTCGAGCAGTACCTCCATCAGGATGGACGAGCGGGCGAACACCGCGTCCGGGTCGAGGACAACCTGGAAACGCCGGCTCTCTTCCCGCCACGCTCGCGCGAGGGCACGAATTGCGGTGGTCTTGCCGGTGCCAGGAGGTCCGTGCCACAGGACGATTCGCCCCGTGTCGTCGCTGAGTTCGGCTGCCATGAGGGCTTCAACCTGTTCGGCGACTTCGGCAGGGTAGTTCTCGCGAACCTCGCCCCACTCGGGAGCAGCGATCGTCCGTTCGGTGGTGTACGCGCCGTTGGATACCTGCCAGAAGTCGAGCGAAACCGTGGTCGGCTCGAGATCGCGCACAGGCGCGCGTTCCTTGATTCCATTGGCGATTCCTTCGGCCCGGTCGGCGGAACGAGCCGTGACCGATACGTGAGCTCCGCCGCCGTGGAAGCGTCGAATAAGTGCAGTCCATCCTCGGCCGCCAGCCAACAGTGTTTCGCCGTGCTCCCAAGCAACCGAGCGCTGTACCGACTCTGCCGGAATAAGCGCCCGAGCGTCGTCGATTCCCTTCAGGTTCAGGGTCACCCCGAATGGTTCGCGGCCATCACGAAAAGCGCCCATGGCCTCGGCGGCCAGTGCTTCGGTGAGATCAGCTCTATGCGTCAGTACGCCCTGCGGCTTGGTTGCCATTACGAGTTCGAGAGTGTGGCTCGTGACAGGGCCCGCTGCCAGCGAGTTTCCTTGGGGATTTGGAAGAATGTCACACGCTTGCAAGGTGGCCATGGGCGGTGCCCCCGCTAGCCTGTCCTAGTTCGGTCTGAGTAGGCCCTGCGCACCCGGCTTCAGTGCCCGTGTGGGGAACCGCTTAGCAACAAGACTCAACACCTGCTGAGGCAGGAACGTGAACGGCCCAGAAATTCTTCTGAGCCCGCTGACGAAAGTGTATCGATGACTGTAAAAGCAATCGTCGGCCGCAAGGCTGGCATGACACAGGTGTGGAGTGAGGACAATCGTCTTCTGCCTGTCACTGTGATCGAGGTGCAACCCGTGCGGGTCGTCCAGATCAAGACGGTCGACAGCCACGGCTATAACGCCCTCCAGGTCACCTTCGGCCCCGCCCGCCGCAAGATCAACAAGCCCGAACAGGGTCACTTCGACAAAGCCGGCGTCGAAGCCGGTCGTGAACTTCTCGAACTGCGTCTCGACGACGTGAGCGAGTACGAAGTTGGCCAAGAAATCTCGCTCGACACCTTTGCCGCCGGTGACATCGTTGATGTGACTGGAACCAGCAAAGGCAAGGGCTTCACCGGTGTAATGAAGCGTCACAACTTCGCCGGCCAGCGAGCCACTCACGGCGCCCACTTGGTGCACCGCATGCCCGGCTCCATCGGCCAGTGCGCCACCCCCGCCCGAGTATTCAAGGGCAAGAAGATGGCGGGCCACTCCGGTAACCAAAAGACCACCCAGCAGAACCTCACCATCGTGAAGGTCGACGCCGAACTGGGCGCCATCATGGTTAAGGGCGCAGTGCCCGGCGCCAAAAACGGTGTGGTCACGATCCGCAACGCTGCGAAGAAGAAGGTGAGCGCCTGATGGTTGCTGTATCCGTTACTTCGGCCAAGGGCGCCAAGAAGGGCTCGCTCGAGCTCGATGAAGCCCTCTTTGGTATCGAGCCCAACGTCCCGGTAATGCACCAGGTCGTAACCGCTCAGCTGGCCGCCCGCCGTGCTGGTACCCACAGCACCAAGACTCGTTCCGAGGTCCGTGGCGGCGGTGCCAAGCCATGGCGTCAGAAAGGCACCGGCCGCGCCCGTCAGGGCTCAACCCGTGCACCTCATTGGGTTGGCGGTGGTGTCGCACACGGCCCCAAGCCCCGTGACTATGCCCAGAAGACCCCCAAGAAGATGGTGAAGCTCGCACTTCGTAGCGCACTGTCTGACCGTGCGTCGGATTCCAAGGTTGTCGTTGTTGACAGCTGGGGAATCGACTCGCCCAGCACCAAGGCAGCCAAGGCTGTCCTGGATGCCAACAAGGTTGAGGGCAAGGCTCTGGTCGTTATCGATCGGGCCGCAGGCGATGTCTGGAAGAGCTTCCGGAATCTCACCGATGTCCACGTGATCAGCGTTGATCAGCTCAACACCTACGACGTGTTGGTTGCTGACTACCTGGTCTTCGACAAGGAGACGCTGGTTACCGCTGGCGCCGCCTCCGAAGGCAAATAGAGGAGATCTGAACTATGCGTGATCACCACGACGTAATTATCAAGCCGGTCATTTCTGAAAAGACCTACAACCAAGCTGAGGTGCTCGACACCTACACCTTCATCGTTGACCCCTCGGCCTCCAAGCCAGAGATCTCCGATGCCATCGAGGCCATCTTTGATGGCGTCAAAGTCAAGAAGGTCCGCACCATGGTTCGTAAGGGCAAGACCGTCCGCAATCGCCGCAGCAATACCAAGTCCAAGCGGTCCGACACCAAGCGAGCAATCGTCACCCTCTCCGAGGGTTCGATCGAGCTCTACGGAAGCTGAGGGGTCTAATTCATGGCTATTCGTAAACGTAAGCCCACGTCCGCCGGTCGCCGGTTCCAAACCAGCAGCGACTTTGCCGAGGTAACCACTCAGACTCCCGAAAAGAGCCTGATTGCCAAGCAAAGCAAGACCGGCGGTCGCAACAACTACGGCCGCAAGACCAGCCGTCATCGTGGTGGCGGTCACAAGCGTCGCTATCGCGTCATCGACTTCCGTCGTAACAAGGACGGCGTCGACGGCACCGTTGCGTCGGTTGAGTATGACCCAAACCGCAACTGCCGGATCGCCCTCGTGCACTACCACGACGGTGAGAAGCGGTACATTCTCTGCCCTAAGGGCCTCACCGTTGGTGACCGGGTCCGTAGTGGTTCCGGAAGTGACATCCGGCCCGGCAATGCAATGCCGATGCGGTACATCCCCGTCGGTACCGTGGTGCATGCGGTTGAACTGAAGCCCGGTGGTGGCGCCAAGATGGCCCGCTCCGCTGGCACCAGCGTTCAGCTCGTCGCAAAAGAAGGCGACACCGCGACCCTTCGTCTGCCCTCCACCGAAATGCGTCGAGTCTCCATCGACTGTGTCGCAACGATCGGTGAGGTCGGAAACTCCGAGTTTGAGCTCATCAAGGTCGGAAAGGCTGGCCGTAGTCGCTGGCAGGGCAAGCGCCCACAGACCCGTGGTGTTGCAATGAACCCGGTCGATCACCCCCACGGTGGTGGTGAAGGTAAGACCTCCGGTGGTCGTCACCCGGTAAGCCCCTGGGGCAAGCCAGAAGGACGAACCCGCCGCAAGGGCAAAGAGTCAGATGATCAAATCATCCGCCGTCGGCGGACCCGTGGCGGACGGAGGTAGTTATGCCACGCAGTTTGAAGAAGGGCGCCTTTATCGACGAGCATTTGCTCAAGAAGGTCGATGCCCTCAACGACAAGAACGAAAAGAAGGTCATCAAGACCTGGTCTCGCCGTTCCACCATCATTCCCGACATGATCGGACACACGATTGCGGTTCACGATGGCCGCAAGCACGTGCCGGTGTATGTCACCGAATCGATGGTCGGCCACAAGCTCGGTGAGTTCTCGCCGAGCCGGACCTTCAAGTTCCACGCAGGCCAGGAACGGACGGGCAAACGATGACTATCGCAGTCACCCACGACCGTCCCCATGCTCGCTGCACGGTGAAGTTCGTACGCATGTCGGCCTCCAAGGTTCGCGTTGTGCTCGATCTCATTCGTGGCGATCATGTGATCGACGCCATCGAGACGTTGGCCCTCAGCGAGCGCAAGGCTGCTCAGGACATCGCCAAGGCGTTGCGTTCAGCAGTGGCAAACGCCAACCACAACGAAGAGATCCCCACCGAGGAACTCTACGTTTCGGCGTGCTATGCCGACGAGGGACCCACGCTCAAGCGTTTCCGTCCCCGTGCTCGTGGACGCGCTGGCCGGATCAACAAGCGCACCTGTCACATCACCATCGAGGTCGCTCGGATGACCGAAGATGAGATCGATCGTCGCAACAAGAGCGCTGCAGCCAAGGGCTCCGGCACAAAGTCCGCTTCGGCTAACCGTGCTGCTCGGGTCTCCAAGTCCAAAAAGGACGACGATGCCGGCGCAGCCAAGGCCGAAGAGGCGCAGGCCACCGAGGCCGCAGTCGAGGAGACCGAAGAGGCCGACGGTGCCGATGAAGCAGCCGCAGCGGCTGCGGCAGTCGCAACCTCCGAAGCCGTCTCAGCAGACGTCGATTCCGACGCTGACGGCGAGGCCAACGCAACGGACGAGTCGCCTTACGGCGACGGGTCACGAGCGCTCATCGACGGCGATCCCGACAACATGCCCGAAGGATTCGAGATCAAGGGCAATGCCAGCTCCAAGCTGTACCACGTGCCCGGCTCGAGCTTCTACAACCGAACCAAGGCCGAGGTGTGGTTCGCCACTCCCGAAGCCGCAGAAGCCGCTGGCTTCGAATTGCCAAAGAGCCAGCGTGATGACGCCGGAGAGGAAGAGTAAATGGGTCAGAAAGTAAATCCCTACGGCTTCCGCCTAGGTATCACCACCGACTGGAAGTCCCGCTGGATCGCCGACCGCGAGCAGTACCGGGACTACCTCATCGAGGACCGCAACATTCGTAGCTACCTCATGACCGAACTGCCGAACGCGGCGATCAGTCGTATCGAGGTTGAGCGCACCCGCGACAAGCTCCAGATCGACGTGCACACCGCCCGTCCTGGAATCGTCATTGGTCGCAAGGGCTCCGAAGCTGATCGTCTTCGTCAAGGTCTCTCCAAGCTCACCGGCAACCCCCGCGTGAAGCTGAACATCATCGAGATCAAGAGCGCCGAACTCGACGCTGCGCTTATTGCGCAAGGCGTCGCTGACCAGCTTGCCGGTCGTATGGCGTTCCGTCGTGCGATGAAGCGTGCCGTTCAGCAAGCCATGAAGGCCGGAGCTAAGGGCATTCGTATCCAATGCTCGGGACGTCTCGGCGGCGCCGAGATGAGTCGTACCGAGTGGTACCGCGAAGGTCGTGTGCCGCTGCACACGCTGCGGGCAGATGTTGACTACGGATTGCGCGAGGCTCACACGACCTATGGTCGTATTGGCGTCAAGGTGTGGCTCTACAAGGGCGACATCCTTCCGTACAAGTCTTCGGCTGCCGAAGTTGCCGCCAAGGAAGCCGCCGCTCAGGCAGCTGCTGGCGTCGACGCCACCGGCGCCCCGAAGAAGGTTGTTTCATCACGTCGTCCCAAGGCAAAGGCCGAGGAGACCGATGCAACCGCCGAGCCCGCACCGTTAGTGCGGGAAGCTGACCCCGAGTTCGAGCGTCTCCTGGCTGAAGAAGAAGCCATTGAGGCATCGCTCAAGGACAAGAACGAAGATCTGTCCTTCCGTCCCGGAGATGGTGATTAATCATGCTTATGCCTAAGAAGGTTGCGCACCGTAAGCACCAGCGAGGCCGCATGCGTGGCACCGCCAAGGGTGCAACACAGGTGAATTTCGGGGAGTACGGCATCCAGGTGCTCGAGCCGGGCTGGATCACCAGCCGTCAGATCGAAGCCGCCCGTATCGCCATGACCCGTCACGTCAAGCGTGGCGGCAAGGTGTGGATCAACGTCTTCCCTGACAAGCCTGTCACCGCAAAGCCTGCGGAAACTCGCATGGGCTCTGGTAAGGGCAACCCCGAACACTGGGTTGCCGTCGTCAAGCCTGGCCGAGTCATCTTTGAGCTTGCCTACCCCGATGAAGAGATCGCCCGTGGCGCTCTCAACCGTGCGATCCAGAAGCTGCCTGTGAAGGCCAAGATCGTGACCCGAGAGGATGGATTCGATGGCTGAAGTCGTAACCGAACAATCTGACGCCGAACTCGTTGAGGCGCTCGCCGAGGCGAAAAAGGAACTCTTCAACCTTCGCTTTCAACTGGCCACCGGCCAGCTGGCCAATACCGCCCGTATCAGCGAGGTAAAGAAGGACGTCGCTCGAATCAAGACCGAGCAGCGTCGCCGTGAACTAGCAGGAGCCGAGTGATGGCTGAAGAAACTCAGAACACCGAGACCGCCACCCGGAACAACCGCAAGGTTCGTGACGGCGTTGTGTACAGCAACAAGATGGACAAGACCGTCATTGTTGAAGTGACCCGTCGTTCTCGTCACCCGCAGTACTCCAAGACTGTCCAGAGTCGGGCCCGTTACTACGTCCACGACGAGGAGAACACCCTCAATGTCGGTGACAAGGTGATCATTACCGAGACCCGTCCGCTGTCAAAGAACAAGCGCTGGCGTCTCCTCGAAATTGTGGAGCGTGCACGATGATCCAGCAGGAAACGCGATTGCGCGTTGCCGACAACTCAGGCGCCCGCGAAGTGCTGTGCATCAAGGTGCTCGGTGGTTCAAAGCGTCGGTACGCCGGCATTGGCGACATCTTCGTCGCAACCGTCAAGGACGCCATTCCCGGCGCCCAGGTGAAGAAGGGCGAGGTCGTCAAGTGCGTCGTCGTTCGAACCAAGAAAGAGCGTCGTCGTCCCGATGGCAGCTACATCCGTTTCGACGAGAACGCTGCGGTGCTCATCAACGAGCAAAAGCAGCCTCGTGGTACCCGTATCTTCGGCCCGGTCGGTCGTGAGCTTCGTGACAAGAAGTTCATGCGTATCGTGTCACTCGCCCCGGAGGTGATCTGATGAAGATCCACAAGGGAGACAAGGTCCGCATCTTGGCGGGCAAGGACAAAGGCCGTGACGGCGTTGTCACCATGGCGTTCCCCGATCGCGAAAAGGTGATCGTGGAAGGCATCAACGTGGCCAAGCGCCACACCAAGCCCCGGAGCCAAGAAGACCCCGGCGGCATTATCGACAAAGAGATGCCGATCCACGTGTCGAACGTGGCTGTGCTTAGTCCCTCCGACTCAAAGCCCACTCGCATTGGCTACAAGGTCAATGACGATGGGTCCAAGGTTCGGGTCTGCAAGCGCACCGGCGTAGAGATTCCCCAGGGAGAAGCCTGATGAGTGCACCAGAGCTCACCGTGCCCCGCATGAAGGCCAAGTACAACGACGAGATCCGTCAGCAACTGCTGGCCGACCTCGGTCTGCCCAACGTGATGATGGTCCCGAAGATCGAAAAGATCGTCGTGAACATGGGTGTTGGGGAGGCGCTGCAGAACAGCAAGAACCTCACCAACGCCACCGAGGACTTGGGCATCATCACTGGTCAGAAGCCAGTGGTCACCAAGGCGAAGAAGTCCATTGCAAGCTTCAAGCTTCGTGAGGGCAACGCCATCGGTGCCAAGGTCACCCTCCGGGGCGACATGATGTGGGAGTTCTTCGACCGGCTCGTCAGCCTGGCGATTCCTCGCATCCGTGACTTCCGTGGCCTGAGCCCCCGCTCATTCGACGGTCGCGGAAACTACACGTTTGGTCTCAACGAACAGCTGATGTTCCCTGAGATCGACTACGACAAGGTCGATGTCACCCGCGGCATGGACATCACGATCGTCACGACCGCAACCACCAACGAACAAGGCAAGGCGTTGCTCGACGCCTTCAGTTTCCCATTCCGACGCGAAGGGCAGGCCCAGTAATGGCCAAGAAAGCACTGATCGAGAAGCAGCAGAAGAAGCCGAAGTTCAAGGTGCGGGCCTACACCCGATGCAAGAACTGTGGTCGACCCAAGAGTGTGTACAAGCGCTTCGGGCTCTGCCGTATTTGTTTCCGTGAGATGGCACACAACGGTGAGATCCCGGGTGTGACCAAGGCGAGCTGGTGAGGAGGACCCAACCATGACAATGACCGATCCCATCGCCGACATGCTGACCCGCATTCGCAACGCCAACATCGCTATGCACGATGAGGTGTCCATGCCGGGCTCCAAGCTCAAAGAGTCACTTGCAGCACTCCTGTACAAGGAGGGCTACATCGGCTCCTTTACCACCGTTGAAAACCCCGAAGGTCCGGGCAAGACCCTGACCATCGCCATGAAGTACTCGCCCGAGCGGGCCCGGGTTATTTCCGGACTCAAGCGGGTAAGCAAGCCCGGTCTTCGGGTGTACACCGCTTCCACCGAGATCCCCCGGGTCTACGGCGGTCTCGGCGTGGCCGTTCTGTCCACCAACAAGGGACTTGTTACCGACCGTGAAGCCCGCAGGGCCAAGGTCGGCGGCGAGGTTCTCTGCTACGTCTGGTAGGAGAAGCACATGTCTCGAATCGGAAAAAGCCCCATCGATGTCCCCAGCGGCGTCGAAATCAAGCTCGCTGGTCAGAACGTTGAGGTAAAGGGTTCCAAAGGAACGCTGGCCCTCACACTGCCCGACGTTCTGAGCCTCTCCCAAGAGGACAATGTTGTCACCGTGACCCGGGCCAACGAGGAACGTCAGACCAAGGCCTTGCACGGACTCAATCGTTCGCTCGTGGCCAACATGGTCGAGGGCGTCAGCGCCGGGTTCAAGAAGGAACTGAAGATCGTCGGCGTTGGCTACCGTGCCCTGGCCAAGGGTCCGGCCAAGCTCGAAATGTCGCTTGGATACAGCCACACGATCGACGTGAATGCCCCCGATGGCATCACCTTCGACGTTCCTGACAACACCACGATCATCGTCAACGGCGTCGACAAGCAAGCTGTTGGCCAGGTAGCTGCTGAAATTCGCAGCCTCCGCAAGCCCGAGCCCTACAAGGGTAAGGGTGTCATGTACGCCGGCGAGCGGATCATCCGTAAGGCCGGAAAGGCAGGCAAGTAATGCTGTTCGACCAAGGTTTCTGTTCGGCAATCGTTACCCGCAAGGCCGACTGCGTCTCCACAGTGAAAGCAGGTAAGTAACGTGGCTAACTCGAAGATGCAACTGAAGAAGAAGCGTCAGTTCCGAGTACGCAAGAAGGTTGTCGGTACCACCGAGCGTCCTCGTATGGCTGTCTTTCGTTCCAACAAGCACATCAGTGTGCAGGTGATCGACGACTCGACGGGGACCACCCTCGCCGCGTGTTCCACCTACGAAGCTGACTTCCGCCAAGGCTCAGGCACCGTCGACGGTGCCAAGTCAATCGGCGCCAAGGTGGGGGAGCGGGCCAAAGCGGCCGGCGTCACCACCGTTGTATTTGATCGTGGCGGTAACCGCTACCAGGGCCGTGTTGCGGCCCTCGCCGACGCCGCCCGTGAAGCAGGACTGGAGTTCTAATGGCTGCACCCCAAGGAAATAACCCTCGTGGGAACGATCGTGGCGATGGCCGCGAATCACGAGTCATCACCATCAACCGTGTTGCCAAGGTGGTCAAGGGTGGACGTCGTTTCGCCTTTACCGCACTGGTAGTTCTCGGTGACCAGAACGGCCGGGTTGGCCTGGGCTACGGCAAGGCCAAGGAGGTGCCCCTCGCAATTCAGAAGGGCACCGAAGAGGCTCGCAAGCTCCAGTTCGATGTGCCTCTCGCTGGCGGAACCATCACCCACCCGGTGATCGGGACCCAGGGTGCTGGCAAGGTCCTGCTGAAGCCAGCCGCCCCCGGTACCGGTGTTATCGCCGGTGGCGCCGCGCGTCAGATCCTCGAAGAGGCTGGCATCCGCGACGTCCTGTGCAAGAGCCTCGGATCTGCAAACCAGATCAACGTCGCTCGTGCCACCATCAACGCTCTTCAGAGCCTCATGCGTCCCGACGAGATTGCTCGTCTCCGTGGGCTCGACGCTTCTGAGTTCACCCCCAAGGGTCTGCTCGAGGCATACAACGAGACCGAACGCACCCGTCGTCGTGGTGCTGCAGAGGTGGCTCAGTAATGGCACAGATCAAAGTAACGCAGGTCAAGTCGACCATCGGTTCCAAGCCCAAGACCCGCGGTGCCATGCGCGCTCTCGGTCTTCGCGGAATCGGCAAGTCCAACATCCTTGAAGACAACCCCGTTGCACGGGGTGCGATCCATCGGGTTACCCACCTGATCACGGTCGAGGAGGTCTAGCAATGAAGGTTCACGATCTCAAGCCCGCCGAGGGCTCAACCCATCGCAAGAAGCGCAAGGCTCGCGGTATTGCGGGCAAGGCCGGCAAGACCGCCGGTCGTGGTACCAAGGGCCAAAAGGCTCGCGGCACCATTCCAGCACGCTTCGAGGGTGGGCAGCTTCCGCTGCAGATTCGTCTGCCCAAGCTCCGTGGTTTCAAGAACCCGTTCCGGGTCGAGTATCAGGCCATCAACCTCGATTCCATCGTCGAGGCCAAGCTCACCGACGTCTCACCTGAGAGCCTTCTCGAAGCCGGTCTGGCTCACAAGGGTGCGCTCATTAAGGTGCTCGGCCGCGGTGGCCCGATCAACAAGGCGCTCACGGTAAAGGCTCACGCTGTTTCCAAGAGCGCCGAGGAAGCGATTACCAACGCCGGCGGCACCGTCGAGTTGGTACCCCTTCCCTTTAGTGTGCGCCCTGCCGCTTCCGGCAACCAGCACATGAATAGGTAGTATGTTTCTGCGCTCCACTCGCCTCTAACGGTGCGTGGCGAACGCTCTCGTAGTCAGCCGTTCGCTGGGCTCGATCTGGGTTCACTCCGGTCGGGTCGCTTCGCTGGCCTGCGGGCTGCCTCGTTAAACGCCGCTTGCTGCCTTGCTGGCGCGGCGGCAACGTAAGAACTCGATGAAGGTCCGGGCTTAGGCCCGGGCCTTCGTTGTTTTCAGCCGTCACCCAAAGTTCACCTGATTGTTGATGGTGCATCCTTGTGCAGGCCCCGTGTCGGTGAGTAGTTTCGCCCTATGGCTACCTTTGACGATTCTGAGAATGATGTCCTAAGTCCGATGACGGCGACGCCGTTGACAGACATGTTGAACGCTTCGGTGGAGAGACGGAAAGTGTTGGCTGGCGGATTCGCCTCCGCCGCTGTCCTGCTCTTCGGAAACGGTGTTGCGGGAGCGCAAACAACCTCCGGTCCTACCTCGACCCTTGGCACGCGGTTAGGAGGCAAGACGGCCGGTCCGAGCCTTGGCTTCGACAGCATTGCTGCCTCGACGGTCGACGATGTCATCGTTCCGTCCGGCTACAACGCTAAGGCCATCCTCGCCTGGGGCGATCCCATTCGCCCGGGTGGTCCGGCATTCGTCGGCGACGCCTCGAACAGCTCCGCCGATCAGGAGCAGCAATTGGGCATGGGGCATGACGGAGTGCAGTACTTCCCGCTCGAGGACGGTAATCGTCATGGGCTGCTGGCCATCAACCACGAGTACACAACCAACAACCTGCTGTTCCCCGATGGCGATGCCGACTGGACTTCGGAGAAGACGCTGAAGGAGCAAGCTGCACACGGACTGTCCGTCGTCGAAGTTGAAATGGACGACGATGGCAACTGGGCGCCCGTCGACTCTGACCGGGCGCGTCGGATCACTCCCAACACGCCGATGACATTCGCTGGGCCCGCAGCCGGGCATCGTCTGGTAAAGACCGACGCTGACCCGGAGGGTATGACGCCGGTCGGCATGGTCAACCAGTGTGGTAACGGCATGACCCCATGGGGGACGGTGCTGACCACCGAGGAGAATTTCAACGGCTACTTCTGGGAAGAGACCGAGGGTGCGGCCGAAGGAATCTCGGCTGAGCAGGCGGGGATCAACGCTCGCTACGGCGTCAGCGGCCAAGGGTTCGGATACCAGTGGGCAAGCACCGATGAGCGGTGGCGGGCCGACCTGAACCCACAGGAACCGAACCGATTTGGCTGGATCGTTGAAATTGACCCGTATGACCCGGACTCGACGCCGGTGAAGCGGACGGCGCTCGGAAGGTTCAAGCATGAGGGTGCTGCGGTGACGACCAGTCGTAGCGGTCGAGCGGTTGTCTATATGGGAGACGATCAACGGTTCGACTATCTGTACAAGTTTGTCAGCAAGCGGCCGTGGAAGACCGAGATCGACGCGGGCCGCAGCCCGCTCGACGAGGGAACGCTCTACGCCGCGGTGTTCAATGGCGATGGCACCGGCCAATGGCAACCGCTGGAAGCGGGCCGAGGCCCGCTGACATCGGACAAGGGGTTCGCGGATCAAGGCGACATCTGCGTAAAAACCCGGTTGGCTGCAGACCTATATGGAGCCACCCCGATGGATCGTCCGGAATGGACCGCCGTCCACCCCGATCGGCCCTACGAAGGCTTTGTGACACTGACGAACAACACCCGTCGGACCAAAGCAAACGCTGCGAATCCACGCATCGAAAACCGCTGGGGCCACATCATCCGATGGGACGAGACGAGCCACGCAACCGGACGCGATCCCGAGTCGACCACATTCCGGTGGGAGTTCTTTGCCATCGCTGGCCCTGGAGACGGAGCCGATGGATCCACTGTGCCAGTCCAGGAGGCATTCGGATCACCGGATGGACTGTGGATGGATCCTCGTGGACGCCTGTGGATTCAGACCGATGGTGGGCAGCCTGACGATGCCAACAACCAGATGCTCGTTGCCAACACCGAAACGGGGGAACTGAAACGATTCCTCACCGGGCCCGGTGATTGCGAGGTCACCGGCGTCGCTCAAACCCCCGACGGGACGTCCATGTTCATCAGCATTCAGCATCCCGGTGACAGCGGATCTCCCGAGGACCCGACGGCGGGCAGCAGCTGGCCCGATGGTCCGGGGAATCGGCCTCGTCCGGCAACCGTAGTCATCCGGCGCGACGATGGCGGTGTCGTGGGCGAGTAGTCGGCTCGAATAAAAAAGCGAAGAGCCCGGGCCGTGAAGCCCGGGCTCTTTCCTTTGGAACGGTGAGGGAGATCAGTCTTCGGTAACGAGGGTGGCGACCTGAATTGTGTCGAGGGCTTGCACAAACTCGTCGGCCTTGCGGAGGTTGCCTCGGGAAAAGTCCGGCAGAATTCCTGCGACGACTTCGCGGACTGCGTCGTCTGCGGCGTTGTAGCAGTCGAGCAGGAGATTCACGCAGTCGGCCACGGGAACGTAGTCGCCGTCGATGTCTTCACGAGCGCTGTCGATAAGAGCTCGGACGGATTGGGCGGCAGGGCTGGCGGTGGTTGAAGTCATGGCGATGATTCCTTTCGCGGGTGCTGAGCGATCAGCTTCACCAGTTGTAACCCCAAATGTTGGGAAAGAGTTCCAACCGATCAAAAGAACCCTTGTTCGCAGTACCGTCGCGTTCTGACTTCGAACGCGGACAACCTGCGCAGCGCAGGATGGATGACCCTCGGAATGGCCGGGTACGTGACGAACGACGCGCTCATCAAACTTGCGGCCGAGGACCTGCCGCTCTTTGAGAGCATCTTTCTGCGGGGAGTGTGGGTGTGTGTGGTTCTGTCGCTCATGAACTGGCGCAGGGGCACTCTTGGACAGCTCGCCACCCACTTCTCGGCTCCCATCGCAGTGCGGCTTGCCTGTGAAACCCTGGGGACGATTTTCTATTTGACGGCGCTGACTCGTCTCCCGCTGGCCGAGCTCACCGCGGTGCTACAGATCGTGCCAATCGTTGTGGTCTTTGCGGCCGCACGCCTGCTTCGTGAGCCGGTTAGTACCCAGCGGGTCGCGGCGGTGGCCCTCGGCTTCTTTGGTGTCATGCTCGTGGTGAAGCCTGGTTCGGCTTCGTTCAGCCCCTGGTTTCTCCTGGGGTTTCTCACCGTGGTGCTGATCGTCATCCGGGAGCTCGCGACCCGCCAAATCAAGGACAGCGCACCGACGCAGGTGGTTGCGTTACTCACGGGTTTGTCCATCACGGTCATGGGACTGGTGCTGTCGGTCGTGGAAGGGTGGGAACGTCCGGGTCTCGCCTCGGCGGCGATCCTGCTCGGAGCGGGAACGTTCCTCACGATCGGATATATCTCGAGCGTGGCCACGGTGCGGATCGGCGACCTGAGCTTCAGCGCACCTTTTCGCTATTCGATCATCATCTTTTCGATCATTCTTCAGATCGTGGTGTTCGGAGACGTACCCGACGGTCTGACATTTGTTGGTAGCGCAATCGTGGCGGCAGCCGGGTTGTGGGCGTTTTGGAGCGACCAGCCCCGCAGGATTGGTTTTGGCGATCGTCTGAGGTGACCTTGGCCCCTACCAGCGACAGATCATCCCTGAGACGCTGGCTCTATGACCGCAACAATTCCGCTTCAGCAGCACGCCAACGCCGCACGAGCAGCAGGACCTCAAGCAGAGCAGACCATCGAACCGTCGGGGAACCTCAGCTTTGGGGCGTTGCAAGCTCGAACCCTGCCCAGTGCAATTCTGCTTACATTCGCCCTTATCGCCGGCGCAATGTATCTCTACCGGGGCGATGTCCTGGGAGCGATTGGGTTGGGTGCGTTCATGTCTTTCTGGCTGGGTGGGGGATTCGGATTCCTCGTCGGCGGGGTCCTGTACGGACTCCAGGCCGAGGCCCACGAGTAATCCAGCCCAGGCGCGCCAGGGGTTGTCACCCGATTGTCGCTGCGCGTGCCGTCAAATTCGCGGCGAAACGGCCTAACCTAGGCGGGTGCTTGCCACGATTAGAAACGTCCTGCGTACCCCTGAACTCCGCAAGAAGATCCTGTTCACGATCTTCATCGTCGGCATCTATCGACTGGGCGCACAGATTCCCTCGCCCGGCGTCGATCTCGATCAGCTGCAGTTGCTACGTGACAACTCCAACAGCGGCAGCGGTGGCATCTTCGGGTATTTGAACCTGCTGTCGGGTGGCGGCATCGCCAACCTGAGCTTCTTCAGCCTTGGCATCCTGCCGTACATCACCGCCAGCATCATCATCCAGATCCTCACGGTGGCGATCCCCAAGTTGGAGGAGTGGTCCAGTCAGGGCGCCGTGGGTCAGGCCAAGATCACCCAGTGGACGCGGTACATCACCGTGGTGTTGGCGCTCGTTCAATCCACGGGCATCGTCTTCCTCGTCAACCGCAGCCCCGAGCAGTTCTTCGGCGTCGGAACCGGCATCGATATCTTCCCCAACGGCGGCGCAGGTCGGATCTTCCTTGCCGTCACCTGTATCACCGTGGGTACCGCGGTCGTGATGTGGCTTGGTGAGCTCATCACTCAGAAGGGCATCGGCAACGGCATGTCGATCATCATTTTCGCTTCGGTTGTCGCGGCCCTTCCCGCTACCGCAATCCAGCTGTGGGCCGCAGGTGAAAGCAGCGCGCTCACCCGTTATGGCGTGATCGCCGTGGCGCTCATTCTCCTCTCGCTGCTCATCATCGCAATCGTGTTCGTCGAACAGGGTCAGCGTCGGATTCCGGTCAACTTCCCCAAGCGTCAAGTCGGCCGCCGCGTCATGGGTGGCAACAACACCTACATCCCGCTGAAGGTCAACCAGGCCGGTGTTATCCCGGTCATTTTCGCCTCGTCGCTTCTGCAGTTGCCCTCCCTTCTGGTCAACGTGCTGCCGACCTCCGGTAATCCAAATCAGGAGACCTGGACCTGGGGTGACCATGTGCGCAACTGGGTGAACAGCAACTTGTTCGACCCAACCAACCTGGGTTACATCCTGCTGTTCGGTTTCCTGATCATCGGGTTCGCCTATTTCTACAACTCCATCGCATTCGACCCCATTCGCCGGGCGGATGACCTCAAGAAGCAGGGCGGCTTTATCCCCGGAATTCGCCCGGGAGCACAGACCGAGGCTCACCTTGCGAAGATTCTCAACCGGATCACGCTGCCGGGAGCAATTTTCCTAGGTTTGGTCGCACTTATTCCTTCTGCCATGCTGGCGTGGTACCTAGGAGGAGCGGCTACTGCCGGCCTCGTTGGCTTTAGCGGCATCTCCATCCTCATCGGGGTGGGTGTTTCCCTCGAACTGCTTAAGCAGATCGACAGCCAGCTCATGCAGCGAAATTACGAAGGATTCCTGAAGTGACAGTTCGATTGGTCATCTTTGGCCGTCAGGGTGCCGGCAAGGGCACTCAATGCAGCAACATCGTGAACACCTACGGCGTAGCGCACATATCAACGGGCGACATGCTTCGAGCCGCCGTGAAGGCCGAGACCGAACTGGGCCTTAAGGCCAAAGCAGTGATGGACTCCGGCGGTCTCGTGGGCGATGACATCATGAACGGAATCGTCGCCGAACGAATCACCGAGCCCGACGCAGTGGAAGCGGGATTCGTGCTCGATGGCTATCCCCGCACTCAGCCGCAGGCGGAGGCGCTGCTCGCCGCCCTTGGTGACGATTCGCTCGATGCGGTCATCAACCTCGATGTGCCGTTAGAAGAAGTCACCGCCCGGATGAAAGCCCGTGGTCGCGAAGACGACACCGATGAGGCGATCGCCAATCGGCTGGGGCTGTATGAACAAGAGACCCGGCCAGTTTTGGAGTTCTTCGACGAACAAGATCTCTTGGTCACCGTCGATGGACTCGGATCCGAAGAAGAAGTTTCCAGTCGGCTGATCTCCGCGATCAACGAACAGCTGTAGATCCCTCTCCACCGCCACCTCTGCCAAGGTTTGACAGCTGGGGCAATTGACGCTCCGTTGTAGGCTGTACCTGTGGAGGATCATTCGCATACGCACATGGTTCACCAGCACCGTGACGTGCAGGGTGGGGCAGAACGTGCCGCCGTGTTCGGCGTGAGCGATGGCCTGGTGAGCAACGTCGCACTGATTTTGGGTGTCGCCGCCGCAGCGGAGTCTTCGTCGTCGGTCGTCATCGCAGGATTGAGCGGGCTTCTCGCCGGTGCCGCATCCATGGCTGCGGGCGAGTATGTCTCGATGAAAGCCCAAACCGAACTGATCGAGCGTGAGCTGGATCGTGAGCGGGAATCGCTGGCCAAGAATCCGCGTGCGGAGACGCGCGAGCTCGCCAGCATCTATGAGGCGCGGGGCGTAGCTCCCGAACAAGCCCGTGAGATCGCATCGGCGGTCATGGCCGATCCCGACGTGGCGCTCGAGGTTCACGCTCGGGAAGAGCTCGGTGTTGACCCCGACGAAACCGGGAATCCGATCGCAGCCTCGGTTGCGTCCTTCTTCGCCTTTGCGATAGGCGCCATACTTCCGCTGCTGCCGTGGTTTTTCACCGACGGCACCGACGCCATCGTGTATTCGGTGCTCGTCGGGTTGGGTGCGTCGGCAGCGGTGGGGGTCGCACTTGCCACGTTCACCAAGCGATCGATGTTCCGCACCGCAGCGCGTCAGGTATTGCTCGCTGCGGCCGCATGCGCGGTCACGTATGGAGCCGGCAGCCTTCTTGGTTCAACCGTCTTGTAGAGCGCTACCCACTAGGCGTTCGCAAATTGTGTTGCGGCCTTGGTTCTTGGCCTCATAGAGCGCGGCGTCCGCTTCGGCCAGCAGGCTTGATGCAGAACGAGATCCGTGAGCCAGCCCGACCGAGCAGCCAACGAGCAACCGGGTGTCAGCCCACGGAACCGGCTGGGTAATCGTGTCTCGAATTCGACTGGCTAGCGCTCGAGCATCGGGCGAGTCCGTAATAACCACAAATTCGTCGCCACCGAGACGGGCGACGGCGTCGGACGGTCTGACGGTCTGAGAGAGTCGCCAGCCGACAGCCGCGAGAATCGTGTCGCCAGCAGCATGACCGAATTGATCGTTGACCGACTTGAACCCGTCCAGGTCGATGTAGAGGACGGTCAAACCTTGCGAGGACCCCTTTGGATCGCGGAACTGCGCCAGCAGTGCTCGACGGTTCATCAGGCCGGTCAGCTCGTCGTGATTCGCCTGATAGTGAAGCTGGTCTGCCATTGATCCCAGCTCGGCCATGAGGAGCGTGATTCGGAGGCCGAGGAGGACCAACATCGAAAGGCCCAGCAGCGGCGGCACCCGCTCCCATCCGTAGAAGATCACCGTTCCGACCGCTAGGACGATCGGTACCAGGGTGACGATCTGCTGGGTCTCTACGCGAGGTGTCGCGGGCACGAGCCGCTTTCCCATGGTGGGGTCTGCGGTCGCGATACCGAGGAGGCAAAGGCCAACCGTCCAAAGGTAGTCATACCAGGTCCCGAAAACGAGGTCGCCAGTGTGAGCGAGACGCAGATGGGTTTCGCCCGCAACGGCTAGGACGGCAGCGCCGCCGCCAAAGGAGGCCAGTGACCATCGGGCCGAACCAGCCGAGTGGGGGAGCAGGGTGATCGTGAGCACACCCGCGGCGATAGCGATGACAGGGAAACAGACCAGTAGAAACAGCTCGGCATCGGAACTAACCATGTCTGGGATGGGCTGAATCGCAACAACCCAGAATGCGGTCAGCAAGCCCGAAGTGAGCCACGCGGTATCAAACATGGCCCGGGCGAGACCGAGCCGGCTGAGGGCATGACGGCCAAAGAGCAAGATGGTTGCCAGGACTGCAAGAGCTACGACCGGCGCGAGCAGGAGAGCGGAAGTGGTCGAGCCTGATGTGCTGGGAGGCGTAGTCACAAAGACAATCGTCGTGACCAGGAGAGAAACCCCAACCGCCGCCCATGCGATGCGGTCGAGTCCGTCAACCTTTCGGCTCGCGCTCAATGCTGAAGCCACCAGCATCAACGCGCCAATTGAGAATGACACATCCGAAATCAGATCGGTGGTGGGTTGGTCGATCGGCAGCGCATACGCAATCGCAGTGAGAAGGGCAAGCAGCGCCCAAAACCCGATCAGGCGCCACCGAAACGGGAGCATGGCGCGTGTATCGACCGTTTCTGTTGGCCGCTACATACGTCAGATGGCACCCATGCATAGGCAAACGACCTACGTTGCCTGACCGCCGACGCGACCCCAGTCTCGCTTCCGGGCGGTTGCCCCTATCATATTTTCTTCGGACATGTGACTTTCTCGTCGGATGGGTCGGAATGATGTAGGGGCGCAGTTAACATGGTCGGTCGGTCTCGCGTAGGAGGAGTGCTCTGTCCAAAGATGATGCAATCGTGCTGGAAGGCACAGTAAAAGAATCGTTGCCAAACGCCATGTTCAAGGTTGAGCTGGACAATGGTCACGAGGTTCTGGGGCATATCTCAGGAAAGATGCGGAGGCATTACATCCGTATTCTTCCAGGAGACAAAGTCCAGGTAGAGCTCACGCCCTATGACCTCACCAGAGGTCGCATCACTTATCGGTACAAGTAACACCCACTCCGATCGCACTCTCGATCAGCATCCGTGCTGATCGTCTCGGTCAGCCACAAAGGATTCAGACCATGAAGGTCAAAGCAAGCGTCAAGAAAATGTGTGACAACTGCAAAGTCATCAAAAGAAACGGCCGGGTACGGGTGCTGTGCACCAATCCCCGCCACAAGCAGAGGCAGGGTTAACCCATGGCGCGTATCGCCGGTGTAGACATCCCCCGTGAGAAGCGGGTAGATATCGCCCTCACCTACGTATTTGGTATTGGCCGTTCCACCGCCACCCAAATCGTTGAGGCAACCAACGTGAACCCGGCGACCCGGGTGAAGGACCTCACCGAGGCAGAGATTCTGAGCATCCGTGCCTGGATCGATGCCAACACCAAGACCGAAGGTGACCTCCGGCGAGAGGTCAACCAGGACATCAAGCGCAAGATGGAAATCGGCTGTTACCAGGGTCTGCGTCACCGTCGTGGCCTACCTGTACGTGGTCAGCGCACCCAGACCAATGCTCGAACCCGCAAGGGCCCCAAGCGCACCGTCGCTGGCAAGAAGAAGGTTAAGTAGAAATGGCCAAGCCTGGTAAGGGCGGGCGCAAGCCCCGTCGCAGAGAACGTAAGAACGTTACGCATGGGATGGCTCACATCTCGTCGAGCTTCAACAACACCATCATCGCCATCTCCGATCAGGAGGGCAACGTTCTGTCCTGGGCGTCGTCCGGCAACGTTGGTTTCAAGGGCTCCCGCAAGTCCACCCCTTACGCCGCTCAGATGGCTGCCGAAGCCGCAGCTCGTCGGGCGATGGAGCACGGCGTCCGCAAGGTCGACGTGCAGGTGAAGGGTCCCGGCTCGGGCCGTGAGACCGCCATCCGATCGATTCAAAACACTGGCATTGAAGTCACCGGCATCAAGGACGTCACCCCCGTCCCCCACAACGGTTGCCGCCCACCCAAGCGTCGTCGGGTCTGAGGAGTTAGAAGAACATGTCTCGTTATACCGGCCCCCGGGCCCGCGTTTCCCGCCGTCTCGGCACCAACATCTTTGGCACTCGGGGCGAAGCTCTCGCTCTCGAAAAGCGCCCCTACCCTCCGGGTGTTCACGGTCGTACCCGTCGCCGTACCAACGGCAACGGCGAGTACCTTGCCCAGCTCCAGGAAAAGCAGAAGGCTCGTTTCTCTTACGGCCTCACCGAAAAGCAGTTCCGTAAGGTGTACGACGAAGCCAACCGTCGCGGCGGCGTTACCGGTGAGAACATGCTGCAACTGCTCGAGCTCCGTCTCGACAATGTGGTCTACCGGGCTGGTATCTGCGCCACTCGGGCACAGGCTCGCCAGTTCGTCAGCCACGGTCACTTCACTGTGAACGGCAAGCGCGTCGACATCCCTTCCTACCGTGTCCGCAAGGGTGACCTCATCGAGGTCAAGCAGGCCTCCCGCGAAAACGCGATTCTCCAGTGGAACGTTGACGTCCTCGACCGCACCCCTCCGGCCTGGCTGGAAAAGGGCGACCACGCTCACGCGATCAAGGTCTACAGCGAGCCGATCCGTGAACAGATCGACATTCCTATCCGCGAGCAGCTCATCGTCGAGCTGTACAGCAAGTAATTCCCACTCTTTAACCCACCTGCTCAAACCCCCTACTAAAGGACAGCGACCTCGATGCTCATTATTCAGCGTCCCACCGTTGAACAACTCGATGACGGCGAAAGCACTACCGGCCGCTTCGCCATCGGTCCGCTCGAGCCTGGCTTTGGCCACACGCTCGGCAACTCGCTCCGTCGTACTCTGCTGTCCTCCATTCCCGGGGCAGCGATCACCAGCGTTCGATTCGATTCGGCTCTTCATGAGTTCGACACGATCGAGGGTGTTGTAGAAGACGTCACCGACATCATTCTCAACATCAAAGACATTGTGGTCACCAGCCACTCCGACGAGCCCATCTCCTTGCGTCTCGACGCCAAGGGCGATGGCGATGTGACCGCCGCTGATATCTCGTGTCCACCCGAGGTGGAGATCTTGAACACCGAGGCCCACATCGCCAAGCTTGATAGCAAGGGCCGTCTCGCAATCGACCTCACCGTCGAAAAGGGTCGCGGCTGGCAGTCGAGCATGAAGGCCGTCGGTTCCAGCACCATCGGTGTCATTCCGGTCGATGCCATCTTCTCACCGGTCCGCCGAGTTCAGATCAGCGTTGAGGCAACTCGCGTCGAGATGAGCACTGACTACGACCGCCTGATTCTCGAGATCGAGACCGACGGCGCCATGAACCCTCGCGACTCACTGGCTTCGGCCGGCGCCACGCTGCGCACCCTTGTACAGCTGGTCGAAGAGATGAGCGAAGAGCCCGAAGGGCTCACCTTGGGAGAAGCGCCAGCTGCGGCAACCGGGTCGCCAGATCTCGATCTTCCGATCGAAGACCTCGAGCTCTCCGAGCGCCCCCGTAACTGCCTCAAGCGTGCGCAGGTCAACAGCGTGGGTGAACTGCTCACCAAGTCCGAAGACGACCTTCTCGCCATCACCAACTTTGGTCAGAAGTCGCTCGATGAAGTCATCGAGAAGCTTGAAGAGCGCGGTCTTGCGCTCCGCACCGGCCGGCTGTAGCCAGGCCCGTACGAATTCGAAGAAAGATCTGAAGTCTCATGCCAGGTAAACCCCGTAAGACCCGTCGCTTTGGCGGCTCCGCTCAGCACCAGAAGCTGATGATGGCCAACCTCGTTGCGTCCCTCATCGCTGCCGAAGGAATCGTCACGACCGAGGCCAAGGCCAAGGCTGTGCGTCCGATCGCCGAGCGCCTCATCACCAAGTCCAAGAACAAGGACCTGCACAAGTTCCGCCAGGTGCTTAGCTACCTCGGTGATGTGGAAATGACCACGAAGATGTTCGACGAGATCGGCCCCCGCTACGCGGACCGTCCCGGTGGCTACACCCGAATTATCAAGCTCGGGCCACGTCAGGGCGACAACGCTCCGATGGCCAAGATCGAACTGGTCTAACGGCCAACGCTAATTTCATACTCGCCTAAGGCCTGCCCCTTCGACGGGCGGGCCTTTTGCGTTCTCGGCGGCTAGCTCACCAGTTTGGCGATTCGCCCTTGGAGAACGCGGATCTCAGTTTCGATCTTTTTCATCGCGGCGGGATCTGAGTTATCGGTCAGCATTTGGGCGCGCTGTTCTTGCAGCCGGTTGACCTGGCTTTGAAAGAACTGCGCCTGTTGCAATTGCCGTTTGCCCATCACGCTGGTTGTCGGTACAAATCGACTCGAGGTTTAGGCGAAAGATCAGTAGGTCACCGACCACAGGGTCAGACCATGCGGGGGAGCTGGGGAGGGAGCTGCATTGCGGTCTTGTGCTGCCAGGATGTTGGCAACGGACTCCGCCGGCAGCTTGCCTGACCCCACCGCAACGTGGGTTCCGGTGATGCTTCGGACCATCTGGTGGCAGAACGCAGAGCCTCCGATTTCAAAGCGCAGTCTCCTGTGTCCGCTGTCATCGGTTAGTTCGGTCCACCGAGCAACATCGACCCTGCGAACCAGCGAATGCGGTTGCTCGCGGTCGCCTTGTTTTGGACGTCGGCAAAAGGACGAAAAGTCATGCTCGCCGATGATTGCGGGACAGGCGGCGTTCATTGCCTCGAGGTCGAGCTGATCCTTAACCCACCACTCGGTGCGGGAGTTGAACGGCATTGGATACGGATGGTTGAACACGGTGTAGCGATAGCTTCGGCCCTGTGCACTGAACCGGGCGTGGAACCCGGGATCAGAGGCGACTCGCAGGTCGGTTGCAACGATCTCGGTGCCGAGCCGGGAGTTGATGCTCTTGGTTAGTCGGACGGGGTCGAGTTCGGCGTCGGTATCAAAGCTCAGCACTTGCTCGCGCGCATGGACGCCGGCGTCGGTGCGGCCTGACATGTGAATCTCCTCGATCGGCCCGAGAACGGCCTCGAGAACCGGCTGCAACGTACCGACCACAGTGCGGACGTCGGGGTTGGGTGCCAGGCCTCGAAAATCTGTGCCGTCATAGGCAATTGTCAAGCGAACCCGCGTCATGCTCTGAGGCTACATGGGGTGGTTTGGGTAGCTATCGGCGGCAAGGATGTTCTGGGCGGAGAGGATCTCATACTCGCGCGAGGGGAACGGGGATACCCCGGCTACGATATTGGGTCGGCTCTGCGCGTTAGCAGCGGTCGCTGCGGCTCGGTCGAGCCCGGACTACAGGATGTGAAGATGACTATCAAGCAGCAGGTAAAAACCTACAGCCCCAAGGCCTCTGAGATCAGCCGTGACTGGTGGATCGTGGACGCAACCGGCATGACCGTTGGTCGTATGGCTACCGAGGTTGCTCGTGTTCTGCGCGGCAAGCACAAGCCCACCTACGCTCAGCACATCGATACCGGTGACCACGTCATCATCATCAACGCCGAGAAGATCCGGATGACGTCCAACAAGACCGATCGCCAGCTCGTTCATACGCACTCAGGGTTCCCGGGTGGTCTCACCACTCGCACCTACCAGCAGTCGCTCGATCGCAAGCCGGCCGACACGGTCCGCAAGTCGATCACCGGCATGATCCCCAAGAATCGCCTTGGTCGTCAGCAGGCCACCAAGCTCAAGGTGTATGCCGGTGCCGAACACCCGCATGCCGCCCAGTCACCCAAGCCCCTCGAAATTCCCGGTGCCCTCCGGGAGCCCGGAACCCGCTAGGAATTAGAGAACAATGTCTGTCACCATCGCAACCGGTCGTCGTAAGCAAGCCGTAGCCCGTGTCCGTCTCGAGCCAGGAACCGGCCAGGTAACCGCCAACGGCCGTGCCTTCGAAGAGTATTTTCCGTCGGCAGTTCACCGGACGCTTATCACCGAGCCTCTTCGGGTCACCGGCGATGAAGAGACCTACGACATCGACGTCAACCTCCACGGTGGTGGGCTCTCCGGCCAGGCTGGTGCGTTCCGTCTTGGCATCGCTCGGGCCCTCATCGAGATCGATCCTGAGGCTCGTGGCAACGTGAAGGCTGCCGGACTCCTCACCCGAGATCCTCGTAAGAAGGAATCCAAGAAGTACGGCCTCAAGAAGGCCCGTAAGGCACCTCAGTACTCCAAGCGCTAGCCCGCTCGGTACTGTCGTTGGCTGTGCCTGTGCAGACGACCACCCGCTGATGCCGACGCCACGGTTTGGTACCGACGGCGTTCGTGGTCTGGCCAATTTTGACCTCACGCCCGAAGTAGCGACGGCGCTGGCCCGCGGGGTCAGCCTGACGCTGCTTCCCCGGCGCGTCTACATCGGCGGTGACACCCGCGAATCGGGCCCGATGCTTGAAGCTGCGCTCGTGGCTGGTTTCGTTGCCAGCGGCGTCGATGTGCTCCTCTTGGGCGTTGTGCCAACGCCAGCGGTCGCAGCTGCCGTTGCAGCTGGAGATGACGGTACAGCCGGTCTCATGATCTCAGCGAGCCACAACCCGTTCCACGACAACGGAATCAAAGTCTTCGGACCCGGCGGCCGCAAGCTGACCGACGCCGATGAGGCCGATATCGAACAGGCCTACCTGGCGTTTCTCAATCGTCTTCCGGCCGAACCTACTCCCGAGCTACCGGATGGCCCGATTCGGCCCGGCACCGCCATTTCATTGCCGAGCCCGACCGATCATCTGGCTCTCATCTCACAAGCCGCTGACGCAGATCTTTCACAGCTCAGCGTGGTCCTTGATTGTGCCAACGGTGCGGCGGCGCCGTGGGCCGCCAACATCTTTGGTCAGGTGTGCGGAACGGTGCATGTGATCGGTGACCAGCCCAACGGCATCAACATCAATGACGGGGTCGGTTCCACTCATCCCGCAGCCCTAGCCCAGGCGGTGGTAGATCACGGCGCCGATGTGGGTCTGGCCTTTGACGGCGATGCAGACCGGTTGATCGCGGTGGATCATAACGGAGGGATCGTCGACGGCGACCGAATCCTGGCCTTGCTCGCCGCAGATCGGAAGGCTCGGGGCAAGTTGGCCCACGACACCGTTGTTGTGACACAAATGAGCAACCTTGGTTTCCGGCGGGCGATGGAGGCGGCGGACATCACCGTCGTTGAGACCGGGGTGGGCGACCGGTACGTTCTGGAAGCCATGGCCTCGGGAGGTTTCGTGCTCGGAGGTGAGCAGAGCGGTCACGTAATCTGTGCCGACATGGCCTCTACCGGTGATGGCATGCTGGCCGGCCTCCAGCTGCTGAGCGTCGTCGCTCGCGCCCAGCGCCCATTGGCCGACCTGGCCTCGGAGGCCATGGTGCAGTACCCCCAGGTGCTCAAAAACCTGCGGCTCAGCGAACCACGCCCCGATCTGATCGACCTCATGAGCGATTCGATCGCCGAAGCCGAGGCACGTCTCGGTAACGATGGCCGAGTTTTGGTGCGAATGTCGGGGACTGAACCCCTTTTGCGGGTCATGGTGGAGCATGCTGAACAGAGCGTGGCCGATGACACAGTCGACACCCTCCTCGCCGTAGCCGTAGAATTTACGGCTTGAGCGCTTCTTCCGATAGGGAAAGGCGCGTAGCGGCGAAGCAAAAAGGAAGTGAGTAGCCATGTGCGGAATCATTGCGATCGTTCGGAAGCGGACCTCGAGAGAGGTGCCCACCGGAGAGTCGGTACGAAACGCACTCGAGGCAGCCACTGCCCTCTTGCCAGACGCCGCTGCTGCAGGTGCAGCCTACGGAGAGATTAACGAGACGCTCAAGGGTGAGGCGGGTGTTCGGTCGTTGCTGTCTGAGCGCGATTTGGCGGATGCGATCGAAGTCAACATTGCAGCTGCCTACGAGCAGGTTGACCTCCTTGAGGCAGAAATCGAAGCGGGAATTGGCGATAACCTCGAGGCCCGTAACCGTGGCCTCACCGTCCTGCGTGATGCGTTGTGGGCCATTCAGCGCGACCGCTTGCGAACCGCTCGTGAAGTCGCTGCCCTCATCGGACCTGGCTCTTCAACAGCCAATGGCGCCGCGGTTGCGGCGTATCTCAGCATCCAGCAAGCACTGAGTGCCCTCGACCGGCTAGAGGTTCGTGGCCGCGACTCCGCCGGCGTTCACGTTCTGGTCCGCAATCACCATCTCGACTTCGACAACGCCGAAGTCGCCGCGATGGTCGCGCAGCGTCGCGACGCGTCGCCGCTGTTCACCCACACCGCGGTCCGCACTCCCGATGGCCTGATGAGCTTTGTGTATAAGGCGGCGGCCGAAATCGGCGAACTCGGCGACAACACCGCGGTCATGCGTGAGGCGATCGTCAATGACCAACTCCTCGCCAAGGCGCTTGCTGACGATCGGGCGGAGGCCACAGTTCTTGGCCACACCCGGTGGGCCAGCATCGGCATTATCTCTGAGCCAAACGCCCACCCGGTGAACAGCGAGGAAGTGGCTGGCGAAGACGGCCCGTATGTGTTGGGCGTTCTGAATGGCGACGTCGACAATTTCGCCGACATCATTGCCGCCGAGTCGTTGAAGATCGCAAGTGAGATCACAACGGACGCCAAGGTGATCCCCACCACGATTAGTCGCAACCTCGCCTCCGGCCAGCATTTGGACGAAGCCGTTCGATCTGCAGTAGCTCATTTCGAAGGGTCGGTTGCGATCGGTGTCAGCACAACCGATGCGCCCTCAGATCTCCACCTCTGCCTCCGCGGGTCGGGTCAGGGTGTCTTCGTGGGGCGCTCCGAGGACATGTTCGTGGTTGCGTCGGAGCCGTATGGCGTCGTCGAGGATGCAACCTCCTATATCCGTATGGACGGTGAGACACCCTCGGATCCGAACAATCCCACCGGCTCGCAAGGACAGATCATTCGTCTCAGCGGCGGGCTTGCCGGTCACGTCGAAGGCGTCAGTCGTATCAGCTACGACGGTTCTCCGCTTCCGGTAGACGCCGACGAGTGGATTGCCCCCGAGGTAACCACCCGAGATATCGATCGCGGTGACTCTCCTCACTTCCTCCTGAAGGAGATCAACGAATCTCCCGAGTCGTTCCGCAAAACCCTCCGGGGACGCCTGCGCGAAGATGACCATGGCACCTTCAGTGTGCAGTTGGCATCTGAGTCGCTCAGCACCGAGTTGCTGGCCGCGATGAATGCAGGAACCTTCAAGCGGGTGTTTGTCATCGGTCAGGGGACTGCAGCAATCGCCGGCAAAGCCGTCGCCGGAGCGTTCCAATGGACGTTGGCCGGAACCGGCATCCCGGTGATTGCCATGACCGCAACAGAGTTGTCGGGCTTCGGGATTGAAGACGACATGAGTGACTGTCTCATCGTGGCCATTAGCCAGAGTGGGACCACCACCGACACCAATCGGACCGTCGATATTCTGCGTGCCCGCGGCGCTCGGGTCCTTGCAATCGTAAACCGTCGAGGTAGTGACCTCGTCGACAAGAGCGACGGTGTGCTCTACACCTCTGATGGTCGCGATGTCGAAATGAGTGTCGCATCCACCAAGGCGTTCTACGCCCAAATCGCTGCCGGGTTCCTGCTTGCTGTAGCGGTGAGCGATAACACGCCCGGGGTCAAACTCCCGCCAGAAGAGGTGCAGTCTCTGCTCGGGTCCCTGCGCACGATGCCCGACGCGATGGTCAAGACCATCGCGAAGCGGGATCAGATCGCCGTGGCTGCGCAACGGCACGCGCTGAGTCGGCGCTACTGGGCAATGGTTGGCAACGGGCCAAACTTCGTTGCTGCCCACGAGGTCCGAATCAAGCTGAGCGAGCTTTGTTATAAGTCGATCGCCTGTGATGTCACCGAAGACAAGAAGCACATCGATCTGTCATCCGAGCCATTGATCTTCGTTTGTGCGGCTGGCCTGCAAGGCTCAAACGCCGATGATGTAGCGAAGGAAGTAGCGATCTTCCGAGCTCATGAAGCTGCGCCGATCGTCGTTGCAACCGAAGGCGAGAACCGGTTCAAGGCCGCTCTTGAGGTCATTGCGGTTCCAGAAACACACGTGCAGCTCGCGTTCGTGTTGTCGATCATGGTCGGCCACCTGTTCGGCTACGAGGCCGCTCTTGCCATCGATGCATCGGCTCGTCCGCTCCGAGAGACCCGAGGGCTTATCGAGAAGTACGTCAACCCGTCTGGCGACACCTGGTTTGAAGACTTCGGTCGCGAAGTCGAGCCCTATGCCCAGCAGTTCTTCGAGGGCCTGCGGACCAGCCAGTACAACGGCCACATGGAAGCCTCGACCGCTACGAAAGTCGCCTCGCTCTTGCGATACGCCTTGGGCCACTCTCGCTTTGAGACCTATCAACTTGAGTTCGGCAAAGTCGGTCGACCGGGCGTGATCGTGGATGATCTCGCCAGCGTCCTGACCGAAGGAATCGAGGAGCTCACTCGTCCGGTGGATGCCATTAAGCATCAGGCCAAGACGGTCACGGTGGGTATTAGCCGAAGCGACGAGAGCTTGTTGCAGTCGGATCTGGTGCGGGCCGTGCTCGACACGGGTTGTCCTCGCGATCGGCTCACCTATCGAGTTCTTCGAACCCTGTCGGCTATTGATCCGGCTATCGCCGAAGTCATCGGACACACTCGTTACCGGATCGAGGGTGACCCCGACCGTCAGGCAACACTGCACGTGACCGACAAGGGCGGTATCGCTACAGGCCTGGTGAGCCGAGTCGAGCGAGACCCTGTCCTGCGAGGCAACAAGCACCGCGTGGCCGCCGAGCGGGCCGTTCTGGTAACCGTTGGTTCCGACGGTCGAGTGGTTTTGATCATCCCCGAGGTAAAGGACTCCGAGGCGACCGGACTGACCCTTTGTCATCTTCGTTTGGAGTCGGCGCTCGACGTTTCTGCTGCTCGCGGAGTTTTGCAGGGATATCGCAGCCGTTATCGCAGCTTGGTCGATGTTGTCACCGAACGTGAGCCCACGTTCCGTGACGATCTACTCGCAGATGTGCCTGTTGTTGACCTTCTCACCGCACCGATCTCCGACCTCGCCGAAATCTGGGGCGTATAGTCCGGCTCGCCCCGTCGACGATGCGCACTCGGGCCGAGTACTCCCAACGGGACCCACGGCGGCATAATGGAACTGTGGATCAGCCGGTAATCGTCTTCGATGGCGTGTGCAACCTCTGCAACGCCTACGTGGATTTCCTGGTTCGACGCGACAAGGACGGGATTTTCCAGTTCGCTTCGAATCAGAGCGAAGCCGGAGAGGAGATCGTGGCGCAAGCGGGCATCACCCAGTTTGAGGCCGACACAATCGTTCTGGTGGAAGACGGAACAGCCTATGTTCGGTCGACGGCAGTGCTACGCATCGCTCGGCAGTTGGGTATGCCATGGAGACTCTTCTCTATCTTTCTTGTTGTTCCTGCACCAGTTCGTGATTTCCTTTACCGACTGGTCGCAAAGAACCGATACCGCGTATTCGGCAAACGTGACACGTGTCGGATCCCGACACCCGAGGAGCGTTCGAGGTTCTTGGGATGACCCCTCGGTCGTTGCCCCTGCAGCGTTCCCTCGACCTTCTGCGGGTCGAGTTCCCAACCGACCGGGCTCTTTCTGGCGAACTCGGCTCCGACGCACTGTTCGCTCTGGCGTCTACCGACATCGAGAGCGTTCTGGTTGATCTGTTGACCTTGGCTGGCGATGGCCTACTGGGTGACCGCTACGCATACGAGATCTTCGACTTGCTGAACGATGCCGGATGGGCAGACTGGGATATGCCCGCCGTTCAAGCGATCGTGCGCTGGGCGGATGCGTTCTGGCTCACCGCACTGCGCATGATGCCCGAAAACGCCGATGCGGGAGCCGCGCTGGGTCAGCTGGTGCATCTCGATCTTGGCATGGTCAAGTGGTTGGCGGTTTGGCTAGACGAGCTCGACGGATACGGCGCGGAACACCTGGCCAACTTTCTGATCGAGGGATCGGATCATCCGGGCTGGGACGGCTACGAGGACGAGCGGGCGCAGGTGCGAACGTGGGCCCAGTCCGACACTGTGATCAACGGGTTCACCATGATCGGTGGCGTCCACCTGCCAGCCGGGAGGATGGAACAAGTGCTCGATGAGATCGTGGTGACACCCGGTCTTCCGAGGGTCTGATGGCGCGAGCGTTCGCTCAAATCGATTCGGCGGCTATCGCAGCGAATACGGCTGTTCTCGCCGAACGTGCCGGAACCGCAGAAGTCTGCGCAGTGGTCAAAGCCAATGGATACGGTCACGGAGCGCGAGCAGCGGCCGAGGCGGCGCTGTCGGGTGGTGCCACCCGTCTCGGGGTAGCACAGGTACATGAGGGGATCGCCTTGCGAGACGCCGGGCTCGATGTGCCGATTTGGCTCTTTTCCGAACCTGATCCACAGGAGTTTGCCGACTGCGTTCGCTACCGATTGGAGCCGCCGGTTTATAGCGAGCGAGGTCTTCACTCGTTGCGCGAAATCTCTGGTGATCTCTCGGTCCATTTGATGATCGATACAGGCATGCATCGCGTCGGAGCCGCCCCTGGTGACGCGGTACGCATTGCCGGGCGGATTCGATCGACCCCTCGCCTGACCCTCGGATCGGTGTGGACCCACCTGGCGGTGGCGGATGAGCCAGCGAATCCCTACACCGATCAGCAGCTTGACACCTTCGACGAAACTCTCGCCTCGCTGGAGGGTGCGGGCATCGACGTCCCGCTGAGGCATGCTGCCAACTCGGCAGGCACGATTGCGGTCCCGCGAGCCCACTTCGATGTGGTCCGCCCCGGTATCGCCCTGTACGGGTTGCCTCCCAGCCCTGACCTGGACGGCATGGTCACGCTGAAACCGGCGATGAAGCTATGGACCACGGTGAGCATGGTGGCCACTCACGCAACAGGGGAGCGGATTTCCTACGGGCTACGTACCCGGTTCGAGCGGACGACGACAGTCGCCACGCTGCCGATCGGTTATGCCGATGGGGTCCGACGCGGCTGGTGGCGCGACGGAGCTGTGCTGATTCACGGCCATCGGTGCAAGATTGTTGGAGTGATCACTATGGATCAGATGATGGTGGACGTCACGGGCCTCGACGTCGCCGCCGGCGATGAGGCGGTTCTCATCGGTCAGCAGGGGGACGACCGAATCACCGCTACCCAGTGGGCCGCCGCGCTCGACACGATCAACTACGAAATCACCTGCGGCATCTCCCCCCGAGTCCAACGCCACTAACCCCAGCCCCTCTCAAATTCCTGTCAGCGAACACACTTCGTGGGTTCTCTGAAAGGAAGAAGGCGGAAATGTGTTCCCCATAAGGAAGAATGGCCGCCATGGCTCATGTCGTTGTTTGTGAACCCTGGTTTGGAGGGTCACATCGGGCGTGGGCGAAGGGTCTGCAGGAACACAGCAGTCATCGAGTAACCGTGTTGGGTTTACCGGATGAGGCGTGGCGATGGAGGCTAAGGGGCTCTGCTCCGTGGTTTGCCGAGATGATCTCCAGCCAACCTTCCCCAGACCTGTTGCTGGTCAGCGGACTCACAGACGCCGCAGTCCTTCGAGGACTTATTGGTCGAAACACACCGATGGTGCTCTACATGCACGAATCCCAGGGCGCCTACCCCGGGAGCGAGTGGGACACCGAATCGGTAGTTCGTAACTGGCAGTCAATGTTGGCAGCGGATCAGGTGTGGTTTAACAGTCAGTTTCACCTGGACGCGGCCATGGCCCAGATCGACCGACTGATGACCGAGATGCCGGGTGAGCAGCATCTCGATTTCGCCGAGGACCTCGTCGACAAGTTCCACGTGGTCTATCCGGGAGTTGAGATGGAATGGGTTGACGGCCCGCAACCTGATGTTCGCTCGGTTCCTACGATTTTGTGGCCGCACCGTTGGGAGGCCGACAAACAACCGGAAGTGTTCGAACGAGCGTTGGACCGCCTTGTGTCAGCCGGTTTGAAGTTTGGCCTTGTCCTGGCCGGTGCCGATGGTGTGCCCGATAGCGATGTTCGCCGGCGGATATTGAACACCCACGCTGAGCGAATCGTGGCCGCCGGCCCCTTCGACCAGGACGAGTACCGCGTGTGGTTGAGGTCAAGTGATCTTGTTGTCAGCTGCACCGCACATGAGTTCTTTGGGATCGCGGTGGTTGAAGCCCTGGCAGCGGGGTGTGCGCCGGTTCTGCCCAACGGATTCAGTTACCCCGAATTGATCGATACGGAGCTGCTCTATGAACCCGGGACCTTCGGAACAGCGCTGGAAAAGGCGGTGAGATCGCCATCGAAAGTGCCGGTGGATGTGGGTAGGTTCGGATGGACTCACCGCATTGGCGACTACGACTCTCGGAT
>CALHFG010000134.1 GCA_938029215.1 uncultured Acidimicrobiales bacterium | reverse complement strand
TGGAGTCCACATGGTCGGGCACAACCGCCTGGTCGTCGTCGCCGGTGGTGAGGGTTCCGGCTGGCTCGAACATGAGGATGGAACCACCGGGAGAGGACGGCTTGTGCTCGGTCCCCTTGGGCACAACATAGGTGTCGCCCTTGGTGAGATGAACCGTCGTCTCGACTCCGGCCGCGTCGCGCAGCGCGATGTCGAAGACACCATCGAGGACGAGGAAGAACTCATCGGTGTCGGTGTGGGCGTGCCACATGTGTTCGCCCAGCGTGTGGGCGATCCGCACGTCGTAGTCGTTCATCGTGGCCACGATTCGTGGACTCCACACATCGTCAAACGAGGCGAGGGCTTGGTCAAGGTTGACGGGGTGGGTTTGATCCATGCCCCAGTCTCCCCCGAGCATCGGGAGATCGTCTTGTACATTGTTGATGTGGCCGAAGTACTCCCTGCCGGGTGTCGTGTCGAGGCTTGGCGTCCTCCAGGCATCCCTGAGATCTCCGAGGTACTCCATGCCCAAATCCAGGACTACGGCTACCCAGAGCACTGCCATGACACCTGGACCGTGCTCATCGTCGACCGAGGAACCATCGCATACGACCTTGATCGCCGCCGGTGCGGTGCTGTAGGTGAGACCGTGGCCATCCTGCCGCCAGGGGTCACCCACAACGGCAAACCGGCACCGGGGACCGACGGCTTCTCCAAGCGTGTCCTCTATCTGGAAGAGTCGGTCCTTCCGGTCGAACTGGTGGGCGCGGCAGTGGATCGGACGAACATTCAAGACCCAACGTTGCGCCGAGCGCTGGTCGGACTGCACGACGAGCTCAAGACGGGTGGAGACCCGTTTACCGTTTCCTCGTCGTTAGCTTTGGTTGCAGAACGAATCACACATCGGCTGGTCCGTCGGCCCGGCAAACCAGCACCGGCCGAGACCGGAATCGCCGAACAACTTCGCAACATGCTGGACGACTACGCAAACGAGACGTTCACCTTGGACGACGCCGCACGGCGTTTGGATCGGTCGAAGGCTCATCTGGTCCGAAGCTTTTCCGCCCAGTACGGGGTGGCCCCTCACGCGTATCTCATCGGAAAGCGGGTTGAGGCCGCCCGAGGGCTGCTGCTGCAGGGAATCTCACTGGCCGAGACCGCGGCTCGAGTCGGCTTCTATGACCAGTCGCACCTCACCCGACACTTCAAACGGCACACGTCGGTGACGCCGGGCCGTTACGCAGCGAGCCACCAGCGATAGGTGCGACTACAGCGAACGAAGGACATCGGCTTCGGCCAGAGATCGACGGATATCCACATCGGCCTTCGGGACGACATCGGGGCAGAACCGGCGGGTCGCTTCTTCTAAGGCGCCCCTCACCTCGACGGCCACGGCATCAGCGGACGACTGTGAACACTCGATCACGACGCTGTCGTGAACGGTCTGCACCGGCAGTGCATCGGGAAATTGGCGTAGCCGAGTATCCAGGTCGGCGTAGGCGACGAGCATGATGTCGGCGACACCACCCTGGATCGGTGCATTGCGCCACGCATTCACCATCGCACCCACCCGCTCGCGCGCGGCTTTAACGAGAAGAGCATCGGCACCGTGCTTCCCGATGCCCGCCGCTATGGCCTCCACATAGGCCCGTCGAAGGTTTCGGTCTTCGAACTGCCGTTCCAATTCACCGGTAGTCATCTTGGGTTCGGGGCGCCACAGAAAGACCGAGAACTCCCGCTCGAACTTCTTTCGGACCTCGACGAGGTCGCGGTCGGCTGATTGGACGGCGTTCAACACCACCGAGAGAAATAGCCGGTCAAGGTGCAGGTTGAATTGCTGGCGCCGACCGGCGAGTGTTCGGCACGAAAACGTGAACGGCTCTCCCCCGGGCAGCAGCGCCACCGGGGCAGAGTAGTCCATCACCCAGCGAATCCGCTCGAGTAGCTGCCCGTTGTCGCTCAGAAGGCGATCGGGATGTCGATCCAAAATCTCCTCGGGGGTCGGCCAGCGACCCTCCCTTTTTCGAAACTCGCGGCGCGTCGAAGACACCGCACCAAACGCCCGTGCCAGCTTCATCGTGGAGCGCCAGTCAATCGCCTCTGCCTGATCCTTCAGCGCCGCGATCTCGGCGATGCGTTCGTCGGCCCATGCCGCTGTGCCCGGATACGTGGCCCGATACTGATCCAGCAGTTTGGCGGCATCGTCCACGCTGGTCGGTGACCCCTCCGCCGTGAGCGATCGAGAAAGAGCGGCCGCGCCGGTCCCGTACGCGATACCGAAGTTCAGTGCCTTGGCGATCTGACGCAAGTGCTTAAACCGGTCGGGGTCAGTGGCTTGAAGCGATTCGGGGTCGAATCCAAACATGCTGGCTGCGGTGCTGACGTGAACGTCGACTCCCCGTTCGAAGGCGGCGCGCAGAGGTTCGTCGTTGGACACCTGGGCGAGAAATCGCAGCTCGGCCTGACTGAGGTCGGCGTATACGAAGACTCGGTCAGCGTCTGGATTCCGCACGTGCGGATGCATACGAGGCGAGAAGTTCTGCGCATTGGGGTTTCGACTGGCGAGGCGGCCCGTGTTGGTTCCGACGACTTGGAGATACTGCGGGTGCATCCGACCGTCATCTCGGATGTGTTCGCGAATTGACTCGCCGTAGGTACTGAGAATTTTGGTGTGGTTGCGGAACTCAAGAATCGCTTCGCTGAGCGGACCCCCAATCTCCCGAAGGACCGAAGCGGTAACCGAATCGGTGCCCTTGAGAAGTCGATCCTCCGACAATCGCACGGTGGCCCAGGAGCGGACCTCGGTCGAGGCGAATGTGTTCAACGCTTCCCGAACCTGACGATCCGACGCCGGGTTCCAGTTGGGTTCGACGACGTCATCGAACAGCGTGCCTTGGCCGCCGCCGGTTAACCCGGACAGGCGACCAAGCACCTGTCGGTTTTGGGCTTCGATCTCCACGAGCTCTTGTTCCCATCCGGCCCAGTCGAACGGCAGACCGGCTCGTTCCATCCGGTCCAGAAATGGCCGTGCTTCCATCTCGATCTCGGCAATCTGCTCCAGGCCAGCGAGCTGAAGCTCGCGCCGAATGGCGTCGCCCACCCATAGGGTCTCCACCGCATCGGCGGCCGAGTAGCGAACCTGCTCATCAGTAAGGTCGTCGAAGGCGGTGTACGACAACTGGACGGTGCCCTTGCCCTCCGCTTCAAGCCCAAGGTAGTTCTGAGTGGCCCAGGCCAAGCCGTGAAACCACGTAAATCCGCTTCGGCCCTGAAACAACAGTGCATCGGCCAACTGTGCGTCCCACCACCGCAAGCCCGGTGTGGTGTCCTGGGATTGCCACACTGCGGCATCCAGAACTCGAGCGTCGAAGTTCGCGTTCCAGGCATCGGCGGTCACACCGTCGAGAATCGGGGCGAGCAGGGTTGCATCGACGTCTCGGGCATCGACCACAAAGGCCTGCTCGTGACCATCTCTGTCTCGAGTGGCGACAGACATCACCCGAAGCTGCTGACGGTGTGGTCCCGCGATCGGTGTCTCGGTATCGATCGCCACCCGTTCGGCTGCGTTCAGGGCCGTCTGGAGCAGCGCCAACTTGGGCACGGTGTCGATCAGATCACACGACACTGTGCTCGGGTCGGGGGCCACCCTTTGACCCTATGCGCCAAAGCCTCAAAGTCCTGAAGGCCTTGCTGGCATTTGACGGGCAAGCCGTTGTTGACGAAACTTGGGGTGTTGGAGGTTCCGAACTACCAGTAGAAGGAACTAATCATGAAGAAAAATCTCGTCGTGCTCACGGCGTTTCTGAGCTTGATCCTCACAATGACCGGCCTCTCCGTGGCCGTTGCTCAGTCGGGCGAGGACCCGGCCAAGGTGGCTGCAGGCGAGGCGGTGTACACCGCAAACTGCGCGGGGTGTCACGCTGCCGACGGAACAGGCACAGCTACCGGACGACCGCTTACCGGAATCGCCGATCAGGCTGACCGCTCGGTACACGTCACCAGCGTCACCGACGGGAAAGACTTCATGCCCGCCTTCGGTGATCGTTTGAGCGAGGAAGAGATCGATTCGGTCGTGGCCTATGTTCGGGGAACGTTCGTGTCGGCCCAAGATCCGCTTCCCCGCACGGGCAACGAGAACAGCCTGGTGATCTTCGGGGTGGCACTGCTTGCCGCAGGTGGCGCTCTGTCGTCGCTGGGCCGGCGATCCGAGACTGCCTAAACCCAGGACTTACACCCAGGGAGCACCTGAAAGATACTTCCAGCCTGCGTCGGGCAGGAGGGCAACAGCGGTGCCCCCATGTTGGTTCAGCGCGTCCTGTGCGGCCTTGATGATGGCGCCACTCGACGTGCCCGCGAAATAGCCCTCATGCGTCATGATTTCCTCGACCATCTTGATGGCTGAGTCTTTGCGTACCTGCCAGCGAGCGTCGACCAGCGAAAGATCAGCGACCGGCGGCTGGAAGGGATCTTCCTGACTGCGCATGCCTCCAATCGGATCGTCCATGTACTCCTCGACCGAGTGCACCTTGATGGAGGGAAAGGCCCTTTTCATGCCGCGACTGTTGCCGGTAATCGTGCCGCCGGTTCCGTAAGCACAGAAGAGATGTCCGGGCGGCGTTTCAAGCGGCCAGTCACGAGCGATCTCGAGCGAGGTTCCAAACTCGTGGGCGGCCGGGTTCTGCGGGTTGCCGTACTGGTACAGCATGTGCCCTTCACCAGCGGCAACGAGTTCCTTGGCGTGAGCGATGGCATCGTTGGGACCGCCATCGACCTCCACCAGCTGAGCGCCGTACGCCCTCAGTAACTGCTTTCGCTCATTGGTTGAGTTCTTGGGAAGGCAGATAATCGCCGGGTGTTTGTTGATCAGCGCCACCCGGGCGAGACCGATTCCGGTGTTGCCCGAGGTCGCCTCGACGATCGGTTTCCCGTCGGGAAGAAGCCCGGCCTCCTTCGCATCATGAAACATGTACCAAGCGGGGCGATCCTTGATGGACCCGGTGGGGTTATACCACTCGAGTTTGGCGAACAACTTCGTGCCGTCGGGCGCGAGGTTACGAAACTCGACCAGTGGCGTGTTCCCGGGTTGCATACGGGTTGTAACGCTAGCGGCTCAAATCTATTCCCGACCACATTGGTCGGGTTTCACACTGGCGTTCGGTTTGACCCTCGGTTCCCGGCCGAACATGATCGAAGGGTGAACAAGACCCAAGCGACCGAGGTCGACCCGACGGCTTTCATCGATGCCATCGAGCATCCGACTCGCCAAGCCGATGCCCGGGTGCTCCTGGAACTCATGAAGAGGCTCACCGGATGTGAACCAAAGATGTGGGGGCCCACCATCATCGGATTTGGGCGCTACCACTACGTGTATGAGAGCGGACGTGAGGGGGACTCGCTGATGATCGGCTTCTCGCCCCGCAAGGCAAATCAGGTGCTCTACATCCTGCCGGGGTATGACGATCTCGGTGACCGTCTGGACAAGTTGGGCAAACACAAGCTGGGAAAGAGTTGTCTCTATGTCACCAAGCTCGCCGATGTCGATATGACCGAACTGGAAGCGATCATTCAGTACGGGATCGATGAGATGCGGGCCCGGTACGACACGTTCGACGACTAGGACGCATCGAGCGCCCTAGCTGGCTTCTTTCTCCAGCTTCACATGGGTCGCCTGATTGTGGCGGCGCTTAAAGCCCAGTTCCCGCCGCAGCGCGTCGAGAGCATCGAGGTCTTGACCTTCTATCGCAAATGTGTGGAGAGGGGCCTTGCGACCTCGGATGCTCATTTGCGTCACCTCGGCCCGAATCGACCCGACCACGAAGTGTCGTCGCCGTTTGGTTACGAACACCGCCCGGGCGTCGAGGTCATCGTCCATCTCTTCAACGGCTTTGTCGAGATCGAATCGCTTCTTCCGCTGCCCGCGGGCGAGATCAAGATCCTCGAACACCTCGTCGAGCGGCGTGGGGGCCGAATCGGCGTCGCGGTGCCACTCGGTTGACCACCGTTCGAACCCACGTTCTACCGAGAGCAATTGTTTGACCTTGATTGCGCTCTTGCGAACCTTTGCGTTCAGGTCGGGGTCGTCGATCAACAGGTAGCAGTCTTCAATCTCTTCCAGGGACTCACCCGACGCCATGCTTTCCAGCTTCTTCAACGCCTTGGGATGCTCACCCCAGACGCGGAACTCATAGCGAGCGTCGCCTTCACTGCTTTTTCGCTGTTCAGACACAAATCGTTCCTGGTCGATCGGGATGTCCCCACCCACAGTATGTGATATCGGCACACCGGGATGCGCACTAGAGAGATCGCGACCCATGTGTCGAAGGGCCACCAAGCAGGAAGTGATCGCTACATGCAACTATACGCACAGCCCTATCAAAATCGGTAGATCTGCTTACGCAAGGTACTAGACGCTAAATGATGCTTCAGCAAGCTCTGTTTCCGACCGATTGGAGGGCATGTGGCGACAACTGAAGATCACGACCGGGCGCGTACTGACCTCGGTTCTCATGGTGGGAGCAACGCTTGTGGCGCTGTCACCGCAGGCGTCTGCCCTACCGACGATCTCACTCTCCAAGGACATGCCACCCAGCGCACTCCTTGGTGCGCCGATACCCGTAACGTTGACGGCGACACACGCCAGTGGACCCGACGGATACAACCTCACCTTTTCTGACCTGTTGCCGCTCGGCGCCACGTTCGGCTCATCCGACCCACCCCCGTCAATGGAGGTCACCCAGCCCAGCGGTCGGGTTCTAGTCGTCTGGCAGAACATTGCTGATTTGGCAGCCGGTGCAGAGGTGGAACTCGACTACACATTTGTGGCTGGCGCCCCCGAATACTCCTATGGCGATCCGGTCACCAACGACGCCGCCGCCTATGTACATACCGACCCGATTCAGGTGCCGGAGATCTCGGACACGAACGTTCCGTCCAACTTCACCGGGTCCGGTGCTGCGTCGGACACGTCGGTGCTGGCACCGTTCCGGGTGCGCAAGACCGAACCGAGCGAAGAAGGCGAACTGCTTCGCGGCGTGCACGACAACAAGACCCGGTTCACCCTTACGGTGGACAACAACGTGGCCGGAGCATCGACGGGCTTCGCGTTGGTGGACCATCTGCCAGCTGGCTTGGAGTATCTGGGTTGTAGCGCGGTCGACAATTCGACCGCCGGCACCGAGGAGTATCCCGGCAAGGGTCGAATCGACGCCACGCCACATCCGGGTTTTTCTAATCCGTGTGCCGAGCCCTCATCGGTAACCACCGTCACTTCCGACGGCACCGGTTCACTTCCGGCCGGTGTGTATACCCGGGTGGAATGGGACTCAGCCGCCATCGCGGCCGCGGTCGGCTCCGCGGACCTCGCCGCGGGCGGGTCGTTCGCTCTCGACTACGCAGCAGCGATCCCGCTACGAGAAAACGTGGATGACGGCGGAACTGCGACGCCGCCGACCGCCAATCTCGACAACAACACCGGTCCCCTCACCCAAGATGAACAGGCGCTGGTCAACTATGTCGAACTGAGCGGCACCACCGGTGGCGTCGCCTACACATCGAACGCTACCGAAACCGTGACCGCTGAGGATCTGAAGATCCGCAAGACGGTCAGTAACCCCGAGTTCGTTCAGGGCCAAGCATCCACGTGGACCCTGGAAGTCGAGTCCAGCGAATACGCCACCCAAACCGACGGGCCGGTCCTCGTAACCGACACGCTGCCCGATGGTCTCGAGTTCACCAGCAGCAACCCCGCCCCCTCCAGTGGTCCAACCAACGGACCGAACGGCACCCAGATCATTGGATGGGCGCTGCCGGCCCTCACCGCGCCAAACAGCACAGCCACGATCACCTTCGTCACCAACACCCTGACCGAGTATCGCGACACCAGCGCACCGGTGGCTGCGAACGACGAATGGATTAACCAGGTCGACGTCAGCACCACGATCACAGCGGTAACCGCAGCCGACGGTTCGACCACTGCGGGCATCGCAGTAACGGACGATTCAACCGCCACCCAGCGGGCCCGAGGCGTCGAGATTCTCAAACAGGTCTCTACTCCCCCAGCTGGCGTACTTACCTGTGGCGACGGCACCGGCGTCAGCTTCACATCCGGTTCGGCCGGAAACTACGGTCCCGGCGACCGCGTCTGCTGGCTCATTCGAGCATCGTTCCAGCAGAACTTGGACACGCTGAACCCAATCATCAAAGACTTTCTGCCCGACGGCGTCACCTTCGAGAGCCAGCAGTTCGGCGCTGGCCACGATCTCGGAACTGGAATCACCTTTGATGGAAGCGGCACCGGCCAGGGAGCCCTGTTGTGGGACCTTGACAACGTTGATCCATCCGGACAGAACTTCGAAGTGATCGTGAGCTCGATCATCGACCCCAACGCTGCGCTGGACGACCTCGACGAGCTTCAGAATCTGCTGAAGTTGTCCTACCAGAACACCGACGGTTCGGTCTTCCAGGCCAGGGCCGACGCTATGGCGCTCTATGCAGAGCCGATTCTGGCGCTCACCAAGACTCCCAGTCCGACCACCGCCGCGGGTGGGGACACCGTGACCTACACCCTGCTCACCGAGAACACTGGTGGGCTCCCAACCGAAAACACCACGTTCCTCGACACGTTGCCAGTGGGCGTTCTGTGCGCCAGCCTGTCGAACCTTCCCGTCGGCGCCACCTGTTCCGACGGCAGTGGTCCGCGCTCAGAACTCACGATTCCGGGCGTTGCGGTCCCCGCCGGGGGTTCTACCTCGGTCACCTACCAAGTCACCTTGCCGGACGATTTCAACCCGGGGACAACCCTCACCAACGACGCTGCGGTCACCTCGTATCAGACCGCAACCAACACCGGCGCCGGGCCAACCACCTTCACCGGCGGACCGACGGCCAGCACATCGATCACCGTCGCCGAGCCAATCTTGGCGAAGACCAAAACGACCGACATCGTTGCGGTCGGCAACACAATCAATCAAGCGACCATCGGTGAGACGATCAATTACGTCGTCACCGTCACGATCCCCGCAGGAACCACAACCACCGGTGGCGTCCTGAGTGACAACATGCCCGGCGGCGTGAGCGTGACGGCCGCGACACCAACTCTCAACGGCAATCCATTACCCGGCACCTTTACGTTTACGACTGATAGCGATGGGTTCAGCCTCGACCTACCCGATCCCTACGTCGTTGCAGCGGCCGACGGCGAGCAGGTCATTTCGGTTGCGCTCACCAGCGTGATGGACGATGTCGCGACAAACATCGCGGGAAGAAATCGTCGCAACAGGGCCCGGTTCGATTGGAACGGAAGCGAGCGACTGAGTGCAGCAACGGGTACGCGCATCGTGGAGCCGGCACCCGAAATCGTGAAGTCGGTCGATGACGCCGACCTCGCGATCGACGCTGGTCAGGACCTCGAGTTCACGCTTGACGTAAGCAACACCGGCAGCATTTCGCATACCACCACCGTGGTAGATGAGCTCCCCGACGCATTGACGCCGACCGACGGCTTGGGTGGGGCTCCCCTCGCCGACGGCGCCTTTACCGCCAGCGGTGGCGAGTGGGACCAAAGCCTCCGAACTCTCACGTGGAACCTTGGCGACATCGATCGAAACACCACGTCGTCCGTGAACTATTTCGCGCAGGCCGCCAGCCCCTTGATCACTGGTTCGGTACTGGTCAACACCGCCACCGTCACCGCCACGTCTCTAGCCGGAGGGGCTGGACGCACCGGCTACACCGATACCGACGAAGTTCGGCTCAATGCACCTTCGCCGCAGGTACTGAAGTCAGTCGACCCGAACCCCGCCACGGTGGGCGACATTCTGGAGTACACGGTGGTCATCCAGATGCCCGCCGGAGTCGTTGGTTTCGACACCATGCTGGCCGATCAGCTACCTCCCGGGGTCGCCTACCGGAGCCTGGTCTCCCAGCAGTGCCTCGACCCTGTCGACGCTCCGTGCACACCGGACATCACGCTTACCGATCTGAATACGGCCGGCGACACCGGGCGGATCGGGTTCTGGGCCGGCGATCTCGAACCTTCATCGGCGACCGACCGCTTCGTCACGTTGGTGTACAGCGGAATCGTTCAGGACGTTCCCGCCAACGTCTCGGCTGCGACCTTGGACAACACTGCGGCGTTTGCGTTGAACGACACCAACGTGGTTGCGGGAAACCCGGCAACCGTCCCGCCAGCCACGGACTTCGTGCTCACCTCCGATCCTTCGGTCGCACAGGTAACCCTGATCGAACCGCTCCTTACGGTCGACAAAGACGTCGCGGGCCAGACCGGCGACGGCGACACGCGTCGAGCTAAGCCTGGGGATGTGCTCAGCTTCACTGTGACCATCGAGAACACCGGAACCGGCCCGGCTCACGATGTGGTGGTGTCTGACACCCCCGACGCTCGCCTGATCTCCTTTGCCAACACCACCGCAGATGCCGGAGTCGTGATCAGCGACGCAGACCCGAGCGACGGCACGTTGGAGTGGACCATCGCCGGCCCCATTCCCGCAACCGAGAGCCGAACCATCACCTACGAGCTCACGGTTCCCACGCTCACCGAAGCCGACGAGAATCCCGTGGGCTTTGAACTCACCAACACCACAGACGTTCCCGCATACTTCGCCCTCCCTCTTGCTACTCGGACCGATCCCGCAAACGCCGACGTCACCTATCGTGCGCTCGGCGTCGGCGCCTACGACGTCACGCCGGACACCGTGTCGGTCGAGTTGGACCTTGCTTCTATTGGCGACCTTGTCTGGTACGACATTAACGGCGACGGAATTCGTGATGGCGGCGAACCCGGCATCGCTGGAGTCGATGTCTCGGTGACCTATTTGGGGATCGACGGAGCTATTGGTGGCGGCGACGACGAGGTGTTCACCGCCGTCACTGGGGCCGATGGCACCTGGTCGCTAAGCACCCTGCCGGGCGGCAATTACGTCGTCGACGTCGACAACAGCGATGTTCCGGCGGGCTTGGGCCCGTCCTTTGACCTCGACGACGGCACTACCGCCCCCGATGGCGATTGGGCTGGCACGCTGGCTGAGAACGACGTCAAGATCGATGTCGATGCCGGCTTCAGCGGCGCTGGTTCCCTCGGCAACCTTGTGTGGTTCGATCAGGATGGCGACGGGACCGTGAACGGCTCCGAGGCTGGCCTGCCCGGCATCGACGTGATCGTGGTCTGGTCCGGACCCGACGGCGTTGCCACAAACGCAGATGACGTCCAATACATCGCAACCACCGACGCGACAGGTGCTTGGACGGTTGGCAACCTCCCGACCGGCGACTACTCGGTCACGCTCGACCCGGGAAGCTTCCCTTCGGGCATGGCACCGATCAGCGATCCCGATGCCGGTGCGGTTGACGGGGCTGCCCTCTACACACTTGGCGCGGCCGAGGACGTTGACACCGCCGACTTCGGCCTCGCCGGTTCCGGTTCGATCGGCGACACCATCTACCTGGACCGCGATGGTGATGGCAATCAGGGGGCAGGAGAAGCCGGTCTGGAAAGCGTGACCGTGGCGCTCACCTACGCGGGGCCCGACGGCACCCTTGGCAACGCCGATGACCAGACCTACACCACCTCGACCGACGCCAGCGGCAACTACAGCTTTGCCAACCTGCCCGCCTCCTCCTACGCCGTTGCGGTCACCGCCGGAATCCCCGGCGGGACCGCGAACAGCGAGGACCCCGATGGCGGCGGAGACTCGATGGCCACGTTGCCGCTTGCTGACGGCGAGAACCGAACCGATCAGGACTTCGGCTACGACGTCAATGCGGTCTTGGGCGATCGAGTTTGGTGGGACCTGAACCGCGATGGCGTCCAGAACGTTGGCGAACCCGGTATCCCCGGCGTCGGCATCCAGGCCACCTACCTCGGGCCCGACGGTGTCGTTGGCGGTGGCAACGATCAGGTGTTCACCGCGACAACCAGCGCCGATGGGCTGTGGACAATTCCGGAGATCCCCGAAGGCGACTACATCATCACCGTCACCGGCGGAGTTCCAGCGGGCTTTGCCCCGACCTATGACCAAGACAGCGGTACAACCGCCCCGGACGAAACGAGCACGACCACGCTGGCACTCTCCGATTCAGACCAGGATTTCGGGTACGCCGGCACTGCTTCTGCGGGCGACCTCGTGTGGCTCGACCTGGACAGCGATGGCTCGCAGGGCGCGCAGGAGCCAGGACTGGGAGGCGTCACCGTCAACCTCACCTGGCTCGGACCGGACGGGGTGTCCGGCGGCGGTGACGACGTTGTTCTCACAAACTCGACTGCGACCGATGGCAGTTATCTCTTCGACGGCCTACCGGTTGGCAACTACTCCATCGCGTTGGACCAAAGCAGCTTTGGTGCCGGGATCGGATCGGTCAGCGATCCTGACGGCGGCGCAGCCGACGGGGCGAGCACTTTTGCGCTGACTGCGGGCCAGGCGCTTGACACGGTCGACTTTGGCCTCGCAGGTTCCGGCTCGATCGGAGACACCATTTATCTGGATCGGAACGGCAACGGCGGCCAAGATTTCGAGGACCCGGGCATTCAAAACGTCACGATGACGCTCACCTACGCCGGACCGGACGGCGTTATCGGTAACGCCGACGATCAAACGTTTACCACCACGACCGACGCGAACGGAGGCTACCTCTTTGTCGGTCTCCCGCCGGCTGACTACATAATCGAGGTCACCGGGGGTCTGCCGACTGGAGCGATCAACAGCGATGATCCTGACGGCGGGGGCGACTCGATCTCGGCGCGCACGTTGGGCGACGCAGAGAACGATCTCGACCAGGACTTTGGATTCGACGTCGACTCAACGATCGGCGACCTGGTGTGGTGGGATCTCAACCGCGATGGGGCCCAAGACGCCGGCGAGCCGGGTCTCGCCGGCGTAACACTTGAGGTCACCTACCTCGGCCCTGACGGTGTAGCCGGCGGCGGCAACGACCAGGTCTTCTCGGCCACGACCGACAGCGCCGGATTGTGGAATGTCATCGACATTCCAGAAGGCAACTACACCGTCGAGGTCATCTCCGGCGTGCCGGCTGGGTTTACCGCAACCTTCGACGCCGACAGCGGAACCACATCGCCCGACCAGATCAGCGCCACCACCGTTGCAACGGTCGACTCGTCCCAGGACTTTGGGTACGCCGGAACCGCCTCCCTGGGTGACCTGGTGTGGTTCGACCAGAACGGCGACAGCACCCAAGATGCGTCCGAGCCCGGGCTCGCGGCCATCACGATCGACCTCACCTGGTTCGGACCCGATGCGGTCGTTGGCGGGGGCGATGACATCGTGCTCACAACGACGACCGATGCGGTCGGCGACTACAACTTCGAGGGACTCCCAGCCGGTGAGTTCTCAGTTGCAGCGATCCCGGCTAGCTTCCCAGCCGGCATGGCATCGATCAGCGACCCCGATGGCGGATCAGCAGACGGCACCGCTCCTGCCACACTGACGGACGGGGCAATTCTCGACACGGTCGACTTTGGACTCGCTGGCTCAGGGTCCATCGGCGACACCATCTATCTCGATCAGAACGGCGACGGATCCCAGGATGGGTCTGAGCCTGGCATCGAAAACGTCACGGTCACGCTTACCTGGTACGGGCCGGACGGTATTGCGGGCGGCGGCGACGATGAGATCTACACAACGATCACCGACGCCAGCGGCAATTACGGCTTTATCAATCTTCCGCCCTCGGGCTACACCGTCGACGTCACAGCCGGCACCCCAGCAGGCTCGATCAACAGCGGGGATCCCGACACCGGCGGCGACTCGACATCGATTGTGACGCTGGCCGATGGTGCCGCGATCGTCGATCAAGACTTCGGTTACGACGTCGATTCGGCCATCGGTGACTTGGTGTGGTGGGACCTCAACCGGGATGGTGTTCAGGACCTAAACGAGCCGGGAATCGGCGGCGTGGATCTGGAAGTGACATGGCTCGGGCCCGACGGTGTCGCCGGGGCAGACGACCAGCTCTTCACTGCCACCACTGCAGCCGACGGCACCTGGAGCATCACCGAAATTCCCGACGGCAACTATGTCGTGACCGTCGTTGCGGGCGTCCCCGCTGGCTTTACTGCAACGTTTGATTCGGACAGCGGCGTCGTTTCACCAGACGAGACCAGTGCGACAACCCTGACCGCCATCGCTTCCGACCAGGACTTCGGGTACGCCGGAACTGCGTCGGCGGGCAACCGAGTGTGGCTCGACCTCAACAATGATGGCGTACAGGATCTGGATGAGACGGGGTTGCCCAATGTTGCCGTGAACCTCACGTGGTTCGGAATCGATGGCATCGCAGGTGGTGGCGACGACGTTGTGTTTGCGACGACAACCGACGCCGCTGGCGACTACATCTTCACCGGGCTGCCAGCCGGCAACTACGCCGTCGCCGTCGAGCAATTGACCACCCCCTCGGGCGCGGTTCCGAGCTTCGACCCCGATAGCGGAGTTGTCGGGCCGGACGGAACAACCGAGTTTGCGCTGGCCGACGGCGAAGCGAAAACTGACCAAGACTTCGGGTTCACCGGTTCGGCGACGGTCGGCGACACCGTGTGGCTCGACGTCGACGGTGACGGCACCAGGGGACCCGGCGAACCCGGCCTGGAAGACGCAACCGTGACGCTCACGTGGTTCGGAGCTGACGGGATAGCCGGCGGGACCGACGACGTGGTGTTCACAACAGGCGTCGCCGACGATGGCAGTTACCTGTTCGAGAACCTCCCTGCTGGCCAGTACTCCACAACGGTCAGCGGTATCCCCGCAGACCTCTCCCCCACAGCCGATCCCGACGGCGGCAACGACGGGACGTCCCTGTTCACGCTCGATCCCGGCGCAGCCATAGACACCCAGGACTTCGGCTACACCGGCACCTCGGCGCTCGGGAACTTCGTGTGGCTGGACCTGAACAGCGATGACGTTCAAGACCCCGGCGAGCCAGGGATCGCAGGTGTCGATCTCACTGTCACCGTCGCTGGCCTCGACGGAGTGCTCGGCACGCCCGACGACTTGATCGTCACCGCAACAACCGACACAGACGGCAACTACAGCGTGGGCAACCTGCCCGCAGGGCCGTTCTCGGTGGAGTTTGACCCCGCCGCCCTGACCAACGGCCTCGTTCCAACCGGAGCGACCTCGCTCACCGGAGCGCTGGCGGCCGACGAGATCAACGAGACGCTGGACTTCGGTCTGATCGGCCCGGGCTCGATCTCGGGCTCCATCATCGGCGGCCCAGCCGTATTCCCCGGCATACCAGTGACCATCACGATGGCGGGCGCCGACGGCGGCGAACCGATCGTGTTCACCACCACCATCCAACCCGACGGCACTTGGTCCATTTCTGGTCTACCGCTTGGCGACTACACGATCTCTGTCGACCCAGCCGACCTGCCTGCTGGATACGAAGCCCTCACCCCACTCAACGATCAAGCCGAGCTCGCAGTAGGGACCGAGGACGTTCAGCTGGTCTCGATGCAGATCGCCCAGACCGGCTCGATCGGGGATCTCATCTGGCTTGATGCCGATCGTGACGGCGTTCGCGATGCGGGCGAACCCGGTATTTCGCTTGTCGCTCTCGACCTATTGGCGCCCGACGGTTCGGTCATCAGCTCCACGATCACCGGCGCCGAGGGCGTCTACGCCTTCACCGGATTGGTACCTGGCAGCTACACCGTACGGGTAAACGTGGCCACCATCCCGACCGGCCAGTCGATGTCGGTTCAGAGCCAAACGGTCACGCTGGAAGCTGGCCAGGTCATCGACACGGTCGACTTCCGGACCATTACGCCAATTCCTCCGCCGCCGTTGGCGGTGACCGGCAGTGAGACCGGCCCCATCACGTTGTTCGGATTCATCTTCCTTCTGCTCGGCCTGCTGTTGGTACTCACCGAGCGCCGCCCGCGACAGTCGACCTAGCCAACCCTGTCGCACCCCCGCGCGAGGATTCGACCATGAATCTTCGTGACTTCCACCAGACCATCACCAACCCAACACCGGGTACGAACTCGTGAGGGTTGTCACTGCCACCACCGAGACCCAGGGCTTTGCCGATACCGACTACTCCTTGGCCGTCGACGGCGAACTGGTGCAGATCGGTGGCATGGAGTGCTGCGCTGACTGCTCTAGATGCGAGCGCGGGTTTCCTGGTCTGGCCAGCGCAAAAAGCTCCACAACAGCCGTAGTGGTCGACCTTCCCCACATGACGCCCGAGCTTCTACGCCAGGCGCTCGCCGACTCACTGGCCGCTCAGGGCCGAGCGATCGACTTAGTCGAACAGGAGGCTCATCTGATCGAAGTTGTGGCAAACCGTTATCCGCCCGGAACCGTGCTCGAGAAAGACCGCCTGACGGTGACCGCACGCCTCACCGCACCAAGCACGACCAACAACCTCCACCCAAGGCCATACATTTGTAAATAAATGTATGTCACAGGGGAAACCCGACTAATCTGATCCGAATTATCAACATTGGATCGGAGCATCCCCATGACCACCACAACCACAACCACACCCAACGACGTCAACATTCAGGCCGTCGCCGACCTCGCAAACAAGATCACCGACGCGCCAGACGTAGCTCGGACAACGTGGAAGGCGTCGGTTGATTGGCACGAAGGGTTCCGTTCTACGGCCCGCATCCGGGAGTTTGATCCGGTCGCCTCAGACGAGCCGGCGGCTCTTGGCGGGTCCGACACCGGCCCCAACCCGGTCGAGCAACTGCTCGGCGCGCTCGGCAATTGCTTGGCGGTCGGGTATGCCGCCAATGCCACCGCCGCTGGCATCACGATCAACGACCTCAGCATCGATCTCGAAGGCGACCTCGATCTCCACACGTTCCTCGGCCTGAACCCCGATGGGAACGCCGGCTATGAGTCGATCACCGTGAAGGTCAACCTCGATTCCGATGCAACCACCGAGCAACTCACTGCACTTCACGACCAGGTGACCAGCACATCGCCCGTCGGTCACACGCTAGCTCGGGCCGTGCCGCTGCAGATTGACATCCGCTAGGCGAGGTTGAGTGAGGGCGACACTCAACACGCCTCAGCGCCCTTGGTAAAAATCGAACTTGCTGACGACCGCCACTTGGTTCACCTGAAACTGTTGAGTGTGCTGCCCACTAGTCAAGGTTGCGGTTCGATCTCGCCCGACCCACGTTCCGTTATCGGGTTGCTGATGATCTCGCGGTGGGCAGGGCCGGTGTCGCCGTCGAGTCGAGAAAACAGAACTTCCGCTGCTCGGCGGCCAAGGTTGCGGGGGTGCTGGGGAACAACACTGAGCCCCGGCTCGATCACGTCGGCCAACTCGACATCGTCGAATCCGATTTGAGCGACCCGCTCTTGAAGACTCAGCTCGTGGAGCGCTTGGGCTGCACCGATAGTCACATAGTTCTGCGCACTGAAGATGGCGGTTGGCAACTTACTGGCCTGAAGCGTCTGTAGAACAATGGCTTTCCACTCGCTCTCGGTATGAGACCCGGTTACAACGCGATGGGATGCAGGGGTAAGGCCGGCTTCGCTCATGGCGTCGAAGAAGCCGCGAAGACGTAGACCAGCAGAGGCAATGTCGGGGTCGTCACCGAAGTAGGCGATGTCCGTGTGGCCCTGCGCAAGCAGGTGCTCAGTAGCGATTTGGGCGCCTTGAAAGTGATCACTGCGAACCAAGTCAACCCCATCCAACTCGGGTTCGATATCCAGGAAGACGACCGGAGTACCCCTATCGATTTCGGACTTGATTACGCCCACCCCGGCGCCGGAAGGCACGACGATCAGCCCATCGACTCTTCGGCCCACGAACGCTTCGATCAGCTGGTTCTCACGCTCCTCGCTGCCCTCGGTACTTCCAGCGAACACCAAGCAGTTCCGCGAGGCCGCAACCTCTTCGATGCCCCGAAGAATCGAACCGAAAAACGGGTTCGCGACGTCAACCAGGACGAAGCCGATAGTGACAGCTGCAGAATCGCTACGCCGAAGCTGGCTGGCGCGGTGATCTGGTCGATAGCCGAGTTGCCCGATGGCATCCTCGACCCGAACGAAGAGCTCTGGCCGAACGCCGGCTTCGCGGTTGACGACGCGTGAGACCGTCTTGAACGACACGCCCGCATGTTCTGCGACGTCGCGCATTGTGGGTCGTCTTCTCGAAACCATTTGAGGAATCTAGCCAGTGCCTTCTTGGGAAGCTCGTGAACGGACAAGCAACGATGTCTTGTCTTGACAACGTTGTCAAGCGGCGTTAGGTTCATCGAACTGACAACGTTGTCAAAGGGGCTTTGTTCAGCGCTCTCTGCAACGTCGTCATCTACCAATTGCAACCATCTCTGGGGGAGAAATCATGAAGTACCGTCCTAAGCGCAAGGTTTTGCGAACACTCGCACTGGTCTTCACGTTCGCAGTCGTGGCTGCGTCGTGCGGCAGTGATGGATCGTCAGCCGGTGGTGATGGCGGAGACGGCGACGTCGGTGTCGCATTGATCCTCAAGAACACGAGCAACCCATTCTTCGTCTCGATGCAGAACTCAGCCCAGGCCGAAGCCGACTCTCTCGGAGTGAGCCTCACCGTTGCCGCGGGCAAGGAAGACGGAGATACCCAGACCCAGATCGACGCGATCGAAGCCGCGGTCGCTCGTGGAGACAAGGGAATTCTCATCACGCCGAGCGGCGACGCGGTTGTTCCCGCGCTCGAGGCAGCTCGAGAGGCTGGACTGCTCACCATCGCGCTCGACACCCCACCAAACCCGGCATCGTCGGTCGACATCACCTTCGCCACCGACAACTTCCTCGCAGGTCAGCTGATTGGCCAGTGGACGGCGGGGGCGCTCAATGGTGAGAAGGCAACGATTGCGATGCTTGACCTGTTCGACGATCAGGTCGTTTCCGTCGATACCCAGCGCGATCAGGGTTTCCTCGAAGGAATGGGGATTATCGACACCTACGATGCGTCCGCCAATGGACTGGAGCCACCGGCGGGGACCTACGACGGCGGCGATTATGAAGTCGTCTGCCATGAGCCCACGAATGGTGCGGTCGATGGCGGGCGTACCGCGATGGAGACCTGCCTGGCTGCCAACCCCGACGTCAACGTTGTATACACCATCAACGAGCCTGCAGCTCAGGGTGCCTTCGATGCGCTCACAGCGGCGGGATCTGCCGATGGCGTTCTGATCGTGTCTGTCGACGGAGGTTGCGACCCAGGTCTGCGTCTGGTCGCCGAGGGCATCATCGGCGCAACCGCTCAGCAGTACCCGGGCCAGATGGCGACGAAGGGAATGGCAGCGATCAAGGCCCTAGCCGATGGGGGCGCTGCGCCTTCGGTGAGCCCCGGTCTTGACTTCTTCAACACTGGCGTCGCACTCGTCACCGATTCCGCGGTCGACGGTGTGGACAGTATTTCGGTGGCCGAAGGCCAGGAGATCTGCTGGGGCTGGTGCCTTGAAGTGAACCGAGTTGTGGGGGGGG
>CALHFG010000133.1 GCA_938029215.1 uncultured Acidimicrobiales bacterium | reverse complement strand
GGATATCAACTTATCTTGATACCGAGCATCTGTGAAGACCCTGCTCGATCAAACCGATTCGGCACCAGCACCCGACAATATGGAATAGGCGGAGAGGGCCGATACCGCACACCCGCTGCCTTGGTCGTATGAGGGATTATGGCCGGTGTTATCGCACGGTGAAACACCCCGCCACGCTGGGGCCGACACTCCACTCCAGCTGCAAATGTATGGGGGCTTCGTTCTGCTAGTCGGCCTCGAGCATGTTGGCAGCGACTAGTCGTGTTGAACCGTCGGTCAATGTGATGAGTAGATCTTGTCTGAAGAGTAGTTCGGTCGTGTTGATCGTGGTCTCCACGGCAAACCATCCTTCATCGAGACTCGATTGAACCTCGCGGTTGGTTGATGTGAGCAAGACGATGTTTTCGACTTCGGACCCATACCGGCCGATCGCCTGAAACGATCCTGGACCGAGCGTCGTGGCAGCAGTCTCGTCGTGTCGGGATGTTGCGCCGAGGTTGTGTATTACGAGCTCGGTAGGTGCTGGCTCGATTCGGATGTCGTTAGCACTAAAGCTGATGCCGCTAACGCCATTGACGTTGCGGGATGGATACTCACACTGGAAGAACCCCGTTGATGCTGCCAGTATGGCAAACACTGGACCTGTGGAGCTGGAGCCGTCGATGACCTTTTCGACAAGGTCAGGGGCGCTGAGGTCCAACTCGAGAATCGGGTGTGGGATGTCTCCGAGGTCGGAAAAATCGTTCTGAAGTGCACGTGCTGAGTCCCGGCATGCGGCGGTCCTTGCATCGTCTGTTCCTTCGTTGCCCCCCGTATCAGCGGTGATCTCGACTCGTGCCGCTTCAGATGCTGCCGCTAACAGTTTCTCGATGGTTGCCTCACCTGTGGTGCCGTCGTCCAGTCTCCACCGCAGTGTGTGGCGCTTCGCAAAGCCGATCTCGGCGAAGCTACCTCCGACCACGAAATAGCCATCCTGAACAACCCCAGCGCGAGGTGAGCTCCCTTCGCCCGAAATGATGCTCACCGCCACCACGGAAGCAGACACTCTGCCCTGGACATGGCCCCAGTACGGGACCTCACCACCTCCCGACTGCGGCGCTGAAAGAACTGCGATCGGATTCGCCTCAAAGCTCAAGCCCGGTCCTGGCCGGCCGTCAAAGCTCGCTAGATCGATGTTGCCGGCTGTGAAATGAGCCGTACAAGTGAAAGAGAAGAGGCTCGTCTCAATGAAACTGTGCTTGATATCGGGTGAGGCGGGGTCTGGTAGGGATCTAGCTGACAGGAGATTGAACTCCCGCTGGTCCGGGGACTGCCCAAGAAGCGATGCGTTGTTGCCGCACTCCTCGGTCGCTGCAGCACGGCGTTCGGCACCCAATGGGTCGGGCGGGATGGTCGCCGGTGACCCCAATGGATCTTCTCGGTCTCCGGCCAAGCGCGGGAGTCCGACAGACAGCGCCAACAAGGCGACGAAGGCTGCAGCGATGCTGAGCAGTCGGTAGCGACGGGGAGACCCAATGTGTTCAACCTCAGATTCAACATTGCCGTCGCCCTGGCGCATCATTGCAGGAGCGATCTTTGTACCCAGCTCCGCTTCCAGCAATTGACCGTAAGCAGCGAGTTGACTCTCGATCGAGTTGTGGCTCCCGACATCGTCCGATGTTGGACTCATATCTTGACTCCTAGTTCGGTTCGAAGATGATTGAGGCCCCGATGGACCAAGTTCCGTACGGTGTGGACCGGACTCTCCATCAAGTCGGCGACTTCGGCATAGCTCCACTGAAAGCAGTGGACTAGTACCACAGCGGTGCGCTGTTCGTCCGACAGATACGACAGCGCCGCAGGCAGACCGGGTTCGAAATCATGACTACCTGAGGAGGCGGAAATTCCGGAGGGGAACCGCACTCGTTCTCGGTTCCACCGAAGCAGTCGCCGTGACTTGCTTTGCCCAACCCGGAACAGGTAACCAGCAACGTTGTCCACATCGCTCAACTCCGATCGGTGCTCCCACGCCCACGAAATGACCTCTGCGGTGATCTCCTGACCGAGGTCAAGCCCGAAACGAGCGACAAAGGCCCGTTCGAGCTTTGCTCGCAGAGCATCGAGTTCGATGTCCGGGTCAGTTTCAAGAAATTCGATCACTATCCGACCAAGACCCCTGACCGCCAAAGTCGTCTCACAGAAAGCGAGATTACTTACTGAGCCTTTCAACCGCACGCTGTGCCGCGTCCGTGAGTAAGCCCCGTGTAGCGGTGCAGGACCGGGCCAGCAATCCACCGGGTGTTGGCGGTCACCGGGCGAGCTCGGGGCTGAGGCGTCGCTGTTAGGGCGGACTCGACATCGCTTCGATCTGCGTTTGAACCGGGCTGGTCGACATGCCCGAGGAGTCGAGGGGAACCATCTTCGAAGAAATCTGGTTGCCGCAAAGTGACCGCCCACATCGACGCCACTATCGCCTACTCCAGAAGGGCCGTACTCGCACACCCAGGTCGGGGCTGAGCGGCGAGATTACGGACGGTGTTATCGCTCACCCTGGAGTCAGCAAGGTTCTTCGGAGGCCACAGACAGCAGACCTCGGCGGTAGCTGGCAGATCTCACCAAAAGCCACCACTTGCCCTGAGCCAGCATTCGCCTGAATACCTCCCAAACGAAAACGCTCCCCAGACAGCTGCAGCGAAACCAAGCCCGGCCACACCGACCTGAAGTGAGTTGATATTGGCCCAATCTCGCGAGACCGATGCAAGGATCCGGACCGACACAGCGACACAACCGATGGAGGCTATGGCACTAGCCAAGGCCATCGCCTTCATCGCTACCCGCTTCACGGCGCTACCTTCTCAGACTCTCGCGCGAACCACAAGACAACTTCTACGGCGTGGTGCGGTAGCCCAAAACATCGGTGATGGCGTGGCGGGCCTTGCAATGCAAGCTACGAGGTTATAGGTCCGAACAGTGCCTGTGCCGACAGGTCCAATAATCGGTATGCCGTCAGTGCTGATTTAGAGCTGTCTGGCCCGACATTTCCGAACAGGCGGAAAGGGCCGTTCCCGCACAGGTTGTCGATGCCGGAAGTCGTGATTATGCGTACTGTTATCCGGAGCGCCGTGCAACGATGGAGCGATGAGATCAATACGCGACGGGTTCATGGAGCTACTTTCCGCTCATGGTCTTGGCCCTCTACCAGAACCAGTCTGGTCTCAAGACTGGTGGTTAGATCAACTCGAAGAGGACCTCGGCGCGGCGCTTCCTGACCCAGCCCGAGAGCTACTTGGATTCGTCGGCACCGTGGTCGATCCAGTCGGCCCATCAGTCAATCTCCGTGATCACTCCCTCATTTGCCGTCGAGATGATTTCAGATGGGCACGCCGGTGTTTGAATGAATCCGACGCTGGCGGCGACTACAACTCAACAGAAACAATGGGCTTCTCGCTGAAAGACACTGTGCCGATCGGTTACTTCGATACCGCCGTGTTAGGTGTGATGGTTGGTGAACATCGGTATCAACACCTTGGTCAGCACCCGATCGTTTCCTCCTACCACGGACACATGTTGGTGGCGCCCTCGCTTGAAGCCTTGCTGCCTACGCAAGCGAAATGGCTGACCGCTCACGCTCAAGACCCTCATACCGAGTTCGTCCTACCCGGCTACCCGCTCGCCGTCGACTGAAGCTATTTCACCGGCCCGAAAGAGCATGGCCACCCGATAAGCATTTATCGTCTGGTTGCTCGCTAAAGGGTCCGCGTGTCCAGCCGCACGACACGGTCCGGTGCGCGATTAGGCGGTTTCAAACCGCTGGCGACTAGCGGCGTTTCGGAGACCTCGGCGATGTTCCATCGCAACCAGGTGCTTTCCTCATCGGCCCATTCCAGTCGATCGATCGGCCTGGAGGACTGCTGCCGAAACCAATCGAAGGCGTACTTAGCTGACTGGGCGTCTGAGCTCTCGACCGGCCGTTCGAAGTAGTCGGGATCCGCACGGTCCATACTCGGGTCGATCTGATGGCTCGGATCGTTGCCACCACGGAGGACAACACCGTCGAAGTCGACTCGAAGCGTTCGCAACACGGCCTTGTGTTCGGGATCACTAATCGTGAGTGTTACGACGAGCTGTGGGTAGAACGTCCACGCATCGAACAGGGCTCGCCGGTTGGACAACTCCCGTAGCCGGGCGAGAAACGCACGCTCCGGATCGCTGCGCCCCACGTCCCATGGATAGTCATCATCCTCCACATATAGAGATTACAGCGGCAAACTCAGCTCCCCGGCGACACCGTTCCCACCGAGCGAGTTTCGGCAACGCGTCGCTCTACGGAGCGAGACCCCAGTCGAGGACGGACTTTTCCTCACACCACACAGTCACCCAAGCTGCCTGTCAACCAAAGCAGCGCAGACTCCACTTCACCGGGAATATGCCGTACTGGGGTTGGACCGATACCTGGACACTCGGCTAGGGGTCGAGTTGGTGATTCTGGACGGGGCCATCTCAACGTCTTCGAACTGGCGTCCATTAAGTGAGCGTGGCCGACGTTTTGGACGCCAGTATGGGTATCGCTTGATACCGGCGTCCGTTACGTAGGCCTGACTGATGTTTCGGACGCCAGAAAGATGCAGTGCCTACCTGGTCGATAATCTCAGCCAAGAAATTGGCGGCAACCACGCATAACCGGCGAAGTCGCCTAGGTTTGCCACCGCTACGGGTGTTACATAATCGCAGTTGCGGGCGCTGGTGACATCGAGCCAATGTGAGACCATTCAACCGGCCGTAAACCAATTTCTATCGGCGACGAACACGACCGTCGCTGAGGCCCACCACTGGACACAGGGGGTGGGTTCGGCAGCCTCAAGCTCACTACGAACGGGAAGGGTGCTAGCCGACCAGTTCCAAGAACAGCTTGTGTAACCGCAGATCGTCGGTGAGTTCCGGATGGAAAGCGGCCGCCAACACCCGCCCGCTCCGGATCAGTACCGGGTCGTCGTCGACGCTGGCGAGAACATCAACGCCATCTCCGACCGCCTCCACCTTCGGGGCACGGATGAATACCGCCCGATACGGCTCGTCGTGACCGTCGATCGGCAGATCGGCTTCGAACGACGCGATTTGGCGGCCGTAACCGTTGCGCCGGACCGTAATCGGCACGTTTGACAGCTGGACCTGATCAGAACGACCGTCGAGAACCTTCTCGGCCATCAGAATCATGCCTGCGCACGTTCCGAAAACTGGCATGCCGCCGGCGATCAGATCGCGCAGTGGTTCGGTCATTCCGTTAGCGCCAAGGAGGAGCGACATGGCAGTGGACTCACCACCAGGAAGCACGAGCGCGTCTACACCATCGAGTTCGTCGGGCAGCTTGATCGCACGTGCCGACGCACCACACGCCTCAACCGCTTCTATGTGGCGCTGAAAGGCTCCCTGAAGAGCAAGAACACCGACCGTTGTCAACGCTGGCTACCAGCCACGCTCAGCTAGGCGACCGCCGTGCTCGTCGATTTGGTCCATGCCAATGCCGGTCATGGGGGTGCCGAGGTTCCGGCTCACCTTCACCAGAACATCGGGGTTCATGTAGTTGGTCGTGGCCTCGACGATGGCGCGAGCCCGAGGGGCGGGGTCATCGCTCTTGAAGATGCCAGACCCGACGAAGACGGCGTCGGCGCCAAGCTGCATCGCAAGAGAAGCATCGGCGGGAGTGGCCAGACCACCAGCACAGAACAACGGAACCGGCAGCTTGCCGGTCTCGGCGATTTCCTGGATCAATGGAAGCGGAGCCTGCAGGTCCTTGGCCCAACCAAAGAGTTCAGCCTCATCGGCCTGAGTGATCTTCTTGATGTCGCCGTTGATGCTGCGAAGGTGTCGAACCGCCTCAACCACGTTGCCGGTGCCTGCTTCGCCCTTGCTGCGAATCATGCACGCACCCTCGGAGATGCGACGAAGCGCTTCACCGAGGTTGGTGGCTCCACAAACGAAGGGCACGTCGAACGCGAACTTGTCGATGTGGTAGGTCTCATCGGCCGGGGTAAGGACCTCAGACTCATCGATGTAGTCAACGTTGAGGGCTTGGATGATCTGAGCCTCGGCGAAATGGCCGATACGAACTTTGGCCATCACGGGGATCGAACAAATCTCCTGGATGCCCTCGATCATGGCCGGGTCGCTCATACGCGCCACCCCACCGTCGACACGAATGTCGGCCGGCACCCGCTCTAGCGCCATAACGGCAACAGCACCAGCGTCTTCAGCGATCTTTGCCTGCTCAGCGTTAACGACGTCCATAATGACGCCGCCTTTGAGCATTTCCGCGAGGCCTCGCTTGACCCGCATCGTGGAGGTCGTGCGGCTGTTCGTACCTTCGTTAGACATACTCACAGTCTAAGGCAGCCCTTCCCGCAGATGGGAAGTTTTATCAGCTTTCGGGAATGACGACTGAGCGATCAGGCCACTCGACCCATGTCTGCCCTGGAGTGAGCACAATGATGTTCCCATCGACGTCACTGATCTCGGGAGGAACCGAGTTCGAGTCTCGGCTCCAGGTGCCCTGGACCACTCGCCCTGCGGTCAGAATGGTTGCTGGACCACTACCGACCGATACCAGCTCGGGAGACGCAGCGTCGGCTGCACTGGTGACGTAGCGGCTCTCCAAGATCACGACGTTCTCCGGCGCCAGCTGATCGCCGCTCACCGTGCTGTGGCTGGCGCCATCTTGGGTGCGCAGCCATCCGCCGACCTCGCTATCCCACTGGTACCGCACGAGTGGCGTCCCCTGAAAGACGACAGTGACGTTGCCCGAGATGGCCCTGCCCTGCGTCGAAACGACATCAGGGTCATCGAAGGTAAACCACGGCTGTGGCGCGTCGGAGCTCGCAGGGAGGCTGGCCTGCATGCTCGGAGGATTGACGTACAAGTTGTGCGGCGCGTTCCGGTTGTTGGCCCGGAAGAAGTCGCTCTTGTTCTCATAGCGAGCAAAGATCGGCAACCCACCCAGACCGCGGTCCACGATGGCGTTGGCTCCGGAGTAGGCAAACGCTGGCGAGTTGAGCGCAGTCAGAATGTCGAAGTCGGACGTACGAGCCGACCGAACAGGACCCACCGGTTCGGGAAGATTGCTGTGATAGACCGCCATGAAACGCGTAACGCCCTCGGCCCGTAGTTCGATCACCATGTCGGCGAGGTCGAGACCTGTTTGCGGGCGGGCTCGCGGGTGATTGTCCACCTTGACCACGACCGCAGGCAGCGCAAGGGCCGCCTCATCTCCGGAGAAGGGCAAACCGGTGTACGGAGCGGTTGGCAGTGGGATGGTGGTAGTGGTTGGCTCGGCGACCGTGGTGCTGGTCGTGGTGGTCGTTTCATCGATCTCCAGCAGCGTGTCGGTGGTCGTCGAGGTATCGATCGCTGCGGACGGATCGCTTCCGCCGGTGCACGCGGACGCGAGTACAACCGCGCCAATGAGGGACGTACGAAGCTTCATATCAGAACTCGTTTAGTGCGGCGAGACGGACACTGAGGTCATATCTCGGGGAATGATTGTCCGGCGGAACCACCCACATACGGGCAGTCGCATCGGACGCCTGAACCGGCTGGTCAGAAGCCTGTTGCAACACGTCACGAAGTCCGGGCGGGTAGCGGGTGAGTCCAACCGCGTCGATATCGCCAGCAAGCTCTCGGTCGGCGTGGAGCACACGATCGATGAGCGTGCGGGCCGGACCGGCTAGGAACGAGAATGGTCCGGCCACGAGTGGCATCAACATCCCGATGGCCACGGTGGAGCGGCGAGCGTCGCCGCTAGCTATCCGGGCAACGATCTCGGCCAGTAGGCCTTCGAGTTGCAGCCGGTCGAGGCGTTCGCTCGCTCCCTTGGTTATCACCGCGGCTGCGGCGCCGCTTTGCTGAATAGCGAGCCCATTGACCGCCTGGTCGTCGGTGAGATACAGCTCAGGACGGTTGATACCGCTTCGGAGGCTGAGGGATTCCAGAAGGTTGTACGCACGGGCATGCTCGTGCTCATCTCCATCGACCACGTCGAACTCGTCGAGCAGCACTTCATCGGCTTGGGAGTAACGCCGATGGGTCAGGTACGCAGCGGCTGCCAGCGCGGCGAGAATGAGAATGATCACGATCGCCGTCAAAGAGAAACTGGTAGCCATCCCAAGCACCAGAGCCACAAGAACCGCCAGAATGATCAGAGGCACCGCGACCGCGGCGCCATAGAACAGAAAAACATGGCTAAGAGGCGCTTGAGTCCCAGTCGAATCCACCGGCTTATCGTAGTACTCAAGTACCCAGAGAAGACGGCACGGCGCCGTTTGCGAGCGCCTCATACATGGCAAGGTAGGTGTTGGCCTGGACCTTCATGCTGAACTGGTCCGCCCGGCGGATCCCCTCGGCCACTCGATGTCGTACAGCTTCACCGCCAGCCAGGGTTTCCGACAGCGCCGTGGCGAGAGACGCGGGGTTCTGGTTGGCGAACAGACAAGCTGATTTCCCGTCCTCAGCCACGGTCCGAAATGCGTCGATGTCGCTGGCGACCACGGGTGTACGAGCCGCCATCCCTTCAAGCAGGACTACGCCAAAGCTCTCTCCGCCGATAGCTGGCACGCAGAACACGTCTGCGGACGCAAGCCTTCTCTCCTTCTCGCTGTCGGGGATGGCCCCGAGCCATTGAATTCGTGGATCGTTGAACTCGCGCTGCAACGCGTCGGTGTCGGGCCCTTGCCCGGCCACCCAAAAGATGGTGTCTGCTGGCATCAGCTTCGATGCCTCCAGAAGAACTCGCAGACCCTTCCGTTCTTCGTGGCGAGCCAAGAACATCACGGTGGGCCCGTCGGTCGGCCATGGCTCGGCTTCCGCGAAGCGGCGAACCTCGATGGCGTTCGGAACGATCTGATAGCTGCCACCCAGGGAGGCTGTGGCGGTTTCTGCTGCTGCGGAACTGACTGCTACCCGATAGTCGAGCCGAGCTGCGAGCCGCCGGACAACTCCGTTGATCCAGCGATACGGCATGATCGAACCCGATGCGTGGAAGGTGCCCAGTAGCGGGGTGGGTTTCACCACGAGGCTGGTCAACGTCGGCCCAGGAGCAACCGGCTCGTGCAGGTGGAGCACGTCAAACCGCTCATCCCACACGGCACCGAGCAACCGAAGTTGGGCCGCAGGGTCTGGGGCCAGTGGAGCGATGGATCCGTTTTCGGCATACGGGATGGAGTTCCCCAGGGGTGTTACCCACGGTTCGGGTGGAAGACCGTCGCATGGTGCGAGAACCTGGACCGGCATCCCGCGCGCTCGCAACGCTCGAGCGAGACCTAAGACCTGCATTTGAACGCCACCCCACACACCCATCGAGTAGGGGCAGATGATCCCGACGCGCGGGCCTGACGAGTTCATGACAACGGCTCAGAAGGCCAGAGGTCGCTGAGAACATGCCATTGGTCCGGCGCCTCCGACACCAGAGCCTCCAACTCTTGAGCCACGGTCTGGGTGATTCGGCGAACGTCGTCTCGAAGCTTTCCTTGGCGTTCGGGCCACAAGGGTGCCCCCACGACACACTGCCGGGTCGCTCCGCGGTCATAGATGGCCACGGGCAGGAGAGGGCTGCCGCTTCGAAGACTCAGCACTGCGGGCCCGGCGGGCATTCTGGTGGAGCGACCAAAGAACCGAACGTCGACTCCGGTGCCTGCGATGTCACGATCTGCCAGGAGGCACAGAACGGACGATCCGTCCTTGATGACACGCATCAACACCTGCATGGCGTCCGGCCCCAGGGGCACGACCTCGACGCCGTATTGCTCGCGGGTTTTTTGAAACCACTGGAATACTTCGGGAGGTTCTAGCCGCTCAACCACAGCCGTGACCGGTTGATGATCGACCTTGCCAAGCCAGGCCGCCGCCCATTCCCACGAACCCAGGTGGGGCAGAACCATGATTGGGGTCGAACCGGCCGCAGCGACGTCGAGTATGTAGTGATAGTTCAGAAAGGAAAATCGGCGGTCGATCGCGGCGTCGGACAGGTACGGAAGGCGCAGCGTGTCTACCCAGTACTTTGCGTATGCGCCTATGCCCCGCTGTGCAGCCGCCTTAGGGTCCGAAACCTGTACGGCTGCCAGATTTCGCTCTAGAGCGGCAGCTCCAGATACCCGGCTCGCCACGGCCGACCCCACCTTGTGCGCCAACCGGCCCGCGGGATCACCCGGGATGATTCGCAGAGCAGCAGATCCGGTTCGCAGGAGCGCCAGATCGCGACGAAACGCCACTCGTGTGTCAGTACTACTTGCGGAAGCCGGACATCCGGTCGCGAGCCATAGAACGGAGCTCGTCGACCGACGTGGCACGAGCTTCGCGGCGGGCCCGAAGACGGTCTGCCCGGGCGGTGGCGGTGGGTCGATGCGCAGGAGTGGGGCGAGGCGTTACCTTTGACGCTTGCTTCCAGACCTTCACGAACCGGGTGCCAACGGTTATCACCGTGAGCGCCAGCATCACCCAAAGCACACCAGAGAAGACATGCTCATGCACCGAGGCGAACACGAGTCCGGCGCCAAGAACAATGAAACGTTCGGCCCGTTCCATCAGGCCACCCTTGGCGTCAAAGCCCAACGATTCCGCCTTGGCCCGCTGATAGCTCACCAGCGAAGCAGCAAGGTAAAGAGCAAAGGGCAGAAGAGCCAAGCGAGGAGTAGAGGTTCCCAAGAAGTACCACGATGCTCCGAAGAACAAGAGACCATCGGAAAGCCGATCCGACACCGAGTCGAAGAATGCGCCCCGAGGACCTGTGCTTCCCGATGCCTTGGCAACCGCTCCGTCCAGCGCATCAGGCAGTCCGGTCAGAGCAAGGAAGATTGCCGCCGTAAACAGCCGGCCGCTGGCGATGAACGCTCCGCAGGCCGCAGCCATACCGACACCGATCACCGTGATGACGTCCGCGGAAATGCCTACACGGTGCAGCGCAACACCGATGGGCTCGGTGACTTTGTCCGCTGCTTCTCGAAAGTTTCCATCAAACACAGGTGACTCCTACTGTCTGCCTGATTCCGATGTTAGCCCGCTATTTCACCGACGCCGTGGTTTTGCTTGCAAAAGTTAGCGCGACCAACAGGGAGGATCTGGACGAACCTAAAGCAGGTCGACAAGCTTTTGAGTGGAACGCAAGCCGTCGGCACCGATCCGAGCTGCATGTTGAGCGACATCCGACAACCGAATCTTGATCCCATTGGTAGCTGGCGCCCGAAAGGACCATTGCTCGCTGCTCACGCCGTCGAGCAGCGCCCCTATGGCATCAGCCGAGGTCCCGAGCGCTGCCTGGGCCGCATCGAGGCCTATCGAACGGTCGACAGCAGCAGCCGGCGGTGTTGAGGCCAGCGCATCGCCGTTGATGATGGGCTCCCCCTCGGCCACGAGCTTAGAGATCTCGGTTTCCAACAGGCCCAAATGCCGAGCGAGCCCCTCCAGGTGAGTCGTGAGCGACTCCCCCGCGACCACTTCATCGCGACGCGCAAACCGGTCGGGATCGCTACGCACGGGTCCGACAGCTTCTGCGTACCGTCGCGACAACGAACGCATCGTGATCACAATGTCACGCGGAGCAAGCTTGGAGTATCGATCAGTCACTTGGCGCTGTCCTTCACTTCGTCCCAGTCTTCGGGGTTTGCCTCCACAATTCGCTCGATTACATGACCATCGACACCGTCGACGATCACGAACGCTCGCGTGAGGGGTGGGTCCTCGGTCGAGTAACAGAGAATTCTCCAGACCGGCCGACTCAGCAGGCCGCGCCAACTGAGCTGAGCGGACGCTGGGCCGATCGGCTGACCCACCTCGGCAGCGGCCACGACCAGCGCGTCGCGCTCGTCGATATTGAGGTTCACACCCGCGACGATGCTGTACACACCGACCAGGACTGCGATGCCAGCCGCCCACAGGAAGCCCTGGTTCACCAACACGCCATCGTCGCCGAAGACAACATAGAACCCAACGAAGATCGCAGCACAGACGAGGTAGAGATAGCCGGGAATTCGACGCCGATTGTTGTTGGGGAAGATGTAGTCCTCAAGATCCCGCTCGGTTGCGGCGAGATCATCAGGCAGTTCATCGACCACGTGGTCCACTGGTTCCACCGCGTCGATCTCGCCCTCATTTACCTCGGAGTCATCGACGTCTTTGGCCACGGCTCAAGGGTACTCCGATGATGACGGACGCGGCTCCGTCTAGCCTGGCCGCCCCCAAACTTTGCGCAGGCGGTCATAGGACTGGCTGAGTGTCTGCGGCAGGATTCGAACCTCGGCCGTCGTAGTCATGAAATTGGTATCTGCCCGCCACCGGGGAACGATGTGCACGTGGAGATGATCCGGCTGGGAACCACCACCCGCCAGACCTTCGTTGACCCCGATGTTCAGCCCGTGGGGGAAGAACGCAGCTTTCACTGCGGCCGATGCGGTTCGAACCGTTTCCCACAGTTCGGTATGGACCGCGTCTTCCAGGTCGTGGATCGACGGAACCGCCTTCTTTGGAATCACCATGAGGTGGCCACTGGTGTAGGGGTACACGTTCAACACCGTGAAGACATGGGTCCCACGCTGCAGCACGTACGTCTCCTCGTCGGGAAGATCACTCTGCTCAATGGTTTCAAAGAGAGTTTTTCCTTCATCCGCCTGCACATAGGGATGGGGTTGACCATCCGAGGCCATGCCACGCGGATGGGCCAGGCGCCAGCCGCTAAAGAGCCGGGGCATGCCGCCTTCGTTGCGTTCCCACGGTTGGTCGCCCGCCGACGAGTCGTCAGGACCCAACGACTTCTGCTTCTTCGGTTAGCCGGATGATGAACTCGTCTAATCCAACACCCCGTTCGACTTCCCCGCCTCTCGGGTTGTCTCCCACGGTGTTGGCCGCCACGTCGTCGTCTCCGACGACGAGCACATGCGGCGTTTTGGCCATCTTCGCGTTCCGGATTCGCTTGCCCAGAGGATCTGAGCTCGCCAACAGTTCGGCCCTGAACCCAGCGGCCACGAGCTCATCGACCACCTGTGCGGCGTAGTCGCGATGGCTATCAGAGACAGGGAGCACCTGCACCTGGATGGGCGCAAGCCAGGTAGGAAAGTTCCCGGCGTAGTGCTCGATCAGAACACCGAAGAATCGCTCGACGCTGCCCAGCAACGCACGATGCAACATGATCGGCCGGCGTCGTTCGCCGTCCTGGTCGACGTACTCAAGCTCGAACCGTTCGGGCAGCTGGAAGTCAGCCTGAATGGTGGACAGCTGCCAGCTTCGTCCAATGGCGTCCTTCACGTCGATGTCGATCTTCGGACCGTAAAAGGCTGCGTCTCCGTCCTTCACGGCGTACTCGAGACCATGGCTCTCCAGCGCCTTCTGCAGGGCGTCGGTTGCCATCTCCCAAATGTCGTCGGATCCGACGTACTTCTCGGGGTCCTTGGTCGACAGGTTGAAGGTGAAGTCTTCGAAGCCGAACGCCCGAAGGATGCTGAGGACAAAGTCCAGCAACCCGGCGATTTCTTCCATCAGCTGATCCTGCGTGCAGAAGATGTGGCTGTCGTCCTGAGTGAATCCGCGAATCCGCAGCAAACCGTGCAAGGTGCCGGCCCGCTCGTATCGATAGACCGTTCCCAGCTCAAAGAACCGCATGGGGAGCTCGCGATAGCTCTTCTGTCCGTTGTCAAAGATCAGACAGTGCATGGGGCAGTTCATCGGCTTCATGTAGTACGTGCCGTTGTCCATCTCCATCGGCGGATACATGCCATCGGCGTAGAAGTCGAGATGACCCGAGGTTTCAAAGAGCTTCCCGTTCGCCAGGTGTGGCGTATACACAAACTCGTACCCGCCCTCCTGGTGCCGCTGGCGGCTGTAGTCCTCAATCAGCTTGCGGACAATGGCCCCCTTGGGGTGCCATACCGCCAGGCCGCCTCCTAGCTGTGATGGAAAGCTGAGCAGGTCGAGTTCGGTGGCGAGCTTGCGGTGATCCCGTTTGGCCGCTTCTTCGAGGGTGTGGAGGTGTTGTTTTAGCGCCTTCTTGGAATCCCAGGCCGTGCCATAAATCCGCTGGAGCATGGGTTCGTCTTCGCGCCCTCGCCAATACGCACCGGAAACTCGCTGGAGCGCGAAGTGACCGAGGTGCCCGGTATGGGGCACGTGGGGCCCAACACACATGTCAACAAAGTCGTCGGTGTTGCGGTAAAAGCTGATCACGTCTCCGCTGACCTCTGAGCTGAGATCGTTGCCTGAGGCCGCGGCATCATCGGCACCGGTCACGCTTCGAATGATGGCTTGTTTGTACGGATGACCATCCATGAGTGCCAACGCATCGTCGGCAGACATTTCGCTTCTGACAAATGGCTGACGAGCTTTGATGATCTCGCGCATCTTGGCGTCGATCTTCTCCAAGTCGTCGTCGCTAAAGGTGCCCGAGTCTGGAAGGGAGAAGTCGTAGTAAAAGCCGTTCTCGATCGCGGGGCCAATAGCGAAGGTGGAACCGGGCCACAGTTCCAAAACGGCCTGGGCCAAGACGTGGGCGGTCGAATGCCGAATCGTGTGCAGACCCCGGTCAGATCCCGGCGTGACGATCTCGACGGTTGCCCCATCGTGGAGGGGTGTGGTGAGATCGGTCTCTTCGCCATCGACAACTGCGATGAGAGCATCTTTGGCCAGACGAGGGCCGATGTCGGCGGCTACGTCGAGGGTTGTGGCTCCGGCGCTCATCTCGCGCTCGGAACCGTCGGGAAGTCGAACCTGCATGGCTCTATTCTGCCCGATCAACGCAACCGATTAACCGACTACGCAGGCATCTCGGCTCAGAAAAGCAAGGTTTGCGAGCGCAATGAGGGTGCTAGACCCCGACGAGCGGCTTGGGCTTCAGTACGTCGGCGCTGCTGCGGCGTTCGATCGTGGGCTCGGCCTGCACTGGCTCCGACGCTGTCTTGGCCTTTGCGCCAGCGTAGGTGTTGACATATTCCAGGCCACATAGGGCCTGAATCTCGTACATCAGTTCGTCGGTGAGCTGGCGGTACACAGCCCTGTCGCCTTGACGGTCGGTGTAATGGTGGGTCTGGATCGGCTTTCCGAATCGAACGGTGGCCTTCATGAACGGTGTAGGGAGCGCCTTGTCAGGTGGCTGAATCTCACGAGTTCCCACCAAACCAACAGGAATCAATGGAGCACCGGTTTCCACCGCAAGCCGAGCGGCGCCGGTGTGGCCTTTATGAAGCTTGCCAGATCGACTGCGAGTGCCTTCGGGATAGATACCAAAGAGTCCGCCACCGGTGAGCACCGACTTTGCGGCATCGAGAGCCGAAGCTGCATGCTCGCCACCTCGCCGATCGATTGGAATCATGCCAAGCGCAGGGAACAAGCGAGCCGTCTTCCAGTCGTCGAGGTACTCGGCTTTCCCAACATAGATCAGCGCCCGCCGGACAACCGCAGGCACAAAGAAGGAGTCGATCACCGACACATGGTTGGGACACAACAACGCCGGCCCGTCGGTCGGGATGTTCTCGTCACCCTCGACTTCGATGTCCCACAGTGCATGGAACAGCGGGCGCATTACTTTCTTGACCACCGGTTGAGCCCGGCCGATCTTCGACATGTCCACCGCATCGGCCATGCCTTCAGATTACTCCGCTGCTAGTCATTGAGACGAATTCCGAGAAGCATCGCGGCATCGGAAACATCGACGCCATCGGCTGCGCCTGCATCGATAGCGGCCACGGCACCGGGGGTGTCGAGGTCGTTGTCTAACGCCGCTCGAACCTGGTTCAGCACGTCGGTGCCGTCGTTTCCTCCAACCGAATCAATCCAACGCTCGAGCCTGGCCGCCGCATTTGGCATGAGATCTTCGTTCCACGACCACTCGGTGCGGTAATGGTTGCTCACGACGCCCAGCCGAATAGCCCGAGTGTCGTAGGTTTTGCTCAATTCGCTCACGAACACGAGGTTGCCCAACGACTTGGACATCTTCTCTCCGTCCATGCGCACCATCGCCTGATGCATCCAATGCCGTACGAACGGTTGGCCGGTTGCCGCCTCGCTCTGAGCACGTTCGCACTCGTGATGCGGGAAGATGAGGTCGGAGCCGCCTCCGTGGAGGTCGATGGTGGTGTCGAGCTCGCGCATGGCCAGCGCCGAACATTCGATATGCCAGCCGGGACGGCCCGGCCCCCAAAGGGTCTCCCAAGCTGGCTCGCCCGGCGCCGAAGGCTGCCACAGAACAAAGTCCAACGGGTCCTTCTTGTTGGGGTCGTCCGGATTCCCGCCACGTTCGGCCGCCAGTACCAGCATTTCTTCTCGGCTGTATCCCGAGAGCTCGCCGAACCTGTCATAGGACGACACATCGAAGTACACCGCCCCTCCCGCTTCATACGCGTGACCCGATTCCAGCACCATGGCGATAAAGCCGCGAATGTCCGCAATCGCCGAGGTGGCCCGCGGCTCGCTGAAGGAGGGCAGCATTTCGAGCGCTTCCATGTCGGCATCAAATCGCACCATCTCCGACGCGGCGAGGTCGAGATAGTGGACATCGAGCTCTCGACTCTTGCGCAGCAGGTCGTCGTCTACGTCGGTGACGTTGCGGACACATCGGGTCTCGTGCCCGAGATCGCGCAACCGACGCTGCAAGACGTCGTAGGTGAGGTAGGTGGCCGCATGCCCCAGATGGGTGGAGTCATAAGGTGTGATCCCGCACGTGTACATCGTGACCAACGGTCCCGGCTCAAACGGCACGATCTCCTTGCGGAACGTGTCGTACAGTTTCATCGGGCCGGCGGGGCTATCGGTCACCCGAGCAGGATATCGAATCACTAACCAAGAGTTAGAAACCAAGCACTGCGGCTAGGCCCCGATTGCGTGATACCCGCCGTCGACGTGAATGATGCTCCCGGTGGTGTGGCTGAACAGGTCGGTGAACAATGCCATCGTGCTTCTGGCAACGCCCGAGGAATCGTTCACGTCCCAACCCAACGGAGCACGCTTGGTCCATTCATCCTCGAAGGCGCTGAATCCAGGAATCGATTTTGCGGCGATGGTTCTCATGGGGCCGGCAGCTACAAGATTGCAGCGGATCTGTTTGGGGCCGAGCTCCTTGGCCAGGTACCGGTTGAGCGATTCCATTCCGGCCTTGGCAACCCCCATCCAGTTGTACGCCGGCCATGCCACAGTGGCGTCGAACGTGAGACCCACGATGCTCCCTCCGTTCGGCATCAGTTCCAAGCCGATATCGGCCATGGTTCGAAGGGAATACGTGGACACGTGGATTGCAGTTGCGACATCGTCCCATTGCGCCGCGAAGAAGTCATCACCCAGGCAGGCTTCGGGTGCAAAGCCAACCGCATGCAGAATGCCGTGCAGCTCCCCGACGCTTTCCTTGAGTTCAGCGATCAGGCTCGTGACCTGATCGGGATCGGTCACATCGAGCTCGAGCACCGGCGGTTCGGGGTCCAACTTTCGGGCCGTCCGGTCGGTGAGACGCTTACCTCGACCAAACCCGGTCAGGATCACGTTGGCGCCATGAGCCTGTGCCTCGCGGGCAACCCCGAAAGCCAGCGAGTCGTCGGTGAGAACACCGGTAATAAGTATGTTCTTGCCCGCCAGAAGTCCGTTCGAATCAGTCACGCCAGTAAGACTGCCAGCAGACCGATTGAGTTACGCGCACCCGCTACAAACAACAAGGTGCGAGGACCGCAACGTGTATTAGGACGCTCCGGAGCACACGTACGCCACCGACGGGTACGGGTTGGTGGCTCGGCCGAGCGTGCTCGGATGGATCTCCAGGTGAAGGTGAGGGATGCCTGCGGCGTTCCCGGTGTCCCCCACGTAGCCAATGATCGTGCCAGCTTCGACGTAGCCGCTTTGACCATACGCCGACAGGTGAGTGCCGTAGTAGTAGTGACCGTCATCGCCCTGCAGGTGGTAGGACAAACCGCCGACCCGGTTTCCGCGGTGGGCCACGGTTCCCGACACCGGCGCCAAGAGAGGAACGCCAATGTTGGCCATCATGTCGACGCCTTTGTGGCGGCGACCGCCGGAGCGAGCAAAGCCCCAGGAGTCGATAAACGAGTGCGCTCCACCGACCGGGCAGACCTCGAGCTCAACGAAGGTATGACCCTGGGCAACGGCGCGCTCGGCACGCTGTTTGATTTCTTCGACTCGCGCGGCCTCGATCGCTTCGAGCTCTTCGAGATCCGAGAGCAGTGCGTCTCGCAGCTGCCCAACTTCGGCAACGGTCCGCGCCTGTACGGCGAGATCTTCATCGAGCGCAGATTCGATCAGCTGCAGTTCTGCCAGGGCCGCCGAGAATCGATCGATGGCGTCGTCGTCTTTGCCGACTGCGGCGTCGGAAAGTCCCTCCACCCGGACACCTTCGGCCAGATCCTCAGACTCCAGAACCACCGGTGTCTTGTACGACCGAGTAAAGCCAACAACGGCCGTTTGAATGACCGACGACCGGTGGACATCCACCTGGCCTTGCACCTCTGATAGTCGCCGTTCGTTGTTCTCAATACTGGACTGGATGGCGTGCAGTTCTGATTCGAGCTGGTGGTATCGAGTGGTGAGATCGCCGACATCGTTACGCAACTCGTCGAGACCGGGCGTAGGACCCGAGGCCGATGCGGGGGTCAAGCTGGAGAAGAGCGCAAGCAGCACCACCAGGCGCGCAAGTTTTTTCGCTCCGAACACGGTCCGGAATGTAGCGGACATCAACCCCAGTAACCACCGAAGGTGACAATTGGTCGCTGCAGCTCCAAGAAGTCTCTCACACGGACGGGTGGATTCACCACTGTTAGTGGTCACTAGACGGCTGGACAGGCGATGGATCGACGGAGTGCGATCCGATGACCGAGCTCTCGGTGTCTGGAGCGTTGACTGGTACCAACGCCCGCACGACTTCCTCGATGGAGGCGGCGCCGATGGGCCGGCCCTCGTCGACCACGACGGCAAGCTGTTGCCGTGCGCTGCGCATCAGCCGTAGGACTTCGATCAACGGCCGGTCCCCACGCACCGCAATCGTGGTTCGAATGAGATCGTTCGAGATGGGCTGGCTGAGCTGTTTGGTATCCAGCCGGAGCAGATCCTTGGCGTGCACATAGCCCTGGAGACGACCGTCTGGTCCCCGACCCCCTACGAGAATGCGAGACTTGGAGCTGTCCCGCACGAGCCGCCGAGCCTGATTGCCCGTGGCTCCCATTCGCACGATGGGCACGTCGGTCCAGGGACGAGCGATGTCCCTCACCGGCTGCTGGGCGAAGCTGAGCGCGCCCGCAAGAAGGTGGGCATCGTCGGATTCGAGAGCTCCATGTTCCTGTGACCGGAAGACGATCGAAGAGAGCTCCGCCACCGAGTGAGCAGCCACCAGCTCGTCTCGAGGTTCCACCCCGAGGGCGCGGCATCCGGCGTTTGCGATGGAGTTGAGCAGCTTCACCAGCGGGCCGAAAAGCCATAGGAAGGCAGCGTAGAAATACACCAGGGCCCGCAGCGTGGGACCCGGACGGGCGATAGCGATGTTCTTCGGCATCATCTCGCCCACAACGAGGTGAAGAAATGTCACGATCGACAACGCCACCACGAACCCGAGTACCAACGAAACTCGTTCGCTGAATTGTCGATGAAATTGATCTTCCAGAAAGTGACCGATGGCTGGCTCGGCCACGTTGCCGAGGCCGAGGGACGCCATCGTGATGCCCAACTGAGCGCCGGCAAGCTGTAGTGACACCTCGCTGAATGCCTTCATCACCAGCTGAGCAGCTCTGTTTCCCTCGGCGGCCGCCGCTTCGAACTCGGCCTTCTTGGCCACGATGACCGCAAACTCATACGCCACAAAGAGCGCGTTCAAGCCCAACAGGATGATGGCGACACCCAATTGCCAGCCCATCAGTCGCTCACTCCCCCATCGGGCGAGGTCACCACGAGCGACGCGATCCGACGGCGATCCATCTCGGCAACTTCCAGACGCCAGCCCTGGAAATACAAATGGTCTGCTTCGGAAGGAATGCTTCCGAAGCGAGCCAGGAAGAAGCCAGCGACGGTCTCATAGTCGCCATCGGGGATTTCGAGCCCGCAGACCTCCTCCAATTCGCTCCATCCCAATGACCCGGAGATCAGATACACGCCGTCGGCCTGATCCACCATCATCAGTTCTGCGGCGTCGTACTCGTCGTCGATTTCGCCCGCTATTTCTTCCAGCGCATCTTCGAGAGTGAGGATCCCTTCGGTCCCGCCGTGCTCATCGATCACGACCAACAACTGGGTGTTGTGCTCGGTCATGTCGGCTAGCGCGTCGAGCAACTCTCTGGTCTCGGGAACGACGACCGGTTCGATCATTACGTCGCTAACTAACGTGGTTCCCCGGGCCTCCACCGGCAGATCGAATGCCGCGGTGACGTTCACGATTCCCCGAATGTCATCGATGCCATCGCCAAACACGGGGTATCGAGAGTGGCCCGACCTCGTGACGATGTCTACAAGGTCTTCGATGGTGGCATCGAGTCCCAACGCATCGATCTGACCTCGCGGCCGCAGGGCATCGGCGGCGGTCTTGTCTGCGAATCGAATGGTTCGAGCGAGGAGCGCCTGGGTATCGGGTTCCAGTGCGCCGTCTTCCCCGGAGACCCTGATGAGGTAGTCGAGCTCGTCGATCGACGCGATCGCTTCAATTTCTTCGGTCGGTTCGATTCCAATCCAGCGCACTGCGGCATTGGCTGCACCGTTGAAAAGCCGGATGATCGGACCCAGCGCGCCGTGGACGAGGTTGGCCGCCGGGGCAAGGACCATCGCGGCACCTTCGGGCTTGGATACCGCCAGGTTCTTCGGAATCAGCTCTCCGACAACCATTTGAAAGACGGTCGCCGTTCCCAGGGCGACCAACGTCAGTACGCCGTTGCCGTCCACGAGAAGATCGGTGAGGAAGCCCAGAGCCAAGCTTGAAATGGTGATTCCGAGTTGGGCGCCCGAGAGATGGAAGGACATCTTGGACAATGCCGCAACCGCCGCCTTCGCCCGACGCCGACCCTGGGCTGCCAGTGCCTCCAGCTTGTTTCGATCGGAAGCGACGAGAGCAAATTCGACGGCGACAAAAAACGCGTTGGCTGCAATGAGGAGGACCGACACCAACAGCCCGAGGTAAATGTTCATATGATTCGTCTTTGATCGTAGACCCTGCCCCAACCGATCACAGGGAGCGTTGACCTTGTCACATTCGAGGACGGAAGCCCCGTCAACCGACCACGTCGGGAACGCAGATGCCGACGAGGCGCCCGCCAAACACGTTTCGATTCTGCAGCTTGAACACATCGGCGTGGTTCGCGATGGCACCACCATGCTCGATGACGTTTCACTGGAGGTCCGGGCCGGTCAGCATTGGGTCGTCCTCGGAGCTAACGGCGGAGGCAAAAGCACCCTGCTGGCTGTGGCAGGGCTGGACTTGCACCCCACCAGGGGCCGGGCAGTCCTCCTGGGACATGAGCTGGGAAAGGTCGATATTCGCCCACTCCGGGGATCGGTTGGCATCGCCAGTTCATTCCTCGCAAACCGGCTGCGAGGCGAGCTCGAGGCGGCCGCAGTAGTTTTCTGCGGTCGCTATGGCGCGCTCGAGCCGTGGTGGCACACCTACACCGACGCCGACCACGATCGTGCGGCCGAGCTCCTTGGGTTCGTGGGGTTAGAGGGGTTTGGTGGCCGGTCGTTTCGATCATTGTCCTCGGGTGAACGTCAGCGCGTCCTCTTGGCCAGAGCCCTCTTCAACGATCCAGCCCTGCTCCTCCTGGATGAGCCCAATGCCGGACTTGATCCTGGAGCTCGTGAGGCCCTGATCGACGTGCAGATCGATCTGGCCGAACGAAAGCCCGAGTTGGCCTCACTGTTGGTAACCCATCACGTGGAGGACGTTCCGCCAACAGCCACTCACCTGTTGGCACTAGCCAAGGGGCGCAGTGTTGCCAGCGGCGCGATCGAGACGACCCTGACCGGCGGGCTTGTGAGCGAGCTCTTCGACGTGGACTACGAGGTTGTTCGCACCGGTGATCGATGGTTCGCGCAACCTCGCACCAGGGCTTAGCCCGGGGCCGAAGTTTCGGCTGGCACGGCGCCCGCAATGCGGGCTCGATCATTCCGATCCGGCTGCTCGACCTCGACGCCTGATGTTGGCTCGTCCGGGTCTGCAGGTGGAGCCGCAACGGGTGCCGGAGCGGTCTCCCGATTCGCGATCTGGCCCTGCGTCGAACCGTTGGGAAGGACTCGAGTGCCATCGAAACCAACGACCGGCACCGACTCCACGACTGTCCGACCAATTCCCGCTTGGTAACGGTCCGAAGCCGCTTTCAGGATTGGGAACGGGTTCACCGGCCGACCGCCGTCGGGATGCATCTGGAGATGCAGGTGAGGCGGGGTACTGATCGCATTTCCGGTCTTACCGACATACCCGATCAGGTCTCCGGCTTCAACGATGTCACCTTCGCTGAGATCGGGATTAAACGCCATGAGGTGGGCGTAGTACCAGCGGGTGCCCGAGTCGCCCATGATCCAGATCTTGAGGCCCCCGAGAGTACCCACACCAATATCGGTGACCGTTCCCCCCTCCGCAGCGACCAGGCGTTCCCCTTCGGGGGCGAAGATGTCGATTCCCTCGTGCCAGTGTTCGTCGATCGTTCCCGGGGCTCGCGGATAGCCCCAGCTGTTGATCAGCGGCTCGTCATAGGTGCCATCGATCGGCCAAACGACGTTCTCGATGAACGTGGCAGAAAGATTGTTCCAGGTCTCTAGCTCGAACTGCAGCTGGTCGACTCGCTCGGCGGTCAGTTGCGCCTTGTCCTTTGCCAAACGGAGCCACTCCCACACGTTTGCCTGCCGGTCATACAGCTCAAGGGCATCAGACTGGAGCTCGGCACGAAGAGCGGTGTAACGGTCGAGAAGTTCACGGTCTAAAGACAGCACTTCATCCACGAGAAACTGTTGCTGTTGATGGCGGAGAATATCGTCGTGCTCGAGCGATGGAGCGAGCGAAAACGAATCGCCCTGTACGAATGTTGCCAGCGCTCGTTGCCGTAGCTGTTCCTCGGTTTCTTCGAGCAGGCGCAAAGCCTCGATGGTTTCCGCGGAAAGCGCCTGCCGTTCGAGGTCGAGACGCTTTTCGAGCAACCGCAGTCCCCGAACTCGCGAGATTCGCACCGAATGATCCGCTCGCGCCGATTCGAGCTCGCGCTCAACTCGACGAGCTTCACCACGATTCAGACTGTCCGGCACGAACTCGGGCTGGTTTGCGTACCGACCCCTCTTCTTGGGCGTGCAAGGCTCATCCGCAACGGTTTGAGCCGCATCGCTGGCGGCCGCGTTGGCGTCGGGTTCGCAGGACTCCTCTTCGGTGGGACTGACGCCCGCGTCGTCACCGGGGGCCGCATTAGGATCGACGGGTTCGGTTGTGTTGGGGTCCAGTTCATCCGAGGCCCCCTCGTTCACCAGGGGGTCGTTCGGAACCGGCGTCACGGGAGGGGCTGGTTCGGTGGTGGGCTCGGCCGGATCCTCCGCTTGAGCAAGCGCGACCGTTGTCGAACTCGAAAACACGATCAAGGCGACCACAATCGCGAGCAGCGCCTGAAACCAAGAGTGCGCCTGAAAGCGCGATTGAACCATCCCCTCCTTTCGGCCGCGCCAAGGTCTCGTTGAAGCATCCCGAACAGACTCACCCAGAGTGGTAGATCACCACAGCGGGTTGAGGGTTCAACTACTCGATCTTGGCGATCAAGTCTCCCGTTTGGATCGCCGCACCGGCTTCTACCTTGAGCTCAACGACGGTGCCGGACTTGTCGGCGGTGATGTTGTTTTCCATCTTCATAGCTTCGAGAACAACGATGGTGTCTCCGGCTTCGACCTCGGCCCCCTGTTCGGCAACGACCTTCACGATCGTTCCTTGCATGGGCGCGGTGATCGTTCCCGACCCACCGGCCGCAGCCGCACCGGCGGAACCACTCTTGCGTCGCGGTTTGGCTTTCGCCGCTCCGCCACCACCCGAGCCAATTTCGCTTTCGGGAACCCACATCGCAACGTCGAAGCGCTTGCCATTCACCTCTACCGTTGCAGACCGCTTCACCTTGGGGTCATCTTCGTCGGGGTTAGGAACCGCAGCTCCGCCCGTAACACCAGTGAGATCCAAGGTCTCCTCGACCCACTTGGTGCTGTGAACGCCATTGGCAAAGTCTTCGTGGCGAAGGATCGCGAGATCGGCAGGAATCGTTGTGGCGACTCCTTCGATACGGAACTCCTCGAGCGCACGAATGGTTCGAGCGATCGCAGTTGGGCGATCTGAACCCCAGCAGACGAGCTTGCCCACCAGGTTGTCGTAGAACTGGCTGATTTCGTCGCCCTGTTCATAGCCACCGTCCCAACGAACCCCGTAACCCGAGGGAAACGAAAACACATTGAGCGGGCCCGGCGAGGGCAAAAATGCGCCCTCGGCTGGATCCTCGGCATTGATTCGAACCTCGATCGCGTGCCCGTTCGTCACAATCTGGTCCTGGGTCATCGGGAGCGTGGCGCCGGCCGCCACCTCCAGCTGCAGCCGAACGAGATCGAGACCGGTGACCAGCTCCGTCACCGGGTGTTCCACCTGGAGACGGGTGTTCATCTCGAGGTAGTAGTACGAACCGTTCTCATACAGGAACTCGACGGTACCGGCATTGGTGTAACCGCACCCGTGCGCAACCTTGACGGCGTCTGCCCCCATGGCTTCGGCGATGTTCTCCGGGAGACCGGGAGCGGGAGCTTCCTCGATCAGTTTTTGGTGTCGGCGCTGAGCCGAACAGTCGCGCTGAGACAGGTGAACGCCGTTTCCGTGCTGATCACACAAAACCTGGATCTCGATATGGCGTGGAGCGGTGAGGTAGCGCTCGATGTAGCACTCGTCGCGCCCGAAGTAGGCCAGTGACTCTCGCTTGGCCGAGTCCAGCGCTTCGGCTGCCTCCTCAGCGGAACGAACGACCTTCATACCGCGCCCGCCGCCGCCGTAGGCCGCTTTGATCGCAACCGGGTAGCCATGATCGGCTCCGAATGCAGTCACCTGATCAGCAGACGTAAGGAATTCCGTCGACCCTGGCACGCCGTGCACATCGACCTTCTCGGCTGCGGCCCGAGCGCTGATCTTGTCGCCCATTACCTCGATCGCCTCGGGTGGTGGCCCGATAAAGACGACGCCGCGCTCGGTGATCGTGCGAGCGAAGTCGGCATTCTCGCTGAAGAACCCGTAGCCAGGGTGCACCGCTTCGGCGCCCGACTGCTCGATGGCGTCAAGGATCGCGTCGGTGTTGAGATAGCTCTCAGCGGCCGTTTGCCCTCCGAGCGCGTAGGCCTCGTCGGCGAGCCGCACATGAAGTGCGTCGCGATCAAGCTCGGAGTAGACAGCGACCGTCGCGATCCCCATCTCTTGGCATGCCCGGATGACCCGGACAGCGATTTCTCCACGATTTGCGATCAGAACCTTTGAGAACACCGCCCTATGGTTAGCCGCCGCCAGCCCAATTGCAAAGTACCGAACCAATGAAATCTTCAATCCCTTTCAACCACGTCGTCGAAACCGGCAGCACAAATCAAGATTTGCTCGATTCTGCGGCCATTTCAGGACCCGGGCCGACCGCCATTCTTACCGACTCTCAGCGGGCGGGACGCGGCCGACTGGGCCGTTCGTGGCACAACGAGCCGGCTTCAACCGATCCGGTGCAAGCGATGCTCGGATCCGTTCGTCAGGACTGGCCATCAAGTACCGACGCGCTGAGGCTCGTTCCCTTTGCCGCAGGTCTCGCCGTGCAGACCGCTTGCCGTAGATGGCTCGATGACGAAGCTGCACTAGGACTCAAATGGCCGAATGACGTCGTCATCGAGAAGTCTGGTTCGAACATTCACGCTTCGAACGATGCCACTTCGAACAATCGCACTTCGAACAATGCCACTTCGAACAATCGCACGACGTGGTTTCGAAAGGTCGCTGGCATTCTCGTGGAAGCCACACCGGCACCGCGACCGGGAATCACGGCGGTCGTTATTGGAACAGGCATCAACATCTGGCCCGTCCGCCAACCGGAGGATCTGTTTCGATCCGACGCCGCCTCGCTCTCCGAGCTCTGTTCAACTCCGCCCACCAATGTGCAGCTGTTCCGATCGGTGCTCGCCGAGATCGAGGCCTGGACAGAGCGTCTTCGCTCCGACCCCACCGAGTTGATGGACCGCTACCGGGCCGAGTGTTGGACCGTCGGACAAACCGTGCGCTTCGACGGACCTGGAGGTCAACAGTCGGCCCGGGCAATTCGAGTCGCCGATGATGGCTCGCTGCTCGTACAAACCGACGAAGGCGAGAGCCATTCGGTGACATCCGGAGACGTCGCCATCGCCGAGTAGGGCATCGTTGCCCGAGGTCACATGGTGGTGGCGCGCCATCGCCGAATGAGGGTGACAGACTTTAGGCACCGGTTGTCCGATCCCTGGGAGCCGGAAGAGGAGAGAAAAATGAAGAAGTTCATTGCGTTACTGTTCGCACTGACCCTGCTGGCTGCAGCATGCGGTTCATCTGCAGACGAGCCGGCCGCCGTCGACGAGGACACCACTACCACCACCGAGGCCGCCATGGAGGAAGAAGATTCCATGGAAGAAGACGACGCTATGGAGGAAGACTCCATGGAAGAGTCGTCGCACTGCGACGCGGTCAAGACCGCTGGACAACTGACCGTCGCTACCGGTGACCCGGTGTTTCCTCCGTGGATGCTGGACGACGATCCCGCCAGCGGTCAGGGCTTTGAGTCGGCGGTTGTCTACGCTGTGGCCGGCGAACTCGGTCTCGACGTTGCCTGGGTCCGCACTACCTTCGACCAGGGCGTAGCTCCCGGCGCTAAGGACTACGACTTCAACGTCCAGCAGTTCTCGATCACCGACGCCCGAGATGAAGTCGTAGACTTCTCCAGCCCGTACTACGTGGCAAAGCAGGCCATCATCGCCACCGATCCCTCCAAGTTCGAAGGGGTGACGAGCGTGGCCGATCTCAAGGCGCTGCAGCTCGGTGCCGGTATCGCGACCACCAGCCTCGACTACATCGAGACCGTGATTGAGCCCGATTCCGCCGCCTCGGTCTTCGACGACAACGTAGCGGCCAAGGCAGCATTTGACGCAGGCCAAATCGATGGACTCGTGCTCGACCTTCCCACGGCCTATTTCGTTTCCGCCGTAGAGATCGACACCGCATTCATCGTCGGGGTGCTCCCAGAGATTTCAGCCGACGCCGACGCCCTTGGGTTTGTCTTCGAAGAAGGCAGCGCTCTCGTGCCCTGCATCAATGATGCGCTGGCAAACCTCACCGACAACGGCACGCTGGGTGACCTCGAGACCCAGTACCTCAACCAGGCAGGCGACATTCCTGTCCTCGAGGGCTAAGCCCTGCGGAGGTGGGCCGGCGTCGGCCCACCTCAAGTGCAGTCCCAACGGCTGCCCAAATCCGATAGATAGACAGCAGTGAATTCGCCACTCTCAGCTCAAGACCACGAGCCCCTCACCGGGCGAGGCCGGAGCTACTTCGATCAAGAGGGGGCTCGAGGCGCGCTCATCGCTTTCGTTTCCACGCTGGCGTTCATCGTTGTTGTGCTTTTGGTTATTGGCCGAAGCGAGAACTGGCCAACGGTCCAGAGGTCGTTCTTCGACTTTGAACTCATGTGGGAGTCGCGCAGCGTCATCTGGCGTGGATTCAGAACCAACGTCTGGATGTTCATGGTCGGTCAGGTGGCGATCATGGCCCTTGCGCTTCTCATCGCCGTGATGCGAAGCCTGAAGGGTCCGGCGTTCCTACCGGTGCGGTTTTTGGCGATCGTGTTTATCGACTTCTTCCGCGGCATCCCCATCATCCTCGGCCTACTCCTCTTCGGTTTCGGCATTCCAGCACTTCGGCTACCGGGCCTTCCGAACAGTGCAGTGTTCTGGGGATTGGTGGTCGTCGTACTCAGTTACTCGGCGTACACCGCCGAGGTGTATCGGTCCGGCATCGATGCGGTCCCCGATAGCCAGCGACTCTCCGCGGCCTCGTTGGGGCTGACCCAGTGGCAAGGGCTGCGCTACGCGGTCCTTCCCCAGGCGATCCGCAACGTCATCCCGGCCCTACTGAACGGGTTCGTCTCACTGCAGAAAGACGTCGCGCTTCTCAGCGTGCTCGGTGTGCGTGAAGCGGTACGTGAGGCGCAGATCATCACGGGCCGGACCTTCAACTACTCGCCGTACGTATTCGCAGCTGCACTTTTCCTCGCCATAAGTATCCCGTCCGCCCGTTTTGCCGACTGGTACACCGCCCGAGACCGTGCCCGCCGTTCGCAGGGGGCAGGATGAAGCTCGAAATGCGGGAGATTCACAAGTCCTTTGGCTCCAACCATGTCCTGAAGGGAATCGATCTCGACGTCGACGAGCACGAGGTCGTTTGCCTGATTGGCCCCAGTGGCTGCGGGAAGAGCACGTTGCTCAGGACCATCAACTTGCTCGAAAAGATCGACCAGGGCACAATCCGCCTCGAGGGCCAGCTGATCTCCGATGGCGCTGCCAATCCCAACGAAATTCGTCAAAGGATCGGCATCGTCTTTCAGAGCTACAACCTCTTCCCCCACATGACGGTGCTCAAGAACCTCACGCTGGGACCCATCAAAGCCAACGGTATGGACCCGACCGCGGCCGAGGCAAAGGCCAAGGATCTCCTCGACCGGTTTGGCCTCGCCGACAAGGTGCACGAGTACCCCGATCGGCTGAGCGGTGGACAACAACAGCGAGCTGCAATCGTGCGGGCTCTCGTCGGCGATCCCGAAGTGCTGCTTCTAGACGAGATCACATCGGCGCTCGACCCTGAGTTGGTGGGAGAGGTGCTCAGCGTGATTCGAGAGTTAGCCACCCGCGGCCTCACCATGGTGCTTGCCACCCACGAGATGGGGTTTGCCCGCGATGTCGCCAACCGAGTGGTCTTCATGGACGCCGGTTCCGTAGTGGAGACTGGCCCGCCCTCTCAGGTGCTCGGCACACCGGTAGAGGCTCGAACCCAACAGTTCTTGGCCCGGGTCATCGAGGGTGGAAGGCTCTAGCGGGCGAGTTCCGCCAGTTTGGTATTCAAGACCTCGGCGCTGTGATCCCACGATGGCGGCTCATACCGGGTCAGTCGGTTTCGAACGGCAGCTTGTTCAGCTGGATCGAGCAAGTGTGTGATCATGCTGTGCCAACGATCGGGCGAGTCGGCGTAGCGGGCAAACGTACCGCCCGCTTCGCGAAGGGCGGGATGGTCGGAGGCGATGACGGGCGTTCCGTGCGCAAGGGCCTCAACAACCGGCAGGCCAAAGCCTTCATCATGCGAGGGCACAAGAACGGCCGCCGCATCGGTGTACAGCTCGGCTAGTGCGTTGTCACTCAAACCGGATCGCCAACGCAAGCGTTCCCCGTAGTGCCGGTGGTTGGTAATTCGGGACACGAGATCAGAACTCTTCCAGCCGCGGCTTCCCACCAGTTGAAGTTCCACGGCGACACCTTCGGCGTCGAGTCGATCGAACAGATCAATTGCGAAATTGTGGTTCTTTCTGGGCTCCAGTGTGCCGACCATCAGCAACATCGGTGCCGAACCGTCAGGTTCGGGCGATGGAATGGTGTCGGCCTTGAGCGCTCCCATCGGAAGCACCGAACTGGACAAACCAGGATGGCCCAGTCGGTCAGCCACCACCTCTAGCTGGCTTCGGGTGTGGTTGGAGATGCAGAAAAAGTGCGACTCGTGATCGAGATGAGCCTTTAAGTATCGTTCGAACCGGAACGACGAAGCGGGCTCGAACCATTGCGGTTCGGTAATTGGAGCAACGTCGTGGATCACCGCAGCCGTGGCGACAGCAAATCGCTGCAGATGTGGCAGCAGATCTCGGCGGCTCCACGGATTCAACCAGGCCGCCTCGAGGTCGAGGAAGAGATCAACCTCGGCGACGTCGGTGGCCAGGTTAAACGTGTCGGAGAAACGACGTCGAGCTTCACCGGGTAGTCGTTTCGCCAAACGCGTTGCGAACGCTCGTCCTGGCACAAGACCCCGCTGAACGGCGAGCCTCTCCCCCGGGGTGAGCCGCCGGAATTGACCTGGACTGTCGGCCAACGACCTGAGCGTTTCAATCTGCGGAGACCGCCGCAGCAACTCGAGCGCGACGCGCTGCACTCCATTGAACTGCTCTGCGGCCAAGGTATTGGTTACCTCGGTACCGATGATCGTGGTGCCCGGCGCCATTGGCGACAACGCTAGCCGCCCATTCCCCACCGAGGGTCCAACCCCCTGCTCATTCCGCGTTGGGACCCGCCACCGACCGAAGAACCGAACGCCTTGAGACATCACAGGAGGTCACATCCGAGCGATCTGAGCCGACCTATCCTCTTATGATGGCCGGTTCGTCAAAGCGCTTCGTAATTATCGGTGGTGGCCCAGGTGGAACCACGTGTGCCACCCATGCCGCTCGCCTTGGGGCCCAGGTGGTTCTGATCGAGCGTGACATCGTTGGCGGGGCTGCACATCTCCTCGATTGCATTCCTTCCAAGGCAATGATCGCCACCGGCGGAATGATGTCGAACATGCACGACGCCCACGAAATGGGTCTTGCGGCCGTCGAAGCGAAACTCGATTTCGAGGCGCTGAAGGGACGAATCAGTGACATCGAGACCCGATTGGAGAAGTCGGTCTCCAGTCAGCTGGCGTCTCAGGGCGTCACGATTGTCGAGGGAACCGGAGAGCTGGTCGGACCCAACCGGGTTCGGGCGACCAAACCCGACGGAACGTTCGAAGAATTCGATGCCGACGTCATCGTTCTATCCACCGGCAGCCGCCCCCGTATTCCAGATTGGGCCCCAATCGATGGCGAGCGAGTGCTCACTACCCGCCATGCGTACCCGCCGCCTGAGCTACCTAAGCACCTCATCGTGGTTGGGTCCGGTGTGACGGGTGTGGAGTTCGTCCACATGTTCTCGTCCTTCGGTTCCGAGGTCACGCTGGTAGTCAGCCGGCAACACGTTCTTCCACAAAAGGATCCCGAAGTGGCAGCTGCGCTCGAGCAGACGTTCGTGGATCGTGGCGTCAACCTCTTGAAGGGCGCTCGTGCCGAGACCATTTCGGTCGACGGTGACCGCGTCTCAGTTCACTGCGATGATGGCCGTATCGCCGTCGGGTCTCACGTGCTGTTGGCCATCGGTTCCATCCCCAACAGCGACTCGCTCAACCTCGAAGCCGCCGGCGTGGAGAGCAAGTGGGGCTACGTGCAGGTCGACCACAACTGCCTCTCGAACGTCCCAGGCATCTACGCCTGCGGTGACCTTTCCGGGCGGCTGCCTTTGAGTTCGGTCGCGTCAACCCAGGGCCGAAAGATTGCCGAACACGCGATGGGCCTACATGCCGGACCGCATCGGCACATCGACTACGACAAGGCCGCATCGGCGATCTTCACCGAACCTGAGATTGCCGACGTCGGCCTGGCCGAGGCTGACGCTTTTGCTGAGGGCCGCAAGATTCGGGTCACCAAGGTCCCCTTCAGCGTTTCGGCCAAGGCGCTCATCAACAACGACCCGCGGGGCTTTGTGAAGATCGTGACCGATCCACTCACCGGGGTCGTCCTCGGTGGATCGATCGTAGGACGTCACGCAGCCGAACTCATTAGTGTTCTCGCACTCGCCGTTACGGCCGGACTTACCGTTACCGACCTCGTGGAATCGCTCTTTGTTCATCCCGCGTTGGCCGAGGTGTTGGGCGAGGCTGCCGAATAGACAGGTCACCCAGAACTCGAGCCATCTTGCTCCGAGCCCCAAGCGCTCACTAGCGTCGGTGTCGATGGAAACTCAACAGCGTGTGATCGATGTCGAAACTCCTACCGGCAAGATGGCGGTGATCGTTGCCGAGCCGACGACAGGCACCTATCCCACTGTGCTGTGGTTCATCGATGCGCCCGGCATTCGACAGGCGGTACGTGATCATGCGACGCGGCTGGCGGCAGAAGGTTACCGGGTCGTCATCCCAGATCTCCACCATCGCTCGGGCTACTGCCTGCCCGGAGATGAGGCACTCGCCACCAATCCGAACGTGGTCAAGGAAATCTGGAAGCTCATTGGATTGATGACCGACGAGCAGATCCAGGAAGACGGTCGAGCCGCCCTCGTTGCGGCTGGCGTCGAGGAGCGGGAGCAGTGTTTGACGATCGGTTTCTGCCTCGGGACCCGAGCGGTTTTCCGAGCAGTGATCGACCAACCCGAGCGGTTCCTCGCGGGGTCGTGCTGGCACCCATCGTTCATGGTCGACGACAAGGATGACTCCCCGCACCTACAGGTGGGTGATCTCACGAGGCCGCTGTACTTCGGGGTCGGACTAGAGGATGACGTGCAATCGGTTGAGATGCATCAGCCCTTCTTCGACGCAGTCGCCGACCTTGACCTTGTGGAAGTCGACTTCTTCGAAGGGGCGGGCCACGGATACACCTGGCCCAGCTCACCGAACTACCACGAGGCCGCGGCCGAGGGCTCATGGGCTAAGACGATCAACCTCTTCGCGAGTGCGCTGGCGAACTAGGGCTCGTCTTCGTCTAGCTTCGCTTCCAACTCGGCGACCCGCTGCTCGAGCAGCGTGATCGCATCCCGGAGTGCAGTGGTCGTCTCGTTGGCGTTCACGACGAGCGGATGGATCTGCCAGTTCGTGGCTCGCCCGATGAGGCTCTTCGTCTGATTGATCCAAGGCTTCAGACTGATGGGGTGAGGCATGTCGAGCACTTCGAGCTCGGACAGCTTGTCTTGGGTGCCCGACGGTTCAGCTTCGATGGGCCGATCGTCAGTCCGGGCTCGGCGACGAATTTCGGCCTGGATCGCTTGCTGGCTCGAAAGGGTTCCGTCCCACGATGATGCAATCTCCACTCGATCCCCAACTCCGCAGGCCTCGGCAATTGCCACCAGCAGTTCACCATCGTCTGCAACGAGTGTGATCCCCTCGCCTTGATCACCGAGACCGCCCACCGCCGCCGCAATAATCGGCGTGTCAAAAAGCTTGGCTCGCTCGACCACACCGCTACTCCAAATCTCCCGGTAAGGCAGCACGACGGTGTCGGCGGCCTGGAGCCACGTGTCGAACTCGGCATCACCCACGAAACGGCGATGCAGATGCACCCTCTCCGACGTATCAGCCAGGGACGCCAACGTTCGGGCGTGAGCCTCAAGGTCGGGGTGATACACCCGAACATCACCGACCACATGAAGCGACGCGTTCGGAGCATCTAGACGCAGGAAGGCCTGCATCGCCCGGTCGAAACCCTTATGCGCTTGCAAGAACCCGATGCAAAGCAACACGATCTCATCGGAGGGAAGACCCAGACGGTTACGTGCCTCTTCCTTGGAGAGCGTCACATGTGCGGCAAAGCTGCTGCCATGATCCAACAACTCAATTCGGTCCTTTGAAAAGCCCGAGGCCTCCGATAGTTCGGCCCTCTCCTGTTCGGTGTGGACCGTGACCTCGGCTGCAGCCTCCAACACCCGGCGAGCAGCAGTCTGCTCGCTTTGGTGATCGCGCATCGGCTGGTATTGAACCTCGTGAATTCTGAGCTCGGTCGGCACCATCTTCACGATTCCGAGGAGGGATGTCCAGATCGCGAGGCGCTCCGCCCCTGTCTTGGTCCGACCGAAGATCATCTCCGGAAAGAACTGAATAACGAGCCGGTCGTACTTGCGAGCAATCGAGGTGAGTTTGATCATTCCCGCGACACCACCGAGCCGGAGATGCAGGTGAGCCGCCGACGGCAGCGGTGAGAGGACCTCAAGATCCTCGCCGGAAGCGCGACGCCGGCGAACCTCCTGAATTGCGTACGCAGCGATTCCGTCTCGATAGGGCGCGTAGGGCGTGATCATTAGCGTCGTCATTGAGCTCTACCCCCCGCTGTAGCTTCGGCCGGGACCGGAACTGTCCACTCCAGCAGGCTCTGTTCCATTGCGTCGAGCACGCGCTCAGGGGCGTAGTTGTCGAGTACGTACTGGCGTCCGGGGATGGCCAGCTCCGCCGCTACATCGGGCTGAGAGGCAACGAATCGAAGGCTCTCCACCAGCTCGGTGTTGGTTCGGTAGGTGACGCCCGCCTGAGAACGTTCCACATGCCAAGAGACCACGTCCGACGCAGCGTTCGCGATCACTGGCGTTCCTGCGAGCCATGCCTCCATCACGGTGCGTGAGAAGCTCTCCATTTCACTGGGCTGGATGTAGACCGAAGCGGCAGCCATTGCGTTGTTTCGCTGCTCTTCGGTGATGAAGCCGACGTCGATCACCCGGTCAGCGAGGTGGGAAGGAATCGTGGGGTCTCCTACCCCGGCGGTGACGAGGCGCAGATCCACACCCTGGGAAACCGCGAAGCCGAACGCATTCATCAGATCGGTCCAGCCTTTGCCCCATTCGCGCCGACCCGCAAAGAACGCAAACGGACCCTCGATGCCGAACTCTTCGATAAACCGGCTCGGTTCATAGCTTTTGGGGACGTCCACCCCGGCCCCAACGAGTGCGTTGTTGGTCGGGACATGGAAGATTCGTCGGGCCAGATCGCGTTCAGGGCCGGCGAGAAACCACGTTCCGGCCGCGCCGTTGATGAGGGGCTGAAAAAGGTCGAGATATGCGGTGGGTTCGTCGTGGAGACAGGGCATCACCACCGTCTTGGCCGCATCGACCTGTCCACAGCAGAAACTGGTCCAGAACATGTACGGAGCTACGACGATGGCCCGGTACCGATGGCTGTTGTCCAGCAGGTAGTGCCATAGATCCGGGACACGCAGCCCGTCATTCATCCACAGTTGTTGGTCCTGGATCGGGACGTCCTGGCCGGCGAGGATCATCCCACCGATACGGTCGCGGTCGCGAGCCGGTTTGTTCACCACTGTGGGGAACCGATGGACCGATACGAGACCGTCGCTAGACAGACCTGCTGGGTAATGGTTGGCCCAGGTGTAGTGGTCACTGGCACAGGTGGTCAGAACCTCCACGTTCCAGCCGCGGGCGGCGAGGCCGTGAGCGGTCTCAGAGACCACTGCTTCGGCTCCCCCTACCACCTCGGGCCCGTACCGGGGCGGGATGAACGCAATCGTCCCCGGACTCGTGACATCAGATCTCGCTTCAACCATCGCCGACGAACCTAGCGCGACACACCAGGTGACGGGTCCATACGTTGCACTGCGTCCAACCAGCCACCCCTGATCCCGTCACGCTTCGAACCATCGCGGCAGCACGATCGGGGGCGAAATCTGCAGGGCCGCCCGACATTCCTCCACCAAGGCGGCCACGTCCTCGTCCTCCTTCACTCTTTCTTTGGCCCGGCGGCGAAGGGACCGAACCGAGCTCACTGCGCTGACTCCAGCTTGCTCGCGTAACTCTTCGTCGGTCCATCCGGCATACCCCGCAACGAGCACGGCGAGAGCACGAACAGGCAATGCCTGGTTCGCATCGTCAAACCAGCGAATCACTGCGCCTAACGACGGACGGGATGACTCGCTGGCAAAGAAGGTTTGGTACTGGATCCGATTATTTGAAAACGCCGCCAACCCGTGGGCTACATCCATCCAGGGCGCTTCTGGAGACCGTCCAAGATAGTGACGTTGCGTCGACCAGCGATAGCCGTCGACATCCACCGGAGGCCGGATGTCGACCGGGTTCTTGTTCACATACCTGATGCAGTTGCGAAGGTACTCTGCATCGGAAATAGGCGAGGAGAAGTAGCGTCCCTTGAAAAGTGATCCGTCGAAGCCGTACTTCGAGTTGAACCTCACGGTGTACCGAGAGCCAAGATCATGCATCACCTTGCCCAGTGCCCGAGTGTCGCTACGGATTATGAGATGGAAGTGGTTCCCCATCAGGCACAGTGCTACGCAACGGGCTCGGTACTTGATGAGGGCATCTCCAAGGATGCCTATGAAACCGGCCCTGTCTTGATCGTCACCAAAGATCTCCTGGCGTCGGCATCCGCGGTTCACCACGTGATGGACTTCTGCCTCTCGCATCGAACGAGCAATTCTTGTCAATTCAGCACCTCCGCAAGTGAGGTGGTTGCAGACTGGTGCAACAGAGCGACCCGTCACCAAGTGTGCACGTTGGGCTGGGGTTCAGCCGATGGAGAAATGGTAGACCGGTAGTGCAGCAAATAGACCCGTCACCGGGTGATGCATCTACTCTGGAGCGATGGGTTCGTATGAGCAATGGGAACAGGTGGCCGCCAAAGAATTGCGTGGCCGTGAGCTAGAGGAGCTGACGGTTACCACCCCCGAAGGCATCGCCATCGAGCCGCTCTACACCGAGGCCCACCTCGAGTCGGTTGACCATCTTGGCTCAATGCCGGGCCAGGCTCCGTATGTACGCGGACCACGGGCCACGATGTACGCCAACCGCCCCTGGACGATTCGCCAGTACGCAGGTTTCTCCACGGCCGAAGAATCGAATGCCTTCTATCGCAAGAACCTGGCCGGAGGACAAAAAGGGCTGAGCGTGGCCTTCGACCTCGCCACTCATCGGGGCTACGACAGCGATCATCCTCGTGTGGAAGGCGATGTGGGGAAGGCGGGCGTTGCTATCGACAGCGTCGAAGACATGAAGATTCTGTTCGACGGAATCCCGCTAGACAAGATGAGCGTTTCGATGACCATGAACGGCGCGGTCCTGCCGATCCTGGCGTGTTATGTGGTTGCCGGTGAAGAACAAGGCGTCGGGCCCGAATTGCTTGCGGGCACGATTCAGAACGACATTCTCAAAGAATTCATGGTTCGCAACACCTACATCTACCCGCCAGAGCCGAGCATGCGGATCGTGGCCGACATCATTGCGTACACCGCAGAGCAGATGCCCAAGTTCAACAGCATAAGCATCAGCGGGTACCACATTCAGGAAGCGGGCGCGACCGTTGACCTCGAACTGGCCTACACCCTCGCCGACGGGGTTGAGTACGTGAAGGCGGCCCTCGCACAGGGACTCGACGTTGACAGCTTCGCTGGCCGGCTGAGCTTCTTCTTCAACATCGGTATGGACTTCTTCATGGAGGTTGCCAAGCTCCGAGCCGCCCGCCTGCTCTGGACCGAGCTCATGGCCCAGTTCAACCCGCAAAACCCGCGCAGCTCAATGCTTCGAACCCACTGCCAGACCAGTGGTGTCTCCCTGACCGAACAAGACCCCTACAACAATGTGATCCGAACCACCGTCGAGGCGATGGCGGCGGTGCTGGGTGGCACGCAGAGCCTCCACACCAACAGCTTCGACGAAGCACTGGGCCTGCCTACCGAGTTCAGCGCACGAATCGCGCGCAACACCCAGCTCATCTTGGCCGAAGAGACGGGAATCACCCGAACCGTCGATCCACTGGGTGGCAGCTACTACATCGAGAAGTTGACCTCGGACCTGGCAGCCCGGGCTCGGGAACATCTCGCGGAAATCGATGAGCTCGGAGGCATGACCAAGGCCATCAACGCAGGAATTCCTAAGCTCAGGATCGAAGAAGCGGCGGCCAACCGGCAGGCGCGGGTCGACAGAGGCGATGACACGGTGGTCGG
>CALHFG010000132.1 GCA_938029215.1 uncultured Acidimicrobiales bacterium | reverse complement strand
TGTTGACAACGATGACATCGGCCTCGGTCTGATCGGTCGTCTCGGCGTACCCGTCAGACTCCAGCAAACCCGCGATTCGCTCGGAATCGTGTTCATTCATCTGGCAGCCGAACGTCTGCACCAAGTACCGCTTCACTGTTCCATTTTGCCTGCGCTCGCCTCCCGCGCAACGTGGCGAACGCATTCTTCTTCTCTCACCACTCCAAAGTCACTGATCACTGACCACGTCGGGTCGCTCCGGCCACCAGCAGGGAGCCACCAAACGCGACACCTGCTGCCTTGCTGCGCGGCGGCAACCACACGCATGAGCCTCATTGCCAACGCTCGCCTCCCGCGCAACGTGGCGAACGCATTCTTCTTCACCCATCTCCGCGAGGGATCTGATCACTGACCAGAGCGGGTCACTCCGGCCACCCGCAAGGGAGCCTGGGGCAATGTGAGTTAGAACCCGACCTCAGAGACGTGAGCTGCAACCTCCGGGGCCTCGACCGCTTGTGACAGGGAGGTCAGGACCCGACCCACTGAACGCGTTCCGGAACCGATTGCGGGAGCAATGAACAGCGCCACCAAGACGGTGCCCACGCCAAACTGAGACCCCAATGAGACGCCGAGAGCAATCCAGCTCAGCTCCTGAACGCGACGGACCTTCCGTACCTGGAGGCCCGTGTGGTCCGAGATTGCCATACTCAGCGCCTCGTGGGTGCCGATCCCCAAGCGGGCGTGGAGCAAGCAGCCGATACCAATCCCTACCGCCCAAAGGCCGCCGGCGAAGTGCAGGAATCGCGCCAACACGCCGGCCTCGATCTCCAACAGCGGCAAGAGCAGATCGATCACCACGGCGATCATGCCAACGTTCACCAACGTGGCGATCTTTGGCGGCCGGCCGAGCAGGGTCCCGGCAAGCGCAAGAAGTCCTGACATCAGAATTGCCGAGCTGCCGAAGCTCAAGCCGGTCTGAGCCGAAATACCACTCGCCACCATGTCTCCGGGTCCGACGCCGAGGCCCGAAGTGACCTGAAGCGCAACGCCCAAGCCAATGAACAGAGATGCCAGCGGAACAAGAGCAACCCGAACAAGCATCGGCTGACGACGAATCCCGTAGGCCGATGCCAGCTTGGCCCGCTCCGCGGGCCGCGCTGAAACACGAGACAGCGTGCCCAGCTGAACAAAGGTCCAACGGGCCAGCTTCTTGATGATCGGTAACAGCACCGACTTCTGGTCGGCGAAGTACGCCCGGGCCGTATCGAACGACTCGCTCACCACCGATTCGCCCGCGATCAGACGCGCGTCTAACGGCTGCTTCGTTGTTCCTTCGGAGCGGTCATGCAGATCGCGGTCAGACAGCGCCTGAGGAGGGGTGTTGTTTGGGTTGCGTCGGTTGCCGCGACGGGTCTCGTGGAGTTGCATTTGCCTGCAGTTTTGAGGGAGGGGATGGGCAAGGTACATCATTAACTCGGCACATACGCGGGATATTTCAAGCGAATGTGCCCAGAGGCACCGAAGTCCATTTTTAGCTGCGCCGGGCGACCTCGTTCCGGCCGCCCGATGGGCTATGAATCTGCTTCGAAGACGTCCGGAGTTGCTACCAAAACCTGGCGCTCAGCCTTTACCAACGACCCGGGAATACTCGGATCGCCACTCAACAACTGCTGCACCGGCTTGGCCTTGTTGGAGCCCGAAACAAGCCACAGGATCATTCCGGCTCGGCTCAGGACGGGCTCGGTGAGGGTTAGGCGGTGCGTGCCGTTGTAGAGCTCGGTGCGAGCGATCACATGGTCACGTTCTTCCAGCACGGGATCACCGGGAACCAGAGAGGCAGTGTGGCCATCATCACCGAGCCCAAGGTGGATTACGTCGATGACCGGCGGATTGCCGGCGTCGCCCCGCAGGTCCTCAACAAATGCCTTCAGCGCCTTTGGATCTTCCGAGGCCGAGACCGGGAGCGGAAGCCAATGGGCGTCGAGATCACCAAAACTCGCGATTTGATCGGTGAGGTTTCGTTGATCGGAGCCCTCGGGCACCACACGCTCGTCTACCTGGAGAATGGTGATTCGATCCCAGGCCACCTCACGGCTGGAGAGTTCACGAAAGTACGCCTTTGGTGAGCGTCCACCGCTGACCGCAAGCGTTGCTCGAGGTTTCGTGCGAAGCGCACTATTCAGTTCGGCGGCGGTGAGATCAGCCGCCCGCTCAGCCCACCGTTCCTGTTCAACTGTTTCTACGACGATGGGGTTCATTTTGTTGCCTCCCGGCCAACCGCTTTCCACCACGCAGCGGCTCCCGCCAGCGCAGCATCATCGCCCAATTCAGCTACAACGATTCGGGTGGTCAGCGAACTGGCAGGCCCATGCTCGTCGAGCACGCTTCTGACGATAGGAGCCACAAGATCAATGTTGCGCCCCAATCCGCCTCCAATTACCACGACTTGTGGCACAACCAACCAACACAGGTTGGCTATTCCGATCGAAGCGGCAAACATTGCGTCGTAAAAGATGGACCCGGCAAGCTCATGACCTGCTCGGACGAGTTCCACGAAGTCCCGGCCCTGCTCACTAAATCCGGCGATTCGAGCCTCCCGGTTCATCGCCGTTCCAGAACCGAGGAGCTCCACTGTGGCGGGTCGACTCTCGCGAGCTGCATGAATGTCGACCACGGTGTGCCCAATTTCTCCCCCCGAAAGAGCGCCACGCACCAACGTGCCGCCAACGACGATGCCAGCTCCGATTCCGGTGCTGATGGTTACGTACACCACATCACGCTCGCCCCGGCCCGCGCCAAAGTTCGCTTCCCCAACAGCGGCCATGTCGGCATCGTTGGCAAAGGACACCTCATACCCACAGCGCTGCTCGAACCACGCCTCCTTGAGAAACGGAATCCACGCCTTTGGAATGTTGGGGGCTTGCACAAGCCCCTCGGTCTCGTGATTGATCACGCCCGGCAGACCGATGACTGCGCGGCCTGGCTCACTGCTCGACGCGATCTCACTCATCATCTCCAGAATGACGGTGGGCTCAGAGTCAGCGTGAGGCGTCGGCCGCTTCAGCCGATCGACGATCGTGCCGTCGTCGGCTACGAGCGCAGCCCGAACGTTGGTGCCGCCAAGATCGATAGCAACGGTGTGCTGCGCCGAGCTCATCCCAATTCCGAGGGGGCCGCACCATAGCGGTATGGCTCCACAGGGGTTGGGCGGTCGAGGATCGGCTGCACGATCCGCCATGCCTCATCGACCATGTCGCCGCGAGCGAAGAGGCGTTTATCGCCGATCAACGCGTCACCCAACAAGCGGTGATAGGGGCTCGGGCCGTCTTCCATACCGTGATGGTCAACCTGCAGCACAACCGGTTCGCTCTTGAGACTCTCGCCCGGCCGTTTGGCTTGCATATTGAGCTCGATGACATCGTTGGGCTTCATTTCGAAACGCATCGTGTTCGGACGAGGCTGGAAGTTTCCCTCGGAGAACAATGCACGCGGTGGACGCGTGAACTCGACGATCGCTTCGGTGACGGTCTTGTCCATCGCCTTGCCAGCGTTGATTGTGAACGGGACGCCAGCCCACCGCCAACTGTCGATTTCGCAACGAACCGAAATGTAGGTCTCGGTATCGCTGTCGATCTTTACTCCAGCCTCGCTGCGATACCCCTCGTACTGACCGCGCCACGCTTTGGCCGGGTCCATCGACCGCATCGACCGCAGCACTTTGGCAGCTTCATCGTTGAGGGCATCGGCGTCGTCGGAGACGGGAGGTTCCATGGCGAGCAGGGCAAGAATCTGGAGCAGATGGTTTTGCACTACATCGCGAAGCGTTCCGACCTCGTCGTAGAACTTGCCTCGGCCTTCCAGCCCGAAGTCCTCATACATGTTGATGGTGACGCTCTTGATGTGCTGACGATTCCACAGCGGCTCGAGGATGCTGTTGGCGAAACGGAACACCAGCAGGTTAAGAACCGGCTCCTTCCCGAGGAAGTGGTCGATGCGATAGATCCGCTTCTCGGGGTAATGGGCCAGCACTGCCGCATCGAGCTCCCTGGAGGTAGTTAGGTCTCGTCCAAACGGCTTTTCAAGAACCACCCGACCGCAGTTAAGGCCTGTGGCGGCTAGACCGTCTACCACGGTTGAGAAAAGGAACGGCGGGATGGCGAGGTAAGCCACAGGGCAACGGGCATCGCCAACCTTGGCGGCGACACGCTCGAAGGTGTCGGCCTCGCGATAGTCGCCCGACACGTAGTCGAGCCGGTTTGCGAATCGCTGCCAAATGGCCTCGTCGATATCGAGCCCGCCCTCCTCCAACGCCTCGCGGGCATTGGCCCGGAGCTCATCGAGCGTCCATTTCGATGAGGCCACACCAACAACCGGCATGTTCAAGGCATCGTCGGACTCCAACTTGTACAGCGAACTGAAGAGCTTCTTGCGGGCCAGATCTCCCGTAATGCCAAAGAGAATGAGCGCTTCGGATGACTGATCAAGAACGTGGGTGCTACTGGTCAAGGTCAGTCCTTCTTCTCGTGGTGTCCGCCGAACTCGCTCCGCATGGCCGAGAGCACCTTGTTACCGAACTCGGCGTTGTCGCGGCTGGCGAACCGGCTAAAGAGCGCGTCCGCGATGGTTGGGACGGGAGTTCCGCTCTCAACCGCAGCCAGAACGGTCCACCGACCCTCGCCACTGTCGGAGACTCGGCCGGCAAAGTTGTCGAGGGTGGGGTTATCGGTCAAGGCCGCTGCGGTCAGATCCAGGAGCCAGGAGCCCACCACGCTGCCGCGACGCCAGACCTCGGCCACGGCGGGCACATCCAGGTCATACTGGAATAGTCGGGGATCGCCGATGGGTGCGGTTTCGGCGTCCTTCATCCGCTCCTGGGTCCCAACATCGGCGCGGTCAAGCAGCGCAAAGCCTTCGGCGTACGCCTGCATGATCGCGTACTCGACACCGTTGTGGACCATCTTCACGAAGTGACCAGAACCAACCGGACCACAGTGAAGATAACCAAACTCGGGTTGGCCCGGTTCTCCGGTGCGCCCTCGAGTGCGCTCAGCGGCTTCGACGCCCGGGGCGAGCGTCCGGAAGATCGGATCGAGCCGTTCAACCGCCGCGGTGTCGCCGCCAATCATGAGGCAGTACCCGCGCTCGAGGCCGAACACGCCACCACTGGTGCCGATGTCGAGGTAATGGATTCCGCGAGGTCCCAGCGCGTCGGCCCGCTTGATGTCTTCGGGATAGTGAGTGTTGCCGCCGTCGATAATGATGTCGTCGGTTTCCAGGTGCTCGGCCATGCTCATGACCACTCCCCCGGCGTAGGCAGCTGGCACCATGACCCACACCGCGCGCGGGCCGGTGAGTTTGGAGGCAAGATCGGCTTCGCTCTCGGCGCCGATAGCCACACCCTCATCCACAAGGGTCTGAATCGAATCAGCGTTCACGTCGTAAACGACGCACTCATGTCCGGCGGCATGAAGCCGACGAACAATGTTGGCTCCCATTCGGCCGAGGCCAATCATTCCGAGCTGCATAGTGTCTCCTTGGTGAGGTGGTGGTGAAGTGGGTGGAATTAGACCGCGAACACTGCGGTGTCGTTAGCGAAGGCTTTGAACTCCAGCGCGTTGCCGGCCGGATCGAGCACGAAGCAGGTGTGTTGTTCTCCGGTCAGACCGGCGAAGCGGGTGGTTGGTTTCATTACCCAACGGATGTTGGTCCCCTGGGATTCCAATCGTGCCACCAGATCACGCCAGGCCGGCAGATTGAGCAGCAAACCGCTGTGCTCGGCCGGAACCTGGTGACCATCGACGTCGTTGGTGGCGATCTGATCGGGAGCGGGGGCCAGGTGAGCTACAACCTGGTGACCATACAGATTGAAGTCGACCCAGGTGTCTGCGGAACGTCCCTCGGGGCAACCCAGCACCTCGCCATAGAACCAGCGGGCCCGGTCGAGGTTGTCCACCGGAAAGGCCCGATGAAACCGGGGCCGGGTGATCGCCGGCGTCGGTACACCCCGCTCCACCGCGTCAAGCATCTGTGCATCAAGCTGGGTCAGTGACTCCAGCGAGAGATCGACAAAGCCGAAACGGCCGTTGCCATGGTCATCCCGTTCGGGAACGGCAACCACCTTCATCTGCGCCGCTTTCGCGCTCACCGCTCCAGTCACGGTGTCTTCGATGACTAAACACTCCGCCGGCTGGACCCCCAGCAGGTCGGCTGTGCGCAGGTAGGGCATCGGGTGCGGCTTGCCAAACTCGTCGTTCTCGGCACTGTGTGTCACCTCGAACACGCCCTCAAGACCCAGTCCGCTAATGATCGCTTCCATCAACGCGGTATCGCTGCTCGTGCACAGGCCCAGACGCAGCCCGCGTTCCTGGGCCAGCTCTATGAGCTCTACGACTCCGGGAAGCGGAGGTTTACCGTCGACAAGCTCGATTACACGGTCGACCACGCGGGCCGCTACTTCATCGGTCGAGGGCCCGTCCCACGGCTTCAGATCAAACCAGATCTTGGCCACATCACGCATTCGGACACCCATGGTCGATCGGAACACCGCGTCGTCGAACCCCAGCCCTAAGCTGTCCGACACCTCTTGTTCTGCCTGGCGCCACAGCGTCTCGGACTCGAGCAGGACCCCGTCCATATCGAAAATGAGAGCCTTCAGTTCGGTGCGCGCCATACCTCTACCAATCTACGCCCGAATAGCCCCGGTCAGCCGCCATCGCAGTCTCATCCCCGAGCACTGGGTTGAACAGTGCCGAGCACTGGGTTGAACAGTGCCGAGCACTGGGTTGAACAGTGCCGAGCACTGGGTTGAACAGTGCCGAACACTGGGACCAACAGTGCCGAGCACTGCTGACGCGCTCGGCACTATCTGGTACTTCATTCGGCCCGCCTCGGCGAGCCAGCCCCGTTCCTGCTCTCGCAGGAATGATTTACCGCAGATCGATCGGCGCATCCAACGAAGGGTCATCACTATCGATATCACCGACACTGGGCTCGGGTACAGGCTCTTCATCCCCACCGAGAAGTCCAACTTCCCGCAAGACTCGGTCCTGAATCTCCATCGTGAGGTCCGGGTTCTCCTTCAAGAACTCCTTGACCTTCTCGCGACCCTGCCCAATCTGTTCGCCTTCATAGGTGTACCAAGCACCCGACTTCTTCACGATGTTGCGATCGACCGCAATATCGAGGAGTGAACCCTCACGGCTGATTCCTTCGCCGTATGCGATGTCGAACTCGGCCTGACGGAATGGTGGCGCAACCTTGTTCTTCACGACCTTGACACGGGTCCTGTTGCCCACCATTTCGGTACCGTTCTTCAACGTTTCGATCCGACGGATGTCCAAACGTACCGAGCTGTAGAACTTCAGCGCCCGACCACCGGGGGTCGTCTCCGGCGAGCCGAACATGACGCCGATCTTCTCTCGGAGCTGGTTGATAAAGATACAAATGGTGTCGGTCTTATTGAGGTTGGCGGTGATCTTGCGAAGTGCCTGGCTCATGAGACGAGCTTGCGCACCGACGTGGTGATCCCCCATCTCGCCTTCGATCTCGGCTCGTGGGGTCAGGGCCGCCACCGAGTCGATAACGATGACATCCAGTGACCCTGAACGCACCAGGATGTCGGCGATCTCAAGCGCCTGCTCACCGGTGTCTGGCTGACTGATGAGTAGCTCATCAACGTCGACACCAATGGCACCCGCATAGATCGGGTCCATGGCATGTTCGGCATCGATGTAGGCGCACGTTCCGCCGTTGCGCTGGGCTTCAGCCACCACGTGCATCGCCAGCGTTGACTTACCAGAGGACTCTGGCCCATAGATCTCGACCACACGGCCTCGCGGGAGGCCTCCGATCCCCAATGCGAGGTCGAGTGCGAGGGCGCCGGTCGGAACCGAACCGATGTTGAGACTGGTCTTGTCTCCCATGCGCATGACCGAACCTGCGCCGTGGGACTTGTCGATTTGGCCTAGAGCCATCTCGAGCGACTTGGCCTTCTCGGCCTTAATCTTTGCTGCTGCCTTTTCAGACTTTTCTTCTGCCTTGGTCTTCGCCATAGCGATTCTCCTCTTTCCCGCACAATGTGTGCGGGTTGGTGGGCCCGGGCGGGCCCTGTCTCGTACACCGGTGAGGGTGTGATGTGTCTTGCACAACCCTAAAGAAGGGGTGTGACATCGTTTCCTTCGCTCAGCCAGAGCAGCTCCGACTTCTCACATCAGTGTAATTCCGAACAAGTGTTCGATGCAAGCCTGAAGAGTGAGATTCGCCTCATTCTTACGACAAATTCACCCGGGGAGACCGCATCCGCTGGCGAACCCATCGACCGCTGGAAGCGATGCAATACTAGAAACCGTGCGGAGGTTCACCACAGTTGCGTCGACACTGACCGCGGCCTGTCTGATCCTTGCCGCCTGCGGCGGAGACGAGCCTGCCGGGCCAACCGATCGGGAGCTGCTGTTGGCAACGATGGAGGGCAGTCCTACCGACGCCGAGGTGGAAGCCAAGCTCACTACCGCAGATTTGCTCTGCGGGCTTGACCCCGAAGTCCTTCAAGATATCTGGGCCAACCTCGACCGCACCCAGTTCGAATTCCAAGAGTTCACGTTTCAGCACCGCTGCCCCAAGGGCGATTCGTTCCTCCTCGATCTGCGTAACGCCAAACGCGATGCATCGACGACCACCACCTCCACAACCTCCACCACTCGACCGCGCCGAACCACCACACTCCGAAGACTCACCTCAACAACGGGTTCCACGAGCACCAGCACCAGCGCCGGCAACTGACCAGCCGCTAGCGAAGCATCTTTCGCAGCATGTCGAGAATCGTGATGGTGCTGAACTGGCGAATGCGCTCACGGTCACCGGGGAGACGAATCGTGGCAGTCTTGGTGTAACGGTCGGCATCTGCACCGTCACCTACCATCATGCTGACCGCCATACAAACCGTTCCGACCGGTTTGCCCTCGGCTTCGTCGGGGCCAGCGACGCCAGTGGTGGCCAGCCCAACGTCGGCGCCGAGCACCCTGCATACCCCCTCCGCCATGGCGGCCGCCGCTTCCTCGGTAATGATCGGCCCTTCTGGAACGCCAAGCACGTCGTGTTTGATCTCTGCGTTGTAGGCGATCACTCCCCCGCGATAGACCGCGCTGACACCCGGAACCTGACAAATACGACCAGACAGGTACCCGCCGGTGAGTGACTCGGCAACGGCGAGGGTCTGACCCCGTTCCTTGAGCGCTCGAACCACTACCGCTTCCATGTTGTCGTCGTCTAAACCAAAGATCCAGCGACCGATCAGTGGCTCCAGCATTGCCTGCTCGACGTCGAGCATCTCGCGGGCCGCGTCGGCGCTGTCTGCCTTGGCGGTGATTCTGACTTTGAGGCCCTCAACACCGCTGGCGAGAAAGGCCAACGTGGGGTTGCCCGCCTCGTCGAGGTCCTCGATTCGATCGGCCAAGACTTCGGCCAGACCGGACTCGCTGTGACCCCACGTTCGCAATACTCGACTAGCGATGACCGAGGTCTCGCCCGACCGATGCAGAAGATCGGGGATGATCGTGCCAAGCACCATCTCTTTCATTTCGTATGGAACGCCCGGGACGGCATAGATGACTTTGGCGGCACCATCGACGGTGAGGGGGCAAACAAGTCCAGGAGCGGTGCCGGGTTGCTCGCGTATCGCTTCGGCCCCCACCGGGATCATCGCCTGGCTGGCGTTGTTCTGAGGCATTTGACGACCACGGCTGGAGAACATCCGCTCGATCTTCTCGAGCAGATGATCGTGCAGTTCTAGCTCGACTCCCATGACGTCGGCGATGACCTGGCGCGTTAGGTCATCTTGGGTCGGCCCAAGACCACCACAGCAAATGACCGCGTCACTTCGACTCAAGGCCAACGTCAGGGCCTCGGTCATGCGTTCCGGATTGTCACCGACCTTGGTCTGGTAGTGGCTGTTGATGCCTGCGGCCGCCAGTTCCTGTCCGATCCAGGAACTGTTGGTGTCAACGATCTGCCCCAACAACAGCTCGGTCCCAATCGCGACAACTTCAACCTTCATGCCCTGAAATTACTGTGGGCAAACACGGTTGGCGTGTTCTAGGCCCGTCAGAAACTACAAAGTGTGTTGCCCCAAAGGGATTTGCTCTGTCAGCGCCGGCCGTCGGAGCGGAGGGATGCCGAGCCGTCCATCACGTACTGCGCGCCGGTGTAGAGCGTGAAGGCCACCGCAACCCACAGCAGAATGTCGGTGATGACCGGCACGTTGTTCTCGATCGTAGGCATCGTGGCGCTGGAGAGCGCCAGGCCCTGCACAAAGGTCTTGTATTTGGCCGACGTCCGCGCCGGGATCGCAAGACTGCGCCGAGCCCAATAGCTCCGGTATGCAATGAGACCGAATTCGCGAATGCTGATCAATATCATCGGAAGCCACCACCAGCGCCCGATGCTCACCAACGCGAATCCTCCCGCGAGAACCACCGCTTTGTCGGCGAGTGGATCCCAGAACGCTCCGAACCGCGTGGGTTCGGCATGGCGAGCAAGCTTGCCGTCATACCAGTCGGTGAATCCGAGGAACCACCCCATCGCAAAGCTGGGCCACCACGGGTTCGTATGCAAGATCATGAGCACGAACACGGGCGTAAGAACCAAACGCAGCAGGGTGAGAGCGTTCGCCGCCAGCGCCCACCGCGAAGAACCAAGGAGCGCCTTCTGATCGGCCGCAGATGCCGTCATAACAGTCGCCCTGTGAGGTCGGGACCCGCCGCATCGACGATTTCAACGTTCAGGAATTGACCGGGCTCCACTTCGCTAGGCACCGAGATGATCCCATCGATTTCGGGAGCTTCTCGCACCGAGCGGGCGACGCCAACCGAGTCGACCAAAACAAGTTCGGTTGAACCGATGCGATCGTCCTGCCGCTCGGCGGTGATCTGGTCCTGCAGTTCGTTCAGCTCCGCGAGCCGGTCGGCCATCAGGCTCGGTGCAACCTGACCGTCGAGGTCGTACGCGTACGTACCCTCCTCGGCCGAGTAGGAGAAGAAACCGCACCAGTCGAGTCGGGTTTCTGCAACGAACCGAAGCAAGGCGTCGTGGTCCTCTTCGGTCTCGCCCGGGTACCCGACGATGAAGTTTGAGCGGAACGCGGCGTTGGGCTCACGAGCTCGGATCGCGTCGATGCGCTCGGTAAAGATAGACCCCTCACCCCAGCGCCGCATGCGACGAACCAGCGGCCGGCTCACATGCTGCAGGGAAAGGTCGAAGTACGGAACACCGGTATTGCAGATGGCGTCGATCAACGTGTCGTTAAGGTCGGAGGGATACAGATACAGCAGCCGCACCCACTTGGCTCGCTCCGCCACGGCGTTGACCAGTTCAACGATTTGACGCTCGCCTACCCCCTGGTCGCGCCCAAAGGCGGCGAGGTCCTGGGCAACCAGCACGATCTCTTTCGCTTTGGTCTGATCGACCTCGTCGAGAATGGCCTCGATGCTCCGTGACCGCTGCTTACCCCGAAAGCTGGGAATCGCGCAAAACCCGCAGTTGCGATCGCACCCCTCGGCGATCTTGACGTACGCCCAGGGCGACGAAGACGGCGGGCGTGGCAGATTCAGAAGATCAAACGCAGGCACGGCCGCAGCGGAGCGAGTTGCGCCGAGGGTCACCGGGGTTCCGAAACCGCTGACCTGCTGTACTTCCGGCAGCGCCTCCGCCAGCTCATCTCCGTACCGCTCTGCCATACAGCCAGTGACGACAACCTCAGCCCCTTCGGCCTTGCCCTCGGTGAGAGCGAGGATGGTGTTGACACTCTCTTCCCGGGCGCTCTCGATGAAGGCGCACGTGTTCACAACAACGACATCGGCAACATCGGGTGAATCAGCGGCGCTGAGTCCGTCGGCCACCATGGTGCCCACCAACTTGTCGGAATCGACCTGATTCTTGGGGCAACCCAGGGTCTCCACCCAGTACGTACGACTCACCCATCAAAGGGTACGCCGTCAGAACCCGTGAGCTTGCGTACACGTTGGGTTCTGAGAAAGGTTTGTCCTGCCAGCAGAACGACTACTGCAAGCCCGATCGTCACGGCGCCTACCAAAAGTGGACTCGCACCGGTCTCGAGAGCGGGAACCGAAACTGGCAATGGGGCCGGCCCGTCAGCCCGAAACTCAAAGCCAATGGCTCCGCTCACAGGGTCGGTATCGGCGGAGATCAGCGAGTATCTGATCGAGTATCGGCCCTCAATCGTGAGAGGCTCAAAGCGAGCGGACAACACCTGCCCCTCGCGGGTTTGGCCCAAAAGGGCAACCGACCCATCGGGTCCCTCGATCGCAATGTCGCCGCCGGTCACCAGCTCGTTGAATACCATGTGGACTTCCACAACGTCGCCGCCAACGATCGCCTGATCCGCTGGTGAAGCGGTCACCAAAACGGCATCCGCCCCCGCTGGAGAAGCGAGGGCGAGAAGCCAAAGCACTGCTACCACAGCACCAACGAATCGGAGGGAGCGACTATCCACCCCCTTAGT
>CALHFG010000131.1 GCA_938029215.1 uncultured Acidimicrobiales bacterium | reverse complement strand
CCAAGTCTTAGTCGGCGACGAGCCAGTCGAGATCGTCGCGGATGCGTGACTCACTCCAACCGGCAAGGTCTCGCTGCTCGCCGTTGTTATTGCTCACGATGAACGTCGGGACCGCTCGCACCGAGTACTCCCCAATCAAGTCGCTGACGAGGTCGGGATGGGTCTCGAGGCTGATATGGGTGAGCGCGTCCACACCGTTCTGCGACACGAACTCTTCGAGTTCGCCTTCGTTACCGTCGAGCCCAATTCCGAGGAATGTGACGTCGGGGTAGTCCCTTTGAAACTCTGCGACCGCAGGAGCTGCTGTTTTGCAATGTGGTCACCAAGGCGCCCAGAACCAGAGCACGACATCGGAGTTCTCAAAGTCGATTTCTTCTGCAACGACGGGTGCCGACGCCAGCTCAACAAGGCTGACCTCAGTGGTTTCCACCACTGGTTCGGTGGTCGTTGTTGTTGGCGCCGTCGTGGTGGTCGTGGTCGTTGGTTCTGTCGTCGTGGTCGTTGGTTCCGTCGTCGTGGATGGAATCGCAGTAGTCGGAGCAGCGGTCGTTGGCGGTGCAGTTGTCGTTGCCTCGGTTGTAGTTGTGCTGGGAGTCTCGCTGGTTGTGTCCAGGGCGACGGTCGAACCACCGCACGCCGAGCCCAGGATCGCGAGCGCCGCGATCACCGAGAGAGTCAACTTCGCCACGCACCAACAGTGCCACATCGAGCGCAGAAAGAGGAACTGCGGTCTTATTGGCCGAGTCACGGAATCGACCGCAGTCACCAGCTGCCGCTCGCCGTTAGGCAGTGTTTCGGGCGACCATCTTCTTGAGCTTGTGAGAGTTCGTGATCATCGACTGGGAGAACTTTCGCAACTGGGCGTCGACAGCGTCGTCGAATCGAGTCGGGATCTGCCCAGAATCCGGCAAGTCATAGATGTTGGCAAGTCCGGCCTCCAATCCAAGAAGGACCGCGTGCACTCGGGACGGTTTGGTCTTGCCCGGCGCATAGAGCCAAACCAAGAATCTCTTGGCCTCAACAACCACCATGTCGGTCGCCAACAGCCCATCGACCTCCTCGTAGAGGCGGGCGCGACTCAGTTCGCCAGCCCGATAGAGGGCAAGTGGCTCGGCCGCAGCGTCCTCAACCCATTCGGACAACAGCTTGCGGTCCGCGAGCCAGCCGAGCATGAGACCACCTCGGACAAACGCTTGAACGGGTGGGCGTGTGTCTCCGAAGCTTTGGTCCTGGAAATGCCATCCGACCCCATCTACGACGTGCACCATCGACTCGAAATTCGCTGACTGGTTCAGACCGGCGACGGATTTGACAGGAAGGGGGTGGGCATCTGGGTCCACGCCGCGAAAGCCCATCTTCTTTATCTGCGACGGCGCCATCCAACCATTGAGCGAGCCGACCACTTCATCGAAGAGCTTCCAACGGTTCGGCATGATGGCGATCGCTTGCCCGTGTCGACCGATGAGCTGATGCACACCGTCGCCCCAGGTAAGCAGTATCTGGGCGTCCTCACGCCGGATAGTCAGCGTCCGTACGTTCTGGTTCACCAGGCTGATCGCGTCATCAGACAAGAGCAGGTAGGGCACCCCATAGGGACCGATACTGCCGTTGTGTTGGTCGAAGTCGTACCGTTTCCCCGGTGGCGGGAGCTCGTTGGTCCACTCCGGCAACGCCCGCACGTCCACATCCGCCAGTTCCGCCTCGGGCGGAGCCGAAAGTAGGTAGCTCCGCCGTAAAACCTCGGCACTGTTTTGAACCATGGCTGGCGTCAGGTCCTCCCACTGCCGCCGGATTTGCTCTTCGCTCTGGATTTCCGCCCCGTGCAGGAGCTCCTCGGCACTCCACTCCAGTCGACCAGCCGCGAGGCTGGACCGCCCCTGCTGCTCTTCCCACACGGCACGCTGGAAGTCGATCTCGTCGGTCGACGGGCCCGCCTCGGCAAGGCGGGCTATCTCACTGACAATCGCTCGGACAGCGGCTGTCTCGGATTCAGGCTTGACGTCTGCCGCTGCCGCCACCAGCGCCCAGTCCTTCGACACCGGTGCGTAGTCGAACCAGGGAGCGTAGGAGGCGGCCATTTCGTGACGTAGCGAATTCGTGATCCGTTTCTGCAGAATCGACGCCAATGGAAGACTGCCGTCGGCTCTGGGGACGGCAGCGAACAGGCCTACTGGACCATGGGCCGGCTGGAACGCCGGAAGGTCTGCAAGTATCGGCTGGGGTATGGGAGCCAGCATCCTCTCCCCTTCTCTCATCGCGGCAAAAGATAGGCCGTCCGGAATCTTGTTGTGGAAGGCAATGACCGCGTTGCGGCGAGAAAACCACTTGGCGGTCCAAGCCCGAAACCGATCGACATCTAGATCGCGAAGGCCGAACTCGGACCATCCAAAGAGCCCATACGTGTCGGCTCCGAACAACCGTCCCGCAACCTGGTCGATCACGCCGCTCGCACGTTGTGCAGCCTCGGCTTCGAGGATCTCAGCCTCATGAAGAATGTGCTCAGCGGAAAGCGACCCATCAGCGATGGCTGCGAAGCGATCGATGACGCTGTTGAGAAATGCTGCTTGCTTGGGGGGAGAAGTAACAGCCTCGAAACTGGTCACCGTCTGGCCGGTCATCCCGTTAAACGGGTATGGGGCGTCGACGACTTCACCGAGTGCCAGGTGCTCTGCCAGATGACAGTACCCGCGTTCGGCAAGGGTCTCGTCAGCCTGGCCAACACGGAATCGCAGCGAAACGACATCGTCAGTTTCAGTCGGACTCGAGAGAACCTCGATGCCTGAAACTTCGTCATGGAACATGCAATATCTACGACACACACGATCCCAGACCTAAGAAACGACGGCACTGGCATTTCGTACGAGCAGGCCCCGAGAAAACTGGGCTACGCCCGCCAGCTAGAAGGGTGCGTACTGATCTTGGGGTGTGGTCGGGACTGTCCATCGCTCGCGTGGATCGATCTGTGCCGAGGTTTGCTCCGGAACCGGCATGCGGCCGCCTTCCCCAAATAGCCAGAGCACAAGGTTGGTCCGCTCACCGGTTGTGATCGGGTGCGCCATATGCGGAACTCCGCCTCGATGGATCATCGCCGAGCCGGGTTCGAATCTCAGCGACGCCACATCACCAGAGGCGGGGTCAAGAAAGTCCACATTCGAACCGGTGAAGCTTTCATCGGGCAGGTTCACGTTGATGTTCAATGTCACGGCCGAGGCGTCGGAGTGGGGCCGGATCGACGTGTCGGTGGTGGGCTGATAATTGATGGAGAAACCGAATGCCTGAGAGTCGTAACCAACGATCTCGGGATAGACGAGTCTTGCGATGGGGCGCATGTAGGTGTCGATGAGCATTCGGTAGAACGCTTGAAAGCTGGGCGCTCCGATGGCACCTTCGGAACGAAGGTCGAGCATCGCTCCCTGGCGATTCAGCACAATGCCATACGGGGGACGTATCGGGATGCCTGCATCCCAGACCGCTTCGAGGTAGCTGCGCAGCGTTTGTAGTTGTTCGGGGTCGAAGAACTGAAATGAGAAGACGCCAGGAGATGGTTCGGTCATCAGGTCCCGCACAGCCGATTCTCGACTGGGATCTTGCCAGGCGGTCTCCACCGCAGCCCGAAGCTTGGGATCAAGGAGCGACGGACCGAGGGAATCGCCGATGTCGGCGGCGTCCCATTCTTCCCACGCCTTGTGGAGCAGCTCTTGGTTTTCGGACCAGAACTTCTGGACCGACGGATCACGGCGGAGCATTGCTTGGCGCTCGGGCAAGTGCAGGGCTCGGGCTTGTTCGAGTTGGGTGGTGGTGTTCACGTTGGTTCCTTCGGAGAGCATCACGGTTGGAGGGTGGCAATGACGGAGTCGATCGTGTCGACGAGCGCAGCGTTCTTTACCGGATCGAGGGCGTCGGGGTGAGGGTTGGCGAACCGGCCCGAGTCGTTGTCGTAGTAGTGGCCCGATGCCTCGGCGAATTCGTTGGAGATGGCAGCGCGGGTGAGGATGTCGGACCCGATGCCAATGTCGTTGCCGGCGGTGCCGTAGGCCTCTTTGACCATGTTTGTTCCCAGGAACGACCCGGGGTTCACGGGAACCACGATCGGCCCATCCAAACCCCACTGGGAGGCGAGGTGGTTTGACCACATGGTGAGCGCCAGCTTGCTTTGGGCATAAGCATTGCTGTCGTCTAGTCGCACAGTGCCTCGGAGGGCGTCGGGGTTGACGGGGGCCTGAGCAGCCGACGAGAGGTTCACCACCCTGCTCTGGGGTCCCAAGATCGGCCAGAGTCGGCGGGTGAGGACATACGGGGCAATGGTGTTGACCATGAACCGAACATCAAGTCCGTTGGCTGCTGCCGGTTGTGCGGTTCGGAAGACACCGGCGTTGTTGATGAGCACATCGAGATGATCGTGTTCTGCGGTCACGGCGTCGGCGAAGGCGGCCACCTCGCCGATGTCGGAGAGGTCGGCTTGATAGGCCCAGATCGTGCCGGTCCCGCCTTGAGCCTGAACGGTTCGTTCCGCATCGTCGAGCTTGGTTTGGCTGCGACCGTGGAGCAGCACGTGGTGGTTCTGGGCGGCGAGCACTTTGGCGGTGGCGAGGCCAATGCCGTCGGTCGAGCCGGTGAGGAGAATTGTCTTGGTCACGAGTTTGCTGTCTCCGTAGGGTTTCCGATTGCAAGTTGCTCTCGGCTCATTGAGATCATGATCGTGGTAGTTTCCGAACGCAAGAAGGCACTTCAATGTCAACTAGGTACCCGAAAGAAACTATCTCTGAACAGGCGTCAGTCTCGGATGTGGGCGACCTGTACTCGCTCGACTGCCCATGTCGAGATGTGCTGGACCTCATCGGGTCGAAGTGGTCGGTCCTGGTCATCGGTCGTTTAGAGGAGGGACCGCACCGTTTCGGGGAACTCCGTCGGGCGGTGCCTGGCATCACCCAGAAGATGCTGACCCAAACGCTGAGACGTTTGGAAGAGGATGGATTGGTGCATCGCCGGGTGCTGACCGAACTCCGTCCACCGCGCGTGGAGTACTCGCTGACCGATCTCGGGACGACGATCACCGAACCCCTAGAAGCGATTCGGGTCTGGACCGAGCAACACCTACCCGACGTGCGCCTGGCCCGAGACCAATTCGCGGAGCGGTCGCCCAACTAGGCCTGTTGGAGGCGTCGACAGCGGAGCCGGCGAGCGCCTCGTGGATTGAGTTGCAGTCGCTGGGGCGAGCGACGAAGGTGGAGCGATGGACGAACCCACCGTCGAGCCGTCGTGGAGCATGTTCCCCGTCAAGCGCTACATCGTGTCGGGTCGGGTCCAGGGCGTCGGGTACCGGTGGTTTGTGTGCGAACGGGCCCGGGAACGCAACCTGGCTGGGCATGTGATGAACCGGCCCGATGGCACCGTAGAAGTTGTGCTCGCAGGCGAGGTCCTGTTCATGGGCGAACTGGAGCAATTGATGGC
>CALHFG010000130.1 GCA_938029215.1 uncultured Acidimicrobiales bacterium | reverse complement strand
CGCTACCGACTTACCTTCACCCGGGAACGCTGAAGTAAAGACAAAGACTTCCGCACCGGTCGAGGCCGACGCGAATTGCAAACTGGATCGGAACCGTCGGAACGCCTCGCGGCTGATGGCGAGGCGAGGCTTTCGGTCCTCGCTGAGCATGATGGCTGCGCTGGTGCCGCTGCGGTTCCCCAACGGGAAGGCGGGGATCGATGCAAGCACGCGAGCGCCCAGGGCGAGCGCCACGTCGTTCTCGTCCCGGGCGGTTGTATCGAGGCGTTCCACAAGGAAGGCAGCAGCGGTACCGAACAGCAGGCCAGCAACCAACGACATGAACAGAATAAAGGAACGAGGAATCCCGTCAGGACTCGTCGGCACGTCGGCGGCAAGAAGTACTTTCGCCGCGCTTGAGAGCGATTGGCGGCCGAGCTTCTGAGTGCTCAGCGACGTGCTGGTGGTACGGATCTGCTGGGTCAACGCATTGATCTCTGCGGTCACCGCCGAGATCTCCTCCTGCGCCTGAGTAATTTGCGCGGCCGTGTTTCCGGTCCGGCTGCGCTCCACGATGAGGGCTGCGCGTTCGGCTTCCAGAATCTTCTGTTCTGCCACCGCTTCGTCGATCTGACTCTGCAAGGCAGTGATGCGTACGTCGTACCACTCCTCCGCTTCGGTTTGGCGATTGACGACGTAGGTATCGATAAAGCTGTTGACCGAGTCGGCGGCAAAGGCAGGGTCGGACGAGCTGTAGCTCAAGTCGAGACGCTGGCTTTGAGGAATGAACGAGACGTCGATTTCTCGCCGAAGGTCCGCGGCCGAAATGGAGTACCCCTGAGCCTTGAGGTCATCGGCGACACGGTTGGAGATTTCGTTACCGATCAGTCGAGACCGCTCAAGTTCCAAGTTTCCCGCGACCGGGTTGCCCTGCGGGCTGTTCACCGGACTGAGCCCAACTTCGATTTGACCATCGGCGGTGTACATAGCCTCGCCGCCCGACGTTGCGACGAACGCGAGCGCGAACAGCAGCAGCGTGATAGCGGCGACGATCCACTTTCGGTTTCGTATTGCCGCGAGGTAATCCTCAAGCGTGGTTACGTCGTCCTGGACGAAATTGTTATCGGGGACCATTTAGGTGCTTTCGGGTGAGTCGGAGGCCGAGATTTGCCGGTTTTCAGCTGCGATCAACTTGCAAGGGTACTTTGTGGCGACCACTAGCACCTGGGCAGTCATCCCAGCTGCCGATCGATCCACCTAGGCCGATAGTACGAGAACAGGAGGCCAAGTGCGAGGGCAGCACTCGCCGGGATCTCGAGCGGAATCGGAGGCTGTGAGATGGGATCTCCGTCGAACGCCAGGACCTCGGGGACTTCGGTCTCCTCGGGAAACTCCTCAGACTGGCGGGCCGTTGTGGGGACCGTGTCAACCGCACCATCGGCCGGGCTTCGTACTCCATCGAACGCCGACGGCGGAACGGTGCTGCTCACCGATCCCGAGGGCTGAGCTCCGGGCGATCGGAACGTTCCGGATGAACGTTCGGTAGACGGCGAGGGATCAACCGCTGCGGCACCGGTGGTAGAAGTGGTCGGGCGGTTACCGGTAGCAGATGAGACCGCTCGATCCGTATCCGACGGCACCGAGGTGGAGCTGGATCCCTGCGCTGCGCTTACGGGGCTGCTCGGTGGGCGTGGAACCGAAGTTGGGGCCGACCGATCGGCGGACGTTGTTGCCGATCGACTATCGCCTGAAGCCGGCTTGGCGGTCGTCGACGTCACCACGATGGTCGAGCCGCTGGGAAGCTCAGTCGTCGTCGACCTCTGGGTAGTCGGCGGCTTTGTCGTGGGCTTGCGGGTCGTGGTTGGCTGGTTGGTTGTGGTCGACTTCTGCGTCGTCGGAGCCTTTGTTGTCGGAGCCTTCGTTGTAGGAGCCTTGGTGGTCGTCGGCTTCTGCGTCGTCGGGGCCGCGGTCGTCGGGGTTGTCGTAGGAGCCGGAGCGCTGCTTGAGGACTCAAATGCCCCAAGGTCCACGGTGCCACCGGCGACACGATTGGCACCGCTGTAGTCGGTTGGGTTGACCCCGTTGAACTTGTTCGTTCCAGCGTTGATCGCCGGAGAGCCGTTCACCAGCGCAAAGTTGGCGGGGTTGGGATTGGTCGACGGATTCTTGGCGACGGCGGTACTAGGCGAGACCCGCATATCCCCGCTGTTCGATGCACCGTTGTATTCGGGCGCGGTGTCCGAAAGATACATGTTTTTGGTAAATCGAATGTTGCTCGAGTCGAACGTACGGGCCGGCTTCAGGCCGTTGCGGGCCCAAACAAGGTTGTTGGCAAACTCCACATCGCTGGAGTAGAACGCACCAAGTTCGCCGCCAGAGCTTGCGATCTCACCGGTCTTGAGGTTCTTGTAGACGGTGTTGTTCACAACATCGACGTGCTTGGACTCAAAGATCTGAATTCCGCGCCCGCCGTTGTCGAGGCACAAGTTGTTCGCGATCAGCGTGCGACCGCTGTAGTTGTTGATATTGGTGCGATCCATGATGATGCAGTTGCCATCGGTGAACCGTCCGTGGTTGTCACGAACCTTGTTTTCGACCTGGTACACGACGTTGCCAGTGATGTAGTTCGAGTAACCGTTGCCGTCGTTACCAAATCCCATGTTGAAACTCTCGAGAATCGAGATTCCGCTGTGCTGGGTCCACTCGACCTCGGCAAGATTGTGAATGACATTTCCTCGGATTTCCACGTGACTGGATCCGGTGATCGGAATGCCGCCAGCACCGAAGCCGGAGATTTTGTTGTTCAGCACCTTGACGTGGTGGTTCTTGGCAGGACCGTAGATGGCATCCACGTTGATACCTGACCCGGAATAGCTGGAGGTTCCGCCGTTAGGGTTGCCGATCAGCTCCAGGTTGGAGATCACCACATAGTTGGCTCCCTCGACCTTGATGCCGTTGCTCTGGTTGCTCCGCAGAATCGGCGTCGCCCCCGGTTGCGCGGTGATCGTGATCCATGCGTTAGGGGTGCCGGACTTGTTGACGACTACGGCCGAATCGGGCCGTTCGTTCTCAAAATATTCGCCCTCCATGATGAAGAGGGTGTCGCCGGGATTCAGCTGCTTGACCGCATAGGCGACTGTCTTAAAGGCCTGATCCGGCGATGCTCCAGAGTTCGAGTTGTTGCCGTTCGGCGAAACGTACTTGCCTGCAGGGGCTGCGGCCGCGCCGAGCACCACTGCGCCAGCGTCCGCTCCTGAACCCGCCTGCTCACTTGAGGTACAACCAGCAAGAACCAGGGCGAGAACAGCGGCGACAGCGGTGACGCGGCAAATTCGACCTTTAGGGCGGACACTCTGGGGCATGTGAGTACATCGGCATCGTTCAAATTTGGTTGAGCGATATTTGGGTAGCCTCACCCAACGAGGTGTGCCACGCACCACATCGAATGGCCTATGCAGGACAAAACTGCCCACTCCACGACCAAGAAAGTTCCCGCACACATGAATCCATCGGCAGTTGACGCACCACTTCGAGCCCTTTTGGTCTGCCATTCCTGCTCACCGACAGGAGGATCAGAGGCCCGAATGACATGGCAGTGGGTAGTGCACCTGGCGCTCGAAGGGGTCAAGGTGACCGCCTTGGTCAATCGCGAGGACCCCACCGCTCCCGTCGATCCTCGAACGGCGGAATTGCCAGAGGGGATCCCCGCAGGGTGTGAACCAACGTTTGTTGCCGTTGAGCCGCCCCGTCTCTCGCGCCGCCTTCCTGTTGTGGTGTACACCGCATTGGACTATCAGGGATGGCAGCGCCGAGCCCTGAAGATTGCCGAAGAGCTGCACGCGGCTGAGCCCTTCGACGTCGTCCACCATCTGTCGTGGGCTTCGATCCACCACGGCACCCAGTTGGTAAAGATCGATGCCCCGTTCCTTCTTGGTCCCGTTGGCGGAGGCACCACAAGCTCCCCCGGGTATGCCGAGTGCTACCCAACCAGCTGGAAGTATGAACAGATACGCAACAAGCTCGTGCACGCGGTGAAGCTCAACCCCGTAAGCCGCTCGTTGGTGAAGAACGCAGACCTCATTCTTGCCTCCAATCCGGAGACGCAGGCCGTGCTCGCCGACATGGGTGCGGGCGATGTGCAGATCATGCTCGACGATGGTGTCGACGTCGCCGAGCTTCGCTCACAGCCAGTCGAGCAATCCTCCGAAGGCCCGCTACGGGTGTTGTGGGTGAGCCGAATCATGGAACGCAAGGCACTGGGGATGGCCCTGGAAGCCATCGAGTCGGCCGCCGAACGAGCGGACATCTGCATGACGCTGATGGGCGACGGGGAACACCGTCACGTCGTGGCCGAGAACATTGATCGTATGGTGTCGGCGGGCACCCTGACAGACCACGGTTGGTCTGATCAGGACATGCTCGACGAGGCATTCGCAACCCACGATGTCCTCTTGTTCAACAGTGTTCGCGACAACGGCAGCGCGCCGCTGCATTCGGCCTCGGCCTACGGAATGCCCGCGATCGTGATCAACCATCAGGGTCCTGGCACGATCACCTCACCGGCGTGGGCGGTCCAAGTCCCCGAGTCGAACACCGTCCAGTCCACCGCCGATCTGGTGGAAGGACTAGTGCTACTCGCCAACGATCGGGCCCGTCGCGTCGCCATGGGGAGCGCCGCGTTAGAAGCGGGAGCGAATAACACCTGGCCGGCCCGGGCGGTGCAAATGAAGAAGCACTACGAGGCGCTTGCTGGCCGCTAGAGCTATTCCAAGCCGAAATGGGCGCCGAGTTTGGGCCGCTGCAGTTTGCCGGTCGGCGTATGCGGCAAGGCCTCGACTGCAATGATTTCCTTGGGATGCTTGAACCGGGCGAGCCGGTCGCCAATCCACGCACGAATTGCCGGCTCGGCAACGTCGCCGACCACCGCAGCACACACCTGCTGACCCCACCGTTCGCTATCGATTCCGAAGACTGCCACATCTTCGACTCCCGGACACCCAGCGATAACTCGTTCCAGCTCGAGCGGGTACACGTTCACCCCGCCCGTGATGATGAGATCGTTGCGCCGACCTTCGAGAAACAGAAACCCGTCATCGTCAAGCCGGCCAAGATCGCCGATACAGAAGGCCGGGCCGCTCCATGCCTCAGCGGTCCGTTCCGGGTCTTGCCAATACGAGAACCGGGCGTAGTCAGGGACGGTGCACCAGATCAGATCGTCGGTGTCGATCGAGATCGAGCGACCCGAACGGGCCCGTCCGACCGAGGTTGGGTGAGCACGATAGTCCTCTGTCGAGCAGGCGCTTATCTGTCCCTCGGTAGAGCCATAGAACTCCCAAACCGAACCATCGGGAAACGTCTCGAGCGCCCAGCGCTTCACCGGCTCGGGACACGGAGCTCCCGCGTGAGCGATCATCCGGAACCGGTCGGTCCGAATCGCTCGACCGCCCGTCATTAACCGATGAAGATGAGCTGGAGCGAGAAACGCTGAGGTAATGCCGAATGCCGCCAAGGCGTCGGGAGCGCCAGCAACGCCGCCGCTGAGGACGACCGACCCGCCGGCGAGCAGAGTTCCCATCGCGAAGCGAAACGGCGCCGAATGGGTGAGCTCGGAGACCACCAGGTGGATATCAGCAGCCTCGAAACCCCATTGTTCGGCCTCTTCATCGACCAGTGACCGAGCATCAGACTCGGCGAGCACTCCGGTCCACACGCCTTTTGGTCGACCGGTGGTTCCCGAGGTGTACAGCATCGGCCGACTAAGTGGAACCGGTGCCAACTCCTCCATCGTCGCCCATGCGGCCGCCGTTGCCATGTCGAGGTCGTTCATCACGAGAGCGGGCTGCGAATCGTGCAAGATCATCTGACGTTCCGGCGCAGTGAGCTGTGGTTTTACAAACACGGGCACGATGCCGACACGCAACGCGCCGAGAGCGGCGTTGAGAAAGTTGACCTGGTGCGAACCGACAAGTGCGACCCGGTCCCCCGCTTGCACACCACGGGAGCGAAGCCAGCCCGCGGCACGCGCTTGTGACCGTTCCGCAGTTTCAGCGGTAAGGAGCTGCACCGTCACCGTTTCAGTATGGACCCCAAGGCCTCTCGACCTTGAGCCAAGAGATCATTGCGATAATCCGGCAAGACCAACAGCACGATCGCTGGCACGAACAGAAGCGGCAACCACGTGTTGCTAGGCACGAACGCTGCGAGGCTCGCCGGGGCCAGCGCAACGATCCACGGCACATATCTCTTGTACGTCGGGATGAAGACTCTCCGGACCGGGCCCTCGAGTGTCAGGAAACTCACGGTCGATGCCACTGCAGCAAGGCCGAGACCGATCTCATCGAACGCGGCGGTCAACGGAATGGCGGTGACGACTGCGATAACGAACTGCAGGAGGCGTTGCAGGGTCGCCCGTTTGGGCTGTTCGATGACTCGGAGCACGTTTCCGTGTAGATCAAAACTGACTGAGATCAGCTGGAACAGACACAGCAGTCCGAGGACCGGAAGCGCAGGACCCCACTTGTTGTCGGCGGTGTCGATGATCAACGGTAGAAAAATGGGCGCTGCGAATGCGACGCCAGCAATGATCACGCCGGTACTCAACAGGTGAAGCAGCACGCCCTGACTATGAGCTCGTCGGAGCCGCTCAGTGTCGCGCTGCACCTTCGCCAGGCTGGCCATCGCTACCTGGTCGACGGCGACCCGAAGCACCGCGGTGCGATTTGCGAGGCGTTGGGCCGCTCCGACCACACCTGACCCGGCGGTGCCCAAAACGATGCCAGCAATCACGGTGAGAGCAGAGTCGAACGCATGAATGCTGGCGTCGTAGATTGCGTAGGGATACCCGCGTTGGACTTCCCGCCGCCACCGGGCGAGGTCAAAACTCAGACCGGGCGAATAGCCCGAACGCCAGATCAACCCGCACGCCATCGTGGTGCTCATCGCTATCTGACCAATGACGGGGGCCGCGAAACCGAACCCCAATATTGCAAGAGGAATCGCCACGACATAGAAGACCAGATCGGCGCTGACCTCGACCAGTCCACGCTCGCCAAAGCGAAGCTCTCGATCCATCTTGACCCGAGAAGCAATGCCCTGCAGATCGATCGCAAGCGCGACGGCGATGCCTGCTCCGGCACTCACGACCGAATTCGTCGAACTCTGTCCGCTGACGAAGAGAACGACAGCAAGGACAACAAGCCCAAATCCGACGACGCTGTTGTGGGTCGTTACGAGATCGAACGCCTCCTTCTCAGGATCGTCGTCTCGGCGGGTGAGGTAGGTGGGAATGCCAAGCTGAAGCAGCAGGCCAGCCGGGACGGCCACCGATATCGGCAGCACGTAGGCGCCGTATTCCTCAACGTCGAGCAGGGCGAGCATGACAAAGACGCCAACCACACGAATGACGTTGCCCACGCCCTGACGCAACAGCAGCTGCACGCTGCCGCGCATTACCTGACTCTTGAACTCCGGATCTTCACTGCCCCCAGCGGGGTTGTGGCCCGCGCCGGGGTCCTCTGCCACTATCGGTCCGCCCGACCCCGCTGCTCCATGACTTTGGAAAAGAACTGAACCGGATGGGCGAGGAACGACAAGGCGGCGAACTTCACAAAGTCACGTTTGCGACCATCTACCAAAGCCGCTCCGGAACGGCGGAACATATGACGACTCTTGATCATGCGATCGTTGCTAAACCGTTCCCAGGCGGGCCGAGCATCCATCTGGGCCTTCCACTCGTCGAAGGACGGTTCAGGCCGACCCTCGTCGAGCGCCAGCAGGCACGCCTCGAAATACTCATAGCGTTCGTACTGGGCCCCAAAGTTCTTTGCGCTGTCGGAACCGTCATGGATCCGGAAGCCGAACAACCGACTGGTTTGGGTGAGACTGGGCCACTCACGACCGATGTAGCCGCTCAACGCGGCGTCCATGGCCGAGCCGAACCGCTCCTGGAATCCACCAGCCGCTCGAGCAGCTTCGGTGTCGAAAATGATTGCGGGGAAGCAGTACTGCACGGGAGTTGATGACTTGCGGTAGGACTCCCACTCTTCGAGTGAAACGGGGCCCACGTCCATCTTTCCTTGCCGCACCGGGTTATCGAAATCTCCGCCCACACGATGAGCCCACGTACCAAGCATCTTCAGGTCTTTCACATCGTTGAACAGCTCGATGGCCTCAGTGAACCGATCACCAAAGACGACGTCGTCGTCTCCCATGAAGTTGACAAGCTTCGTGCTAATCGCATCAAGTGCCGTCTGGTGCGACTCGGTGACCGGTAGCCGTTCGTCGATCCGGATCACGTTGACCGGTCCTTGCCACTCCTCCACCAGATCCTCCACCGCTGGCCACGTCTCTGGGGAAGCCTCGTTCAGCAGCAGTTGCAGCGACGGCCCGGGCGGTGTGGTCTCCACCAGGCTCTTGAGGGCAGCGCGAAGCGCCTCCGGGCGGTTAACGGTGCAGATGTTGACCGTCAGGTCAGCGAGTGTGAGAGGCGATGCCGCGCCGCTCGATTCTTGGGTGCTCATAGAAAACCAGTGTGTCAGCGGATCACCCATGCCGGGGGAAAAGATGCTCCATTACCTGCCACTATCGTCCGATTGGACTATCAGGGCGCTCCGCCCTCCTTCCGTTACTCCAACGCACTCCACCCACCCAAGGAGCACTTCATGGCCAGAATCCTTTGGCTCTCCGGCGAGTACCTTCTCCCAGCCGACAGCGGTATCTATCGCTACAGCCTCGACATGCTGAACGCGTTACGCGAAATGGGCCACGAAGCAGAGGCCATCGGTCGACGCCGTGCGGCCGATGACACCGCACCCGCCGCCGACGGCTGGACGTTGCTGCCCTATCGCAACCCACCGATGTGGAAGAAAATGCTTCATGTCCATCCGGTCAAGGTGGTGGAGATGTGGGATGCGGAATACGCCGATCTGGTTGCGACGAAAGTAGCGAGCTTTTCGCCCGACATCGTTCTCTTCGATCACCTTCGTGTTGGCGCCGCTCTCGATGTTCTCGGCGGCCAAATCCCGTCGATCTATTTGTCGCAGAACGACGAAACGCGGGTGAAAGAAAAGATGGTCCCTGCTGCAAGCGGAATTCGCAAACAAGCATTGAAAATCGATCTCAAGAAAATTGAACGATTCGAGGACCGTCTCTTGCGCGAGTGCGAAGGTGTGAGCGCAATCTCCGAAGCAGACATCGAGACGTTTAAGCAGAGGGGAACGACCATCCCGATCGTGCACACCCTTCCCAGCTATCGCGGCACCCGACGCCCCGAACGCACAATAACCAGTGCGACCCCTCGTCGGATCGCGATGATCAGCACGCTGTATTGGGGAGCGAAGATCGACAACATGGTGATGGCCCTACGGGGACTGAAACCTGCCATCGATGCGGGTGTCGAAATCGTTGTCTTCACCGGCGGCTACCAACCACCCGAGGAAATTGCCGCGCAATATCCGTCGGTCAAATTCGAGGGATACGTCGAAGATTTCGACGCCGCACTCGCCGACTGCCGAGTCGGTGTTGTGTACGAGCCGGTCGGCGGAGGCTTCAAGATGAAGACACTCGACTTCATCTTCCATCGGGTTCCGTTGGTTACCGGGCACACCTCAGCAGCCAGCCTTCCCCTAACCCCGGGCCAGAGTGTCGAACAGGTTCGGAACGAAACCGAGTTGGGATCGATTGCGATGGAGCTCATCGACGACATCGACCGACTCAACGGACTCCAGAACGCAGCATTCTCTATCTGCCGAGATCTGTTCACAAGCGAATCGGCCCGCGACCTCTCCAACCTGGTGGAAGCGATCACTTCGCTGCCCGCTGACACGTAGCGCCTGCTACTCACGTTAGATTTCAAGCAATGGCTCTGAACCCAAAACGCCGCGTTGATGTGCTCGGTGTGCACGTCAGCACCCTCGACCTCCCGACCGCCGTAAACGAAATCGGCCGCTGGATTGCCGAGGGCGAACGTCACTACGTGTGCGTCCGAGACGCCCATGGTGTGATGCTCGCCCAGAAGGATGAAACCTTTCGCCAGATCCAGAACGCATCCGGACTCACTACCCCAGACGGCATGCCCATGGTGTGGTGTGGCCGCTGGGCGGGCGAAAAGGAAATGAGCAGGGTCTATGGCCCCGACCTCATTCAGGCGGTTACAGAGCGAGCCGGTCAAGAGGGCTGGAAGTTCTTCTACTACGGAGGCACCGAGGGCGTCGCCGAGGAACTAGCCGAAGAAATCAAGCGGCGGGCCCCCGGGGTCCAAAACGTCGGCACGTACTGTCCCCCATTTCGACCGCTCACTCCCGACGAACGATCCGCGGTGATCACACAGATCAACGACTCCGGGGCCGACATCGTTTGGGTTGGACTCTCCAGCCCCAAGCAGGAATTCTGGATGGACGATGTTCGCGGTGAGCTGAATGCGGCTGCCCTGATCGGCATTGGCGCCGCCTACGACATGCTCACCGGCCGGGTGCGTCAGGCGCCCCGTTGGATCCAACGATCTGGATTCGAGTGGCTCTTTCGCCTTCTCATGGAGCCGAAGCGGTTGTGGCGACGGTACGTGCTGAACCTTCCTCAATTTGCGTGGTTACTGGCCCGCAATAAGCCAACCCTCATCGAGCCCGAGGCCTAACCTCCCCGGACGCGTCGAACGTGTCTGCCGTCACGCCCTTTTGGGGCCAAATCGCCCTCTGTTGGCAGTCGACCGCGCGGAGAGGCTATCGACTTAGGTAAATCTGCCTAGAAACTCATGGAGAGTTAGGCCGTCTGCACTAGCAGTGCTAGTTACTTGTTGTTTACTAGGTGTAGGCGACACAGATCTGGGGCGGAAGGTTATGAACACATGAGCTATAGAGCAGGCTCTTTGCTGCCGCGGTGGCATTGGAACGTAATTGCAGACACTGCGGTCCTTTTCGCGGTTTGGGCTACGGTCCTCGTCTTCACCAACTTGACCACCGTCGAGGTTCGAAGCGATCGTGCATCGTGGGGCCTCGTACTCTTCGCCGTCGGCGCCACCAGCATCGGGTTCTGGCTCCGCAGCCTGTACGAAACCCCACGTCTGGCTCGGACCGACGAAATCTCGCGGATCATTTCCACAACGACGCTGGGCGCTGGCCTGAGCGCGGTGGCGGCGTCCTTCACCAACGTCGACCTCGGCGCCCGCGAGCTGATTATCGCTCCACCGCTCGCAATCGCTGCACTTGTCCTCGGGCGTGGAATCGTGAGCCGCATGAAGGGACAGGTCGACAATCAACGGGTCGTCATCGTGGGGACCGGCGCCGAAGCCAAGGAGATTCTCCATCTTCTGAGCGACCACCCCGAGTCCGCACTTTCAGTCGTCGGAGTTGTCGGCAACGCCAGCGTCGCGGAGGAACACGGACTTGCGGGCAGCTGGCTTGGCCCCGTGCCACGCTTGATCGAGATCATGCACCGCCACGGCGCCACCGGCGCGATTATCACCCCCACCGGCTTTCGGAACCTTCAGTTCCGAAGGATCACCCGCACGCTGTTTGACGCCGGGCTCGACATTCACCTCAGCACCGGCGTCACCCACATCTACGCCGGACGGTTCGAGGTTCGCCCGGTCGTCCACGAGCCGCTGGTTCGGCTGACCAACCACAGCCCATACCCGTTGGAAACAGTGTTCAAGCGAGCTCTCGACATCGTCGGCGCCGCCACGATCCTCCTTTTGGCCAGCCCGGTCATGGCAGCAACCGCCTTGGCGATCAAGCTGGAAGATCGCGGCCCGGTGTTGTTCCGTCAGACTCGCAAGGCAACCTCTCACCTGAACGCGCGAGGGGAACTGGTCATCGAGAACTTCGAAATGCTGAAGTTCCGCAGCATGGTGATCGACGCGGAAGCTCAACGCACTGCGCTGGTAGAGAACAACGAACGGTCCGGACCGATCTTCAAGCTGTCATCGGATCCCCGGATCACGAAGGTCGGGGCGCTCATCCGTGAACTTTCAATCGATGAACTCCCGCAGCTGATCAACGTCTTGCGTGGTGAAATGTCGCTGGTTGGACCTCGCCCAGCCCTCGAATCAGAAGAAGAATCGTTCGACCCCCAGCACAAGCGTCGGTTCGCCGTGAAGCCCGGCATCACCGGACTGTGGCAGGTAGAAGCGCGATCCAACCGAGAATTTCGGGCCTACCGCCGGCTCGATCTTCACTACGTCGAGAACTGGAGTCTCGGTCTCGACCTGAAGATTCTGGTCGCCACCGCGGCCTATGTCATCGTCGAGCTTCTTCTGTTCCCGTTCCGGCGACTACTGCCGTCCAGTGTCGATGGAATTGTGGAGCCCACCGAAGAGGTGGTGCCCACCGGCACGACCACCATCGACCTTCGGGCGATCGAGGCTGCATCGCGCCAGCTCAACCCGCCGGTTCCGCTGATCGACCTGGTCTCTCCGGCAGCCGGTTCCGTCTCGGAAACAGTCAACGAAATCGCCGTGGCGGACGTGACCGAAACAGCACTTGGTTGAGCCTTTCACCAGGTCACCCATGCTAGGTTTTTCCCATCATGGCTGACTCAGCTCAGGAGAGCATTCTGGATCTCTCGGACTATGTCCGGATCCTTCGGCAAAGGTGGCGTTGGGCGCTCGCAGCGTTCGCGGCGGTCGTTGGAGCGGCCATACTGCTTCCCCTGCTTCAGGGCGATTCGTTTACTGCTCAAACCAGGGTTCTCGTCGGCCAGTCCCAGGCCGAGAACGTGGTAACGAACCAAAGCCAGAACAGTTCATTCCTGACTCGGTCTCTCGCCAACGAAACGAGCTTGATCGAGGGAGACTCGGTGCGCCTGCGGGTCCAGGATCTCCTCAACGTCGACGTCGCCCCGGCCGTGACCGTTACGGCTGAAGGCATTTCCGACGTGCTTAGAATCCGGGCGACCTCCGATACCGCCCAAGGGGCAGCTGACGCCGCCAACGCCTATGCGCAGTCCTACGTGGCGGAGAAGCAAGACCGAGTTGCCAAGGACATCAAGGCAGCAACCGACAAGTTCAACGCCGATCTCGAACGACTCGGCGAGGAACGCACGGAGAAGCGGCAGGTTCTGGTCGGGCTGCAGTCTGAGTTGTCAACGTTGTCTTCTGAGTCCCGAAATGCGGCGATCGACGAGCGAAATGCCGAAGCCGACGAACGCAGCGCTTCCACCAACGCCGACCTTGAGAGTGCCCAGGCCGAAGTGGACCGCCTGCGACGCGAACGGATTCAACGCGACGAGCTGATCGCCCTCAAGCAGGAGGAGATCGAACTCGAACAGTCTCGCATTAGCCCGCAGGTCAATCTGCTCGATGTGCAAATCAACGCGGTAGCCGAAGCGGTAACCGACCTTGAACTGTCGGGTGCCTTCGCAAGTTCGAGCTCAACCACCGTGGTTGAGACCGCCGTGGCCCCGACCGCCCCATCCAACACGCCGTTGAGCCGCAGCCTGGCGTTGGGCATCGTTGCCGGATCGATCGCTGCCGCAGCAGCCGCTCTCCTGGCGCACAACCTCGACCGGACCATCAATACCGCCGACGATGTTCGCAACCTCATCAACCTCCCGATTCTGGGCACCGTCCCGATCTCCGACGACGTCTCACGGCCTGCGCTCGATCTGCAGACGCTTGAAAGACCCGAGAGTCCGGTGGGCGATGCCTACCATCGGGTTCGAACCGCCCTCCAGTTCTCCTTCCTCAGCCGCGACGTTCGCTCGGTACTGGTGACCTCGGCCAACCCGGCGGAGGGCAAGACCACCTCCTCTATCAACCTGGCTGGAGCGCTCGCAGCGATCGGGTCACGGGTAATCCTGGCCGATGTCGACTTCCGGAGGCCCCGTCTCCATCAGGTCTTCTCGATCGATATGGTCCCCGGGCTTAGCGATCATCTGCTTGAAGGTACGCCACTACACGAGCTCGCTTTCACCGTCGCAAGTGCCAACAATTCATTGGTCGTTCTTCCCTCGGGATCCTCTCCCCCAAGCCCGGGCGATCTCGTTTCAACGCCAGCATTTGCCGACTTGGTCCGCCTCATTGAGAAAGAGGGGGATATCGCGGTCCTCGATGCCCCGCCGATCTTGCCGGTGTCCGACGCTGTCACTTTGTCGCGTCTTGTCGACACTGTTGTCGTGACCGCTCGAGCCGGGTCAACTTCTCGCGAGGATCTGAAGAGAACGATTGAGACCCTGCAACAAGTCGGTGCCGAGATCGCCGGAATTGTCCTTGTAGGAGTAAATAACTCCGATCAGTACTATCGGTATCAATCCACATATGGCGACGACGACGACACCTAGATCGCTCATTCCCTCCCTTTGCCGCTAATGCTTTAGCAATCAGGGCCGATTGGTCCACGTAATGGGAAATCTGCTCTACCGTAAACATGCACACAGGCGGAAACTGTGTAGATACCAAATGGGTGCCCACAATTTGGGACCCTCCATACAAGGGCTTGGCTAATGGCGGACATTACTCGAACTATTGCAAATAGGCTTCTGCGTTTTCGAAGTCTTTCACTTCTTCTGTTGGACGTCGCGGCGTGGGCGATAGCGCTCGTTCTGGCGACAGCGGTGCGATTCGAATTGATCGACGCAAGCTTGGATCTCACTCGAATATCGGTGTTAATCCTGGTTGCAGGCGCCGCACATGTCTTTGCGGCCGTGGCGATCGTTCCAAACTACGCACTCAACCGCATCGGCAGCGGCGGCGACGCCGAAGCCACGGTTGCCACCTGGGTGATCGCCAGCTTCCCCATTGTGCTAGCCAACGTGCTCATCACGCCGCGTCCGGTTCCCAACTTTGCCCTGGTGCTGGCCATTCCAACCGCTCTCCTGGTGATGTTCGGGGTTCGGTTTGCGTGGCGCCGTATGTATGACCGAAAGGTGATGAGCAGCACCAACCTCCGACGCGTGCTTGTATTCGGCGCCGGCGATGGCGGCGAGCAGATCATTCGGGCGATGAAGAACGACCCGGACAGTATCTATCAGCCCGTGGGTGTCTTGGATGACTCCGAGGCCAAACACGGCCGCCTGGTTCATGGTGTCAAGGTCCTCGGTGGCCGTACCGACATCGCAAGCATCGCCCGAGAAACCTCCGCAGAGGTCCTCCTTCTTGCGGTCCCGTCGGCCAACTCCCAGCTCGTTGGCCAGGTCGACGACATCGCAGTCGGAGTAGGTCTCGAGATGCTGGTTCTCCCGACGACGTCGGAGTTGATCAACAACCTTCGCCTTTCCGATATTCGTGAACTCACCGAACAGGACCTGCTGGGAAGAGCCGAAGTTGAGGTCGACATCGAGCAGATCACCAGCGTGATCACCGGCAAGAAGGTGCTGGTCACCGGCGCCGGAGGGTCAATCGGCTCCGAGCTCTGCCGACAGCTCTACAACCTGGCACCAGCCCGCCTCATGATGCTCGATCGCGACGAAAGCGCTCTTCATGCGGTGCAGCTTTCCATCGAGGGCAAGGCGCTGCTTGACACCCCCGACCTCATCGTGGCCGATATCCGTGACCGCGAACGTGTGTTTGAGATCTTTGAACAAGACCAGCCGGATGTGATCTTCCACACCGCAGCTCTGAAGCATCTCACCCTGTTGGAGAATCACCCCGACGAAGGCGTCAAGACCAACGTCTATGGCACCCGCAACCTGCTCGACGCAGCCGAACACATCGATGTCGAACGCTTTGTCAACGTCTCCACCGACAAGGCTGCGGATCCGACCTCCGTGCTCGGTCGGACCAAGCTCATGGCCGAACGACTCACCGCAGCGGCCGCCGCACGAGCCAGCGGCACCTTTGTCTCGGTCCGGTTCGGCAACGTGCTCGGCAGTCGTGGATCGGTGCTCCCCACGTTCCGCTCCCAGATCGAAAAGGGAGGGCCGGTAACGGTCACCGACCCTGCGGTCACCCGGTACTTCATGACCATCCCCGAGGCCGTTCGCCTGGTGTTGCAATCATCGGCTATTGGGCGCCCCGGCGAGATCATGATTCTCGACATGGGTGACCCGGTCAAGATCGTCGACATGGCCAAGCGCCTTATCCGCCACTCGGGCAAGCGAATCGAAATCGCCTACACCGGACTCCGCCCGGGCGAGAAGATGCACGAAATTCTTGTGGCTTCTGACGAAGAGGGCATTCATCGTGAGCATCCCCGGGTGACTCACACCATTGGCCAGATGGCCGGCGAAGACCCCGAGAGCGATCACTCGCTACTCGGTGGAATGTCTCTCACCTAAGAATCCGAACGTCAAGCCAAGACCACCGTCCCGCGATGGGACGAGGTTCTCGGACGAACATCGGAGATGAAGCCAGCACTTGGACGACTTGTGGGATTCTGTTTCGGTGACTTCTTCCAGGTCCCGCGTCCCTGAGGGCCTCATCATCGCCATGGCAGTGATCACCTCGTTTGCTGTCGTGGTAGGCGGGCTGTGGTATCTGCAACGCCGCAGTCCCGCAGTCGATAGTGCCCAGGTACCGCCGACGACATCGTTCGTGACGCCCACAGAGCCGCCCGACTCAACGTCACCGACTGCTCCCCCAACTTCGACCCCACCCGCCGATCAAGTCCCATCGACGCCGGCGGCTCCGGTTGACTATCTGAGCGAGTGCCCCGCTGGCTCAGATACCGACGCCCTCATCTGTGAACTGGTGCACTTTGTGGAGACGACCCGCGGCCGACCATTCAAGACCTTTCCACAGGTCGAGTTGGAGGAGGACTCCGTCTTCGACGACCGTCTCCTGTCTGACTTTGACGAGGAGTCCGATGATCTCCGCCGCAGCGGCGAGACTCTGCGGTCACTCGGGCTGATTCAGCCCGATGCCGATCTGGTGGAGCTTTTTCGGGCTTCGTTGGAAGTCGGTGTGGTCGGCTTCTACCGAACCACGTCTGAAGAACTTGTTGTCCGTGGCGGAGAGCTCGGGCTGTATGAACAAAGCGTGCTCGTCCACGAACTCGTTCACGCCTTCGATGATCAATGGTTCGATCTAGATCGACCCGAGTTTGACGGCGACGAGACAGAGTCTGCGTCGGGGTTCACCGCGGTCGTCGAAGGAAACGCCTCGAGGGTGGAAGACCTTTGGGCTGAACAGCTGAGCGATACAGACCGAGCCGCGCTCCGCCTGGCCCAGACCACCGTTCTGTCCCCCTCGGACCTTCAGGTGTTACGTAGCTTGCCCAGATTCATGCTGGAGCTCCAGATCTCCCCGTACACCGACGGTCTCACCCTGGTACGCGCGATCGAAGCTCGGGGCGGCGAGGCCGCCGTCGACGAAGCACTAAACGACCCACCGCTCAGCACCGAACAGGTTCTGCATCCGGATGACTTCTTTTCCGGCGAGGCCCCGTTGTCGGTAGATACGCCACGACCCGATGGAACGGTCATCGACGAAGGTGTATTCGGTGAGCTAGGACTACGGGCGTGGCTCGGAGCACAAGCCGCAGACGGTTGGGGTGGCGATGGCTACGTAACCTACGAGTTAGACGAGCGAGTCTGCACGCAGCTGAACATCGTGATGGACAGCGATAGCGACCTCGACGAGCTTGTTGCCGCACTAGGCCGCTGGGCAAATGCAGTCCCGCAGAACCGCACCGTCACCAACCTTGGCCGAACCGTGGTGGTTACCGGCTGCGTCTAACCCAAGACGACACCACAGAGCTAGCCACCAAACGGTGGCCATTTCTCGTCCTTTTCGCTGAGCATCACGCCATCTTTGATCGGCCAGTCGATGTTGAAGAACGGGTCGTCGTACCGCAGCCCTTTTTCAGCGCCCGGGGTGTAGGACGTGTTGGTGAGGTAGATCACTTCACTGTCGGGCAGCAGCGACTGATATGCGTGGGCACATCCTTCTGGGATCACAAGAGCTAGCCGGTTCTGTGGGGTCAGTTCAATCCCGAACCACTTGCCGAAGGTTGGCGAGTCGGGACGAACATCGGCGCAGACGTCGAAAATGGCTCCGCTGATGCAGCGCATGAACTTGGCCTCACCCGCCGGGGGTTCCTGCCAGTGCAGTCCTCGAATGAGCCCCGCATCAACGCAGTAGCTGGTGTTGATCTGGGCCACGTTGGTGGCCCCGCCGATCGCGCCGAGTTCGTCGGCGCACCACTGGCGAGCAAAGAATCCCCGCTCGTCACCGATCTCTTTCAGCGATGCCACAAAGCAGCCCTCTACGACCGTCGATTCAAAGTTCATAAGCTGTCTTTCTTTTGAGGTTGCCGCCGCGCCAGCAAGGCAGCAGAACCGAATTGACAAGGCTCCCCGCAGGTGGCCGAAACGACCACGGTGAATCAGCGAACAACGAGCCCCGACGGGTCCGCGAGTACGAAAGCGTTCGCCACGCACCGTCCAGTGCGAGTGGAGGCAATGGATTACGCCCAGTAGAAGCTGTCGGAGACCTGGTTGGTATCGAGGAGGTGCTGGATCTGCTTGATACGGCGGTGACCGCGGTGGGTCTGTTGAGCCTCATCGAAATTGATACGAGTAAAGGTGTCGACCATTTCCTTCACGCCGGAG
>CALHFG010000129.1 GCA_938029215.1 uncultured Acidimicrobiales bacterium | reverse complement strand
GACGATTTTGGATCCGGTGGCGTCCTGCATCAGCGCGGAGAACCCACAACGGTTCGCTCCGATCGAGGCCGATGATCGCCTGCAACAGGTCCTCTACGAGATCAACTTGGTCGAGGACGCCCGCCGCGTCAGCTAGAGCTGGGTGTCATCGTCGGGCTCATTAGTTCTCGCCTCCGACGGCCCCTCCAGAGCCGAGGCTGCTCCTTTCGCTACGTGGCGAACGCACCGCGGATCGCACCACCCAACCTTGGCTCAATTTCTCACTATAAGACGTTCCCATAGCTCGTCACGAGCCGTTGCCGCTGCGCCAGCAAGGCAGCACAACGCGCAAGGCGAGGCAGCCCGCAGGCCCAGCGAAGCGACCCGGCACAATCAGATATCAGTGACGTCGAATCGGTCGAGCGCTACGAGCGCGTTCGCCACGCACCGTCAAAAGGCGAGCGCAGCGCAAAAGGACAGCGAGCGGAGCGCAGAAATCTAGTCGTCGTGCTCGGTGATAACCACGGTGTTCATGGTGACCGGGCTGGAGGGGCGATCCTGCATACCGGTGGGGACCTTCTCGATCTGATCGATGATGTCCATGCCCTTTACGACCTGGCCAAAGAGACTGTAGGCAGGCGGAAGGCCAACGCCGGACGCTCCGGAAATGATGAAAAACTGGCTGCCGTTGGTATTCGGCCCAGCATTGGCCATGGCCAAGGAACCGAGGGCGTACTGTCCAGGCTTGGGAAGTTCATCAGCGAACTTGTAGCCCGGGCCACCGCGACCACTGCCTTCGGGATCGCCACCCTGGCACATGAAGCCCTGGATGATGCGGTGGAAGATCAGGCCGTCGTAGTAGTGGTAGCGGGCCAAGCTGACAAAGTTGTTTACCGTGTTCGGGGCCTGCGCTGCATTCAGGTTGATGACAACGTCGCCAAGCTCCGCCTCGCCGTGGCTGATGTTGATCGTGGCGGTGTAGCGCTTCGAAGGATCGATGCACATATCGAACGACGAATCGAACTTGGTTTGACGGGGACTTGAACCGTCGGGGTTAGGACATTCGGGCACGGTATTTCTCCTTCGAAAGATAAGCGGTCAGGATACGGCGTGGCAGGGAAAGTGGGCTCAGTTAAGGGTTAGTTGTCGCAATCGGTACTCCACGGTGGGCATACCCTCGCTGGATCGTCCACATTGCGCATCTCCCACGTACAGATCCCCATTGGGCGCAAAGGCCAACGGGATCCGACCCCATCTCACGAAATCGTCGTCGTCGCATCCTGCCGGTGGCATCTTTCCGACGCTAAGGGTTTCGCCGCTCAGGAGGTCAAGCACGACCGTCTCGGTTCCCACCGAGTACGCCAGGCGTGTGCTGTCGTCACGCCAGAGAGCCGAGAAACCAAAGCCTTCACCGATCGTCCTGATATCACCGGACTCCAGGTCGACCAGCGAGATCTCACCCTCTTCAGCGCCCTCGAGGTCATAAATCTGATCCCAGATCACCATTCTGTTGGCATCGGGGCTGATAGCAAAGCCCGTGGCCCCGAGCCGCTGGGTCTCTCCTGACCGACTGGTGACGATGACGCCCGGTTCAGCGCCAAACTGCACATGGACCGTACGTCCATCGGCCAATCGGATGGCTCCGTAGTTGAATTCATCGACCGAGCCGGACTGGGTGCTTTCCCCGTTCCGTGGGTTAACGAGGTACTCGTCGATTTCTGGCGGAGTCGGTTCTTCTCCGTCTTCGAGCGGATCGCTGTAGTAGCCAGGCTGATCGCTCAACATCAAGGTGATGAAGCCGTCGGCATTCCAGGCAGCGTCGCCGGCCAACGCATCGCGGGTATCGATCGGCACTGGGTTGGTCAACTGCAGCGCGGGATCGATGTCGTACAACGTCACGTCACCGAGGAAGCCTTCGCAGTTGTACACCTCCAACAACTGTCGCTGATTGGGCGAAGGAGTCACGAGCCCGGCGTACTGCAACGGCTCGCCCGTGGTGCTCGTCGGGTTGACCGTTCCATCGGCACCGATGGTTACAAAGAAGCTGACCGGGCTCGCTTCACAGCCCAGTCCGTTGGGATCGAGCATTGTGCCCAGAAGATTCCCATCGCTGTCTGCGACGATCACCGAAGTGACCGCCACGTTCCGATCAACGTCGGCAATCAACGAGAGTCCGGTTGGTGGCACGGTCGACACGACCGAATCGGTGGTGGGTGCTTCCGTAGTAGTCGGCGCAGGCTCGGTCGTACTTGGACTCTGTTCTACTGCAATCGTGGTGCTGGTGGTGGCGGTGACCTCGATTGCGGTGCTTGCCGTGCTGGAGTCAGGCGAAGACGGTGTCGCAGATGACCCAGAACCGCAGGCCGCCAACACCGTCGCCGACGCGATGAGCAGCCGCGCTGCCGAGCGCCGAAAATCCATCCGCATAGTGTGGCCTATTTCGACCCTCAGGTGGTGCGTGCCACCCGTCTCGTCAGCAGCGGCGCTCGACAAGGGAAAGGGCGGGTGTCAGCAGCGGTCCGCCGAACGGTGCTGACACCCGCGTTCGCGACGCCTAGAGCTCTTGCTTGGCCGCTCTAAAGCCCGTCTCTAGATCACCAAGAATGTCATCGATCGACTCGAGGCCCACGCTCAAGCGAATCAGACCCGGTTCTACACCGGTGGCATTTTGTTCCGCGGGTGTGAGCTGGCTGTGGGTAGTTGAGGCCGGGTGGATCACGAGGCTGCGGACGTCTCCGATATTGGCAACGTGACTATGCAACTCGAGGGCGTTCACAAACCGTTCACCAGCATCGCGGCCGCCCTTGATGACAAAGCTGGGAACGGAGCCGAAACCACGCCCCTGGGTGTACTTTGCCCCCGCCTCGTGCCATGGCGACGATGGGAGGCCGCTGTAATTCACTCGTTCGACCTCGGGTCGCTGGCTCAGCCACTCCGCAACTTGCTGCGCGTTTTGAACATGGCGCTCCATGCGCAAGCTCAGCGTCTCCAACCCTTGCAGAATTTGGAAGCTGTTGAACGGGCTGATGGCCGAGCCGAGGTCACGCAAGACCTGGACGCGAGCCTTCGCAATGAATGACCCGTGGCCGAGCATTGGCCAGTAGGTGAGGCCGTGATAGCTGGGGTCGGGCTCGTTGTAGTTGGGGTAGCGGTCGGGGTCAGAAAACTCGAAGCTGCCACCGTCGACGATGATTCCACCCATGCTGGTTCCGTGGCCGCCGATGAACTTGGTTGCGCTGTGAACCACGATGTCGGCGCCCCACTCGAGGGGTCGAATGAGGTACGGGCTGGCGACGGTGTTGTCGATCATCAATGGCACCCCAGACGCATGGGCAACCGCCGAGACCGCTTCGATATCCAGCACGTTGTTCTTCGGGTTCCCGATGCTCTCGCCGTAGAACAGCTTGGTATTGGGCTGTACCGCAGCGGCCCAGGCTTCGGGGTTATCCATGTCTTCAACAAACGTGGTCTCGATGCCGAGCTTCGGGAGCGAGTAATGCAGCAAGTTGTAGGTGCCGCCGTAAAGCGCAGCACCGGCAACGATGTGATCGCCGGCCTCGGCGATATTCAGAATGGCGGTTGTCTCTGCAGCCTGCCCTGATGCGACGGCCAACGCTCCCGGAACCCCGGCCGCGGTTTCGCTGAGGCCCTTTTCTAGAGCGGCCAGGCGGGTTTCCAAGACGCCGGTGGTCGGGTTCATCAGACGCGTGTAGATGTTGCCTGGTTCACCGAGAGCGAAGAGGTTCGCAGCGTGAGCTGAGTCACGAAATTGGTACGCAGTGGTCTGGTAGATGGGCACCGCACGCGAGCCAGTGGCAGAGTCGGGCTCCTGTCCCGCGTGGATCTGGAGGGTTTCAAAACCGGGCGTTTCAGTCATGACTGCACGCTAACCCAATACCCGACCAAAAGAGTCGGGATTACCGACATTTCTTCATAAATGTATGTTTGCGAACCCGTTGGCTAGGTTCCGCTAAGGCGAGCGGAACGTTGTCGCCGCGCCAGCAAGACAGCACGAAGACGCAATCGATGCAGCCTGCAGGCCAGTGAAGCGACCCGACCGACTCCGAGAACACATCCCTCAGAAACGGCCAGAACAACACCGGCGTTCGCCACGTTCCGCTAAGGCGAGCGGAACGCAATCAGCTATGCGTGAAGGCTGCCTTGCCAGGCCCGTGCTCCAGGAAACTCTTAATACCAATAACGGCGTCGTCTGTTGTGAAGCTGGCCTTGAACTCGCGCCGTTCAACTTGAATCGCCTCGGCAATGTCGACGGCGAGACCGTCCATGATCGCCCGCTTCACATTCTTTAGCGCGGCCGGACCACTGGCGTACTCTTCGGCCATATCGAGCGCCTTGTCGATCACCGCCTCGTCGGGGTAAACCGCAGACACCAGCCCGATCGCCAGTGCTTCGTCCGCCTTCACCTGTCGCCCGCTGTAGTTCAGCTCCTTGCTCTTTGTGATGCCCACGAGCCGTGTGAGGCGCTGAGTTCCGCCAGCCCCAGGGGTGATTCCCAACAAGATCTCGGGCTGACCGAACACGGCCTTTTCGCCGCACACACGAAAGTCGGTGCACATCGACAGTTCGCAGCCGCCACCGAGCGCAAACCCGTTAACCGCCGAAATGGTGATCTGGTCAAGTCCCTCGATCGTCAACAGCGCCTCGTTGAGCGGATCGGTCATTCCGGTCGGATCACGATCTTCGGCGGGACCATCGGAGGGGAACTCACCGATGTCAGCACCGGCTGCGAAGAACCGCGGTCCACCCCACATCACGACCGCTCGAATGTCGCTGCGACCCTGAAGTTCCTTTGCGACCTCAAGCAACTCGTTGCTCAACTGTCCGCTGATCGCGTTGACCTTCGGCCGGTCGATCCGAATCACCGCGACCCCGTCGCGGTCGGTCTCTTCAAGATTTACGAATTCTCCCATGTGGGAATTGCTAGCACGCAAAACCGCGACGGACCAAGAACGGTGGCTGCTTTAGAGTCCTAAGACTTCCCTAACCCTCGGCATGTCTGGATGTGCCATCAGCTCATCACGACGGAAGATCAACGACAGCTTGGTTCGGCGCCGCAGGAAATCGTCGATGCTGGCAATCATCTCGCGCTCGGCCATGAGCTCAACCTCGCCCCACAAGACGTCAGTGTCGCCCAACACCGGCTGCCCCATCTCGGCGTTGCGTTCGATCGCACGAAGAATCTGATACCCCGCCCGACCGTGGCGACGCCAAAGTACCTCGGCCATGCTGTGAGCTCGCTCCACGCCGGGAGATCGGTCGAGGCCAACCTTCGCAGCATCGGCGTAGAACGCCATGCGAGCGCCCTTATCGGGCTCCCCGAACCAATTCTCGGTCTCGTCTCCAACACGTAGACCCAGGCCCTGCAGCGCCTCGGCCACTTCGTCACCCACATTCAGGCAGTCGGTGAGCTTGCCGCCGAAGATCGTGACAACCCTTCGCTCCTCGTCGGCTTCGATTTCGTGTTTTCGGCTCAGCTTCCCCCAGTCGGTATCGGTGTGGTCCGAGCCGTTCATTTCCACAACAAGTGGGCGCACGCCCGAACGCTCGCCGATCACGTCGTCGCGGGTAAGCGGCGTGTCGAGGTCGAGGCGGGCATTGATCTGAGCCAGCAGGAAATCGCGATCTTCGTCGGTGACTCCCTCGTCGGCAATCTCGGTGCGCGTGTCGGTGGTGCCAATCACGGAGCGATGCGCCATCGGGATCACGTAGAAGAGTCGTTCCGTATCGTCGAAGAAGGCCAACACTCGTTCGGAGTCGGTCAGGCGAGGCACCACAAGATGGATGCCCTTGCTATAGACAATCCGGTGATCGGTTTTTAGGTCCCACTTCTCGTTGAGTCCATCGACGAACGGTCCTGCTGCGTTGACGATCGACCGAGCCTTCAGGTTCACCCTCTGGTTGGACAGCTCGTCGACCACGGTTGCTTCCCACCCGTCGGCGGTGCGATTGGATCCGTCCAGTGCGGCATAGTTACAGGCCACCGCTCCCCCGTCGAGCGCCGACCGAACAAACCCCCACACGAACCGTGCGTCGTTGTCCTTGAGATAGGCATCCATGTATTCGATGCCGCCTCGTGCGTTGGTGGTATTCACAACCGGCTCGGCAGCCTCGATCGCTTTGGGACGGAAGTAGGCCGGGCGCTTGGTGAAGAATCGACCGATCCCCCAGTAGCCCACGCTCCCGAGGGCGGCCAGCCAGGGTGGGAACGGTGAGGTCTTATCTAGGGTCGCAAGGAACCCAAGTTCAGAAATCTGCGTGGGGTACTGCCGCATCAGGTGGTTTCTCGATGTGCAAAGCTTCCAAACCAGGGGCAGCTCGTAATTCTCGAGGTACTTGAACCCGCCCCACACCAGGTTCGATGATTCTTGACTGGTGAACCCGGCAAAGTCACCCCGGTCGATCACCGCCACGTTGAGCCCTCGATCGGTGAGCGCGGCCGCCGATACGGCGCCGTTGATTCCACCCCCGACGATGAGCACATCGAAGGTTCCACCATCAAGCTTTTGCAGGTTCTCCGACCGGAGGGACATACCGCCAACGGTACTGGTTGAACACCTCACCAGGGGAAGTCTGAGCCCAAGGTCATTGGTCTCAACCGCGACGCCACGAATTTCGAGACTGATGTGCTCGAGCCGGTGGCGCACCGGCGCACCGCCGCCAGAATGGGCCGGGTGACCAACAACACCGAACTGCCTGCGTTCCCCGCCGAGGGTGACATCGGATCAATCCTCCTCACTGAAGAACAGATCCAGACCCGGGTCAGCGAGCTGGGGAGGGAACTGGCCAGCAAGTACGCCGGCGAGACTCCCCTTTTTGTTGCCGTCATGAAGGGGAGCGTGATCTTCGTTGCCGACCTGCTCAAGGCCTATCCGGGACCAGTCCAGTTTGACGTCATGATCGTGTCGAGTTACGGCGATGCGCTCGAAACCAGCGGCGTGGTCAAGATCGTCAAGGACCTCGACACGCCCGCTGCAGGGCGCCACGTCGTATTGGTGGAAGACATTGTCGACACTGGCCTCACGATGAAGTACCTGCTCGATCACTTCGAGAAACAAGGTGCAGCTTCGGTCTCGGTTTGTTCACTCACGGTGCGAGAGGGCCGGGTGGCCGAGCCGGCAGTGGATCACATTGGCTTTGAAATCCCGCACGACTTCGTCATCGGCTACGGGCTCGATGCCGCCCAGCTGTACCGCAACCTGCCCTACATCGGCGTTTTCACCGGCACGCTCGAAGACCACTAGGCAGGCCGCACCGAGCAACGGTCTCCAACTCAACTGCTTCTAATAGTTCCGATTTGTACTACTGCGATGCGAGCTACTACACCGGTGAGGAGGTGATTGTCCGATGCCCCCTGAGGAATCAACCCGAAGCCACGAATGGAATGAGCTCCGCTCTCGCTATCTTCACCCCGCATCCGAGCGCTCGGGGACAACGGGCCGCGGCATCCATCACGCGGCGTTAATATGCAGCGACGTCGCAACGACGATCGAGTTCTACCAAGGCTTGCTGGGCTTCCCGTTGACCGAACTGTTCGAGAACCGGGACTACACCGACTCGACCCACTTCTTCTTCGACGTCGGCAACGGGAACTACCTTGCGTTCTTCGACTTTCCTGGACTCGATCTCGCACCGTTCGCGGAAGTTCTTGGCGGCCTGCACCATGTTGCGATCTCGGTTGAGAGGGATCGCTGGGAGGCCGCACGAGATCGTCTGCTCGCCGCCGACGTTGCTGTCGAAGTGATCTCAGGCTCGTCGATGTACTTTGAGGGGCCCGACCACGAACGGATCGAGCTGATCAGCGATCCCCTAGGCGAAATGTACGGAACTCAGCTGTAGGCCTGCTCAGCGTGCTGGCTGAGGTCCAAACCTTGTTGTTCGTCGTCGGCGTCCACCCGGATACCCATGAAGGCCTTCATCACGTAGGCGATTCCGAACGTCACCACAAACGAATAGACACCCACGACCACATTGGCGAACGCTTGCTCCAGCAACAGGCCCGCGCCGTCGCCCTCGACGAGGCCACCTTCAAACTCGGCCCCAACCGCGCTCGGGCTGGCGAAGACACCGATCAACAGACCGCCGACGAGCCCACCGACCATGTGGACCCCGACGACGTCGAGCGCATCGTCGATACCGACCTTGAACTTCACCCTCACCGCAAGTGCGCAGATGGCTCCCGCCGCAAGCCCAACGCCCATCGCTCCGTGGATGCCCATGAACCCTGCGCCCGGGGTGATCCCGACGAGCCCGGCGACGATGCCCGATGCGGCACCCAGTGATGTTGCATGGCCGTCTACGATTCGCTCGACCGCGAGCCACGACAGCATGGCTACTGCGCCCGCGGTGAAGGTATTTGCGAAGGCTTGAATGGCGATGCCGTCGGCGGCGAAGGCCGACCCCGCATTGAATCCGAACCACCCGAACCAAAGGATGCCAGCACCGATCATGGTGAAGGGCAGGTTGTGGGGCAGCAGCGGTTGCTCGGGCCAGCCACGACGGTTTCCGAGCACCAAGACAAGCGCGAGGGAAGCGGCACCCGCGGCCACATGGACCACGGTTCCCCCGGCGAAATCGAGGCTTCCTCTTTCGATGAGGAAGCCAGTACCTGGCCGGAAGACCCATGCCCATGCGGGCACGAAGACCAACAGCATCCAGACCGGCACGAATACGACCCACGCACTGAATTTCATGCGGTCGGCGACGGCGCCCGAGATCAGAGCCGGCGTGATCGACGCAAACGTCAGGGCAAAGAAGATGTCTCGTAGATCATCGCGGGGTACGTCGGCGAGAAAGAAGGCCTCAAACGATCCGATGTATGGATTGGATCCCGTGGAGGACAGTGTGTACCCGATCACGATCCAGAACACGGGCACGATGCCCAGACACACCATGTTCATCATCAGCATGTTCAGCATGTTCTTGCTGCGAGCCATGCCCCCATAAAAGAGTGCTAGGCCTGGCACCATAAAGAGCACCAGGGCAGCCGACGTCAGGATCCACGCGTTATCACCGTTCACTGGCAGCAGTGTGTTGGGCGCGTTGCCCAATCGTGTTTCCGGATTGTTTCCAGTCTGTTAACTGCCAGTTCGCACACTGTGCAAAAGCGTCGTTTATGAACGAAACCCTGCCGCTAGTCCAGGAGACCGAGGCCGGCGAGCACGGCACGAGCGGGTTCGATGCCCTTGGTAACTTCGGCCCGCATTCCAGCCGCTCGCGCCCCGTCGACGTTCAGTTGGTTGTCGTCCAGGAACAGGATGCGATCGGCCGGCAGTGCCAGGTCGGCAACGACGTGTTCAAACATGTCGGCGTCGGGTTTTGCCAAACCGAGTTGGTAACTCAGGTATGTGCGAGCGAATAGTGACTGCACCTCTTCCGCGTCCAGCTGGTTCTCCCAGTGAAGCGCGTTCGTGTTGCTCAGCACCGCCACCTCCACGTTCACCGAACGCACCAAATCCGCACCGCCGGGAAACAGACCCTTTGGCCACGAACGGAATTGCTCGACCATTTGTGTTGGAGACAACTTCAGCCCCGCCTCGGCTACGAATCGCTCGCCAAAGTGCTCGACCGAACACTGCCCCATCTCGAACTGGCGCACGGCCGCGCTCGTCAACCAGGCCGACCAGAACTCTTCCGGGGGCATAGGGTCCTCGCCCAGGATGTCGGTGATCGGGCCGAGCTCCACGATCACCCCACCCATGTCGAACACCACTGCTTCGATTGCTCGGTTGTTATCCACGGCCGCGAGGGTACTGTCGCGCTGATGGCAGGGTCACGCCAAGGAGCGAACCCCGCCGGAGCTGCTCCCGAACGGGAAGAGAACTATCCCTGACCACCCGAGGTGGAGCGAACACTGGTGGTGCCAGCGTTGATGAACGGCATCATCTCGCGGAGCTTGGCGCCAACCTTTTCAATGGGGTGGGTCTTGCCAGCATCTTCGAGAGCATGGAAATTCTCACGGCCGCCACGGCCTTCAGCAACCCACTCGGAAGCAAACGTGCCGTCCTGGATCTCGGTGAGAATACGGCCCATCTCGGCTTTGGTCTCGGCGTTGACGACACGGGGACCACGGGTGAGGTCGCCGTACTCGGCGGTATCGGAGATGCTGTATCGCATCCCGGCGATGCCTTCCTGGTACATGAGGTCCACGATCAACTTGAGCTCATGCAGACACTCGAAGTAGGCAACCTCGGGCTGATAGCCAGCCTCGATGAGGGTCTCGAATCCGGCTTGCACGAGGGCGGTGGTGCCGCCGCAGAGGACGGCCTGCTCGCCGAACAGGTCGGTTTCGGTCTCTTCGGTAAAGGTGGTCTCGATGATTCCCGCGCGGGCACCACCGATCGCGTCGGCATAGGCGAGCGCAAGGGCCTTCGCGCCGCCGGTGGCGTCGTTCTCAACTGCGATAAGGGCGGGCACACCGCCGCCTTCGGTGTAGGTACGACGAACAAGATGGCCGGGACCCTTCGGAGCGACCATGCAAACATCGACGCCAGCCGGTGGCGTGATGAGGTCGAAGCGGATGTTGAATCCGTGGGCAAAGAACAGAGCATCGCCGTCGTCGAGGTTGGGCGCAACGTCGGCTTCGTACACCTCGGCCATCGTGGTGTCGGGCAGCAGCATCATGATCACGTCGGCTTCGGCAACGGCGTCGGCGATAGGAAGCACCTTGAGGCCTTCAGACTTCGCCTTGTCTACCGACCCAGAATCCTTGCGAAGGCCGATGCGTACGTCGATACCGGACTCCTTCAGATTCAGAGCATGGGCGTGCCCCTGCGAGCCGTAGCCGAGGATTGCAACCTTGCGGTTGGCGATCGCAGAGCGGTCGCAGTCGGCTTCGTAGTACATGTTTGCTGCCATTGCTGTAGTTCCCTTTTTGCTGGTTTGCCCGCCAAAGGATACGGCGGACAGGACGTACTTCGATACAGATCTTGCGATCGACGGTCGTTACGGTGCGGCCGAGGTAATCGGCGTTCTGACCGAATGGGTGATCTTGGGAAGCGCGATCCGGCCCGTGCGCTGCACGTCGTCGATTCCATAGCCTCGCAGCAGATTCTCGAAGTCATCGATCTTGTCCGGACGACCCTCGAGGCTTACGGTGATCTTGTCTTCGCTCACCGCCAGGATTCTGGCATCGAAAACACCGACGAGCTCGATGATCTTGCTGCGGTCCACCGCACTGCGGATCGTGGCGATCATCAATTCGCGCTCGACGCTCGCGTCGGGACTGAGTTCCTGAATTTCGACAACGTTGACCAGTTTGAAGAGCTGCTTCACGATCTGCTCCAGCGGAGCGGACTCGACATCCACCACGATGCTGATCCGACTGAAGCGTGCGTCGTTGGTCGGAGCTACCACCAGGCTGACGATGTTGTAGCCGCGACGGGCGAACAAATCGGCAACGCGGGCGAGGACGCCAGCTTTGTTCTCTACGAGAACCGACAGTGTGTGATGAGAAAGATCTCCGGGGCGGGTCATGACTGGCTCCCTGGGTTCGGTGAAGCATTGTTGTTTAGGCGTTCTTGAGCTTCGCGTTGGCTTGGGTCAACGATGATGTCGTCGTTGCTCCCGCCGGCGGCGACCATCGGGAATACCTTTTCGCTCTCCACGCAGCGGAACTCGACCACGACCGGTCGGTCGTTGATCTCGTTCGCCTTAGCGATGGCGGCCGGAACCTCTTCGACGCTTTCAACACGGAACGCCACACATCCCATGGCTTCGGCCCACTTCACATAATCGGGCATGTCGTGGCCAAAGTGCACCTCCGAGTAGCGCTCGTCGTAGAAGAGCTCCTGCCACTGGCGAACCATGCCGAGGTAGGCGTTATTCAGCAGCGCCACCTTGATCGGGATCTTCTCGACCGCCGCGGTGATCAGCTCTTGGGCCGTCATCTGGAAACAGCCATCACCATCGATGGCCCAGACCATTCGATCTGGGAATGCCGCCTTTGCCCCAATGGCGGCGGGAATGGAGAACCCCATGGTGCCGAGCCCACCGGAATTGATCCAGGTGTACGGGTGATCGAACGTCCAGTACTGACTGGCCCACATCTGGTGCTGGCCGACGCCGGAGGCGACGATGGTGTCTTTCGGCGACAGATCCCGGAGCCGCTCGAGCACGTACTGGGGCTTGAGATATTCGCCGGGGGCGGACTGCTCGTAGGTGATCGGGAACTTCTCCTGCCAGCCGGAAAGCTGCTGGCGCCAGGTGGTGTGATCGGCGAAGGCGCTGAAGCCGCCCTTCGCCTCGATCTTGGCCACCAT